>JAFUBQ010000009.1 GCA_017460085.1 Alphaproteobacteria bacterium
AGTGGCCGGAGGAAAGAAAAATGCCTAAAATGGCATTTTTCTGACGACGGGCGAAGGTTGCTTTTGAGTCAGCTAGCGCAAGCGACGCGAAGCGAAAAACATGCAACCGAGTGACCGAAGATAAAATTTTCTGCTGAAAAATAAAGAAATAAAATTTTATCAAGACGATCCCGCTTAGCTCCACCAGTTAAAACAAATGACGGGATAAAAATCCCGTTCTTTGTTTTAAATAATGATAGAAAAGCTACGATTTCCTTTGTTGCCAAGCATTTTGCTGCACTCAAATATGCTCGTTACACAACATTGAAAATCAAGTAACTAACGTTGGTAAAGCAGTATTTTTTTCACTCACTATCTACCTCTTGGCATAAAAGACAATAAAATTAATCACTTAAGGAAATTAAACTTAGTAATATTTACCTTTATTTTTTAGTGGATTTGTATATTCTTTTATTGTTGAATTACCTTTATTTTCTTTTACAATACCAGCAACCGCGTTGCTCCAATCTTCTAACTTTGGTTCAAGAATTTTAATCCGATGAATAACATAACGAAAAGATGAATCATTTATATCATTTTCTGTCAAAAAACCATTTTGTATTGATTTATTTATAATTTTTGCAGCTATAAATGCCTTTTCTTTTGCATCAACTTCATCTCTAGGAATCCCTCTTTGGGCCGTAACTTTACCCCATTCGTCTCTTGTTTCGTATGATTTATAGCCCTTATAATCAAGATAGCGTCCAAGTTTCATAAAGTTATGTTGCTTCTTTGAAATGTAAAAAATAAAATTCATCTTTGCCATCTTAACCTTATATATTAAAGAATTTGTTTGTAATTTTTGTACATCTTGTGGTAAAACAGCATTTTTTAGCCGTTCATTTAAATTTGAAACAATAACCATATTTTCATTAGTTTTATCATAATATTCTGTCATATTCTTTTCCTTTGTTAAGCATTTAAACTCACAGCATTATGTGTACATTATAAACTATTTTATGTCAATATTTTTTATCATTTAGCATAGAATTTTTGTAGGTTTGAAAGTAATTCCAGCTTAAGTAAACTAGAAATATACCAAAAGTATTGCACTCTTTCTCATATCGCAAAAAAGTGCAATACCTAAATTCAACAATTTTAATTTGTAGCTTTACAAATTATATTTTCTGATATTTTCCATTGTTTTGAGTAAGTATATTTTTTGATTGGGTGTCAGTCGGCAAAAATTATATAAAAATTTTCCGGCAATTAAAGGGGAAAAGTTTGATATTATTTGGGCTAATTTTTTAGTTTTATGCTTCTTGATATTTTTTATTTCTTTCATAGTTCTATCCTTAATATGCATTTTATTGTTGTTTATAATTTATTTTATGAAATATCGTTCGTGGATAAACAATATATTTCAAGGTATAAGTATAATATGAAAAATGATGTAAGAAAATATTTAGGCTTAAAAGTTCGAGCTATGAGAGAAGCCGCTAATATGACACAAGAAGAACTGGCCGCAATTTGTGATGTTAGTTGGCGAACTATTTCTAATTTGGAAAGAGGGACAGTTGTTCCAGATTTATTTATGATTTATCGCATAGCTCAAAATTTTGATGTCAAAATAGATGAATTGCTGAACCATCAAATTATTAATCAAAAAAGTTTATCTCGTTTAGAAAAAGAAAACATAATTATTGAAAAAATTAAACAAACTGATGATAATCTTCTTGATTATATTGATGAGCAACTTTGTCTGCTTCTTAAACATTTTAATCATTGATACGTTTTTAATTTTCAAAACATTTTTTGCGCAAACTGCATAAAATAAAGGCTTTTCTTCATAGAGAAATTTTTATGCTTTTCTTCTAAGTCGCTTAATTTATTCATGCTTGACTACCCCTCCTGCAATGTTTTTTTAGGCATATGTTTATGATTTTGCGTATTTTTATAATATTCATGTAGTCCTCCTTTTTAGTTAGCTTTATAAATTAGATTGAATAATTTATTTTTTTCATGTAATATATATTTCATATAAAAAAATTTGAGAAGAAACTAATTTCATATAGGTATCTAAAATGGGGATTAAAGATAATTTTATTTGGGCTAAAGAAATTTTAAGTTTTTTAGAAACAGCCAGAAACGGAACAATTAACGGAACGGCTGAAAATAATGGAATGAAACAATCCAACCTTTCTAAAATCTTAAAAAATTTAGAAGACAAACTTAAGTGCCAATTATTAGAAAGAAACTATAATGGCGTTAAACTGACAGAAAACGGAAAAGAAATTTTCAAAGTTGCATGTGATATTGATAAAGTTATATACAAAGTTAAAAATTTTGCTGCTTCTGATACAAATGTTTCCGGAAAAATAAGACTATGGACAAGTGATGGCTTAGGAACCGGATATCTCTCCAGTTGTTTATCAAGTTTTGTTGCAAAATATCCTGATATAAAAACAACTATTGAATGCTCACTTGAGCGTCCGAGTTTTTCAAATGTAGATGTGGCAGTAGTATATGATGAACCTGAATTTGATGACAGCGAAATTATTTCTCGCTACGAATTAAAATTCGGGCTATTTGCATCTATGGGCTATCTTTCTAAATATGGATTTCCTAAAGATATTAAAGATTTACAAAAAAACCATCGCATTTGTGATAGGGAAAATTTTGCCGGAGTATGGCCGCAATGGAAAAAAATTATAGATGGAGCCGACCATGTTGTCGCAACAACAAATTCCTCAGCAATGTTGCTCAGAATGACATGCGACGGCATAGGTATTGCGCTTCATCCAATTGCTATTGGTAAAAAGGAAAAAGATTTAATGCACTTATCTCAAATAGGTGTGGAGCTTAGCCACCCGTTTTGGATTGTTTCGCATAAAAAAGGGCAAAATATTTCTAAAATTAGGGCATTGATTAATCATATAAAAGAAGTAACTTTGCAACTATAAAATCAAAAAATTCAAGAGCTTTAGGGGTTCTTTCATTACAATATATCCATATTTTTTGTTTTAAACTGTTTCCAATATGCAGTTCTGTGTATTTTTCCAGCGAACTAGCTGGTGGGATGTTGCTGATTTTAACATCTGCCATAATATCTTCTTCCACAAAGTTTAGCTTTATATTTTGATGTTTTTTTTCAAATTCAGACCAATCGGATAATTGCAAATTGGGACTGATATATATATTCAGCATTCTGTTTTTAGAATATATATTTTCGCGCCAATCATTTATTTTTTGCACTTGTTTTTTAAATTCTAAGGCAAGTTCGGCAATTTTATAACCTTCATTGGTTGGCACACACCCTTGAGATGAGCGCTTAAATAGTTTAGTGCCGATTTCTTTTTCAAAATCATTGATAATAATACTTAAATTTGATGTTTTAATATTATTTTCTTCTGCAGCTTTGTTAATTGATTTGCAGCGGATAATTTCTTGAACGTAAAGGATTCCCCTAATGAGTGTAATATAGTTTTTTATATTCATTTTTTAAAATCCTCTCTTATTATGACTCAAAATATATAACCTATTTATTAAATTAGTATATTCAAAATTTCGTTTCGTCAACCCTATAATTAGGCATGATTACCGATAATGACATAAAGATTGAAGTAGCCGGACCGGAAAATTTACGCAATGCGGCTTTGTCCGTGAGAGAGCATGTCTTTGTTAAAGAAATAGGAATTCCGAAAGATATAGAGTTTGATGGCAATGACGGAGCTGCTGTTCATATTATCGCTTATATTCAAAAGCAACAAAATATTATACCCGTAGGAACAATGCGTATCCGCTCTTTTGCCGGCTTTGTCCGATTTGAACGAATAGCGGTAATACGTGATTTCAGAAAAACTGATGTTTCTGAGGCTATTATGCAATATGGCTTTAATTATGTGGCGCAAAAAGGATATCGTAAAGTGGGGGCTTATTGTAAGAAAGAGCTACTTCCTCGTTGGCAAAGTTGCGGTTTTTATTTTGATAAAACACAAAAAACAATAGACCATAACGGCATGAAACTAATTCCTATTTGCCGTGATTTGCCACCTCATCCCCGTGCTTTAACAATGAACTCCGATCCTTATCTTTTAATTGCGAAGGAAGGTCATTGGTTTGACGATGCACCGGAAATTCAACAACCTTCAAAATCAAACAATATTTTAGCACAATTAAAAGAACTGAAAAACAAATGTTTCAATCGCTAAAATTTATTACTGACAATTTTACAAATATACACAAACTTCTTAAAATTAAAAGCTGATTATATAAAAAAACAAAGGCTGATATATTGTGCAAAAACTGCTTTTTTTACATTGAAAAAGTTATATTTACTATATATTGAAAAAGCGGAGGGTATGTTGATGAATATTGCAATTGCCGCCGATCATGGCGGATATGAACTTAAAGAGGTGTTGCGCAATCATTATGCAGACTTGCACTTAACTGATTTAGGCACTTTTGATTGTCAATCGGTTGATTATCCAGATGTGGCACAAAAAATGGTGCAGGCAATTCGTTCTAAAACCGCTGATTTAGGAATTTTAATTTGCGGAACAGGCGTGGGAATCTCAATTGCAGCCAATCGCTGCAAAGGTATTCGTGCTGCATTGGTTTATAACGAAGAAGTAGCGCATTTGGCCAAAGAACATAATAATGCAAATATTTTGGTTTTCGGCGGCAGAACTATGAAAGTTGCCGATGTTATTAAATATATTGATACGTTTTTACAAGCAAAATATGAGGGCGGCCGCCATCAACGGCGCTTGGATAAACTTGAAACAATGGAGTAAAGTATGGATTTTGAACAAAATTTAGCGCAGGAAGATGCCGCTATCTATGATATCATTCAAAAAGAGTTAAAAAGACAGCAAGAGCAAGTAGAACTTATTGCTTCGGAAAATATTGTGTCAAAAGCGGTGATGGAGGCGCAAGGTTCAATTTTAACCAACAAATATGCAGAAGGATATCCGGCACACAGATATTATTGCGGGTGTGAATTTATTGATGAAATAGAAGTTTTGGCTCAAGAAAGAGCTAAAAAACTTTTTGGAGCAGAATATGTTAATGTGCAGCCGCATTCCGGCAGCCAAGCTAATATGGCGGTTTATGTGGCACTGATGAATGCAGGTGATACACTGATGGGTATGAGCCTAGATGCCGGCGGACACTTAACACACGGCTCAAAAGTTTCGCTTTCCGGCAAAATGTTCAATGCTGTGCAATATGGTGTGCGCAAAGAAGACGGCTTGATTGATTATGAAAAAGTAGAGCGTTTGGCGCTTGAATGCAAGCCGAAAGTTATTGTTGCCGGAGGCTCGGCATATCCGCGGCAAATAGATTTTGCTAAGTTTCGCACCATTGCCGATAAAGTTGGCGCATATTTAATGGTGGATATGGCGCATTTTGCCGGTTTGGTTGCAGGAGGAATGCATCCGAATCCGCTTCAATGGGCAGATGTGGTGACAACCACAACGCATAAAACTTTGCGCGGACCGCGCGGCGGCATGATTCTAACCAATAATGCCGAACTTTATAAAAAGATTAATTCTGCCGTGTTTCCGGGAACACAAGGCGGACCACTGGAACATGTTATTGCCGGCAAAGCGGTTTGTTTCGGCGAAGATTTAACCCCGCAATTTAAGGCTTATGCGGCACAAATTATTGCTAATGCCAAAACTTTGGGAAATACGCTGGTTAAGCGTGGTTTGGCGCTGGTTTCCGGCGGAACCGATACGCATTTGGTGTTGGTAGATTTACGTCCTAAGGGGTTGACCGGTGATGTGGTGACCACGGCATTGGAAAAGGCTCATATTACCTGCAATAAAAATGCCATTCCGTTTGACCCGCAGCCGCCGAAGATCACCTCCGGTGTGCGTTTAGGGACTCCGGCTGGAACCACACGCGGATTTAAAGAGAAAGAATTTGAGCTAATTGGAAATTGCATCGGTGATGTGGTGGACGCGTTGGCTTTAGGCAATGCCGATGAGGTGATTGCGCAAACAAAACAGAAAATTGTGGCACTGTGCCGTAATTTTCCTATTTATTAATAACAGGAAAGGAACAAAATTATGTTAAAAAACTTTTTTAATGAATTCAAAACATTTGCCATGCGCGGCAATGTAATGGATATGGCTGTCGGTATTATTATCGGTGCTGCTTTCGGTAAAATTGTAACCTCATTGGTTGAAGATGTGATTATGCCACCAATCGGCTGGGCTTTGGGAAAAGTTGATTTTTCAGATTTAGCAATTGATTTAACCGAAGGTGTAACCATCAAATATGGAGCCTTTATCAATACAGTTATCAGCTTTATTATTGTTGCTTTTGCCGTATTTATTTTGATTAAGGCCATTAATACATTGCAAGCAAAAATGCTTAAAGCTGAAGCAGATGCCGCCGCTGCAGCCGCTCCGACAACCAAAAAATGTCCGTATTGCCGCAGTGAAATTGATATAGAAGCAACACGTTGCCCGCATTGCACTTCTGAAATTAAGTAATATTGCGAAACATACATAAAAAAACAGCCGCCGAAAAAATTCCGACGGCTGTTTTTTTCATTTACGAATGTAAGCAGATAACCACAAGAGGCAATACAAAACGGCTCCACCTGCCAAATATGGCAAAGTTTCCAACAGTAATGTCGCGTCAACTTTGGCTCCGCCTAAGCGTTGCAGCCCAACATATATGAGCCCCATAGCCCATATCCAAAATGCCAATACTAAAACATTTTTCAGAATGTTTTTGACTGTTAATGTAAATTTTTTTTTCATATATACTAATTTTTTAATAATATTATACGATGCTTTAATATATGACAATAAGATACCTTTTGTCAAGTTATTTCATTAAAAAAATGCATTTTGCCAAGTATATAAAATTATGCAATTTTTTGTTAGCAATGCGCTTATAATAATTGTGATATGGCACTTCAAGGATATAATAAAGGAGATAAAAAAAATAAAACAACAGTGTAGAACAAAATGAACATTGAAGAAAATATTTTTAAGCAGGCCAAAATAAATTTTAATAAAATTGCAGAATATGGTTTTAAAAAACTGGATTCTGAGTGGATATTCAAAAAAAACTTTATGAATGAACAATTTCAAGCTGTTATACGTATCGATAAAATTGGTAAAATATCAGGTAATGTATATGAAACCGACAGTAAAGATATATACTTTCCGCTCAGAGTAGAAAGTATGGAAGCAGGTTTTGCCGGTTCTGTTCGCGCCGAATATAAAAAAATTTTAGAAGACATAAAAAATAAGTGCTGCCATATCAACTATTTTATCAGCTCGCAGAGCAATCGGTTAGTGCAGAAAATATATGATAGTTATGGTGATAATCCTTGTTTTCCGTGGGATAAATATGCCGATTACGGCGTGTTTAAAAATTCAGAAAATAACAAATGGTATGCTTTAATTATGACAATTGATTTTATCAAAATTGATAAAAAATATACCGGAACCATAGAAGTAGTAAATCTTAAACTAAGCCAAGATAAAATTCCGATTCTTGCGTCACGAGCAGGATTTTATCCGGCATATCATATGAACAAAAAAAACTGGATAACCATAGTCTTAAATGATACGATAACAGATAATGAGCTGTTTGAATTACTTGATGAAAGCTATGCTTTCACACTAAAAAAATAAAAACCTAATAATAAATGAAGTATAATGCGCATTTTAAATAAAATTCTTCTTTTTTTTCTTTTCAAGTAAAAAAAAATGTGTGGACATTTGCGTTAAATCAGTTAGAACTATCATTAAGGAGAAAATATATGTTTAATATGAAATTTTCAATGTTTTCCGGCACACGTGAGCTGGAACAAAAAATTGATGAAATGCATGATAAAGTGCTTGAAAGTTCGCTCTATTTTAAAGAAGCGTTTGAAATTTATTTGAAAGAAAAACGCAGCCAAAACTATCGCCGCGCCAGCAAAAAAATTAAGAATATTGAAGCAAAAGCCGACGATTTACGCCGTGAAATTGAAAGCCGCCTCTATATTCATAACCTTATTCCTGATTTACGTGCAGATGTGCTGCAACTGGTGGAAAATATCGATAAAGTTATCAACGAATTTGATGAAGTTGCTCATAAATTCTATATAGAACAGCCGGAAATTCCGGAAAAATATCAGGCAAAATTCCGCACACTTGTTACTCAAGTTTGTGAATGCGCGGAAAATATGGTTATTTGTTCTCGCGCTTTTTTCCGCGATTTTGCAACGGTGCGTGACTATTCCCGCAAAGTATACTTTGCCGAGCATGAAAGCGATAAAACTTGGGCATCATTAAAACAAGACGTGTTTGATTCAGATATGGAGCTGGCCCACAAAATTCAACTCAGCAGCCTTATCGGCGAAGTTGCCGATGTGGCGGATAAAGCAGAAGATTGTGTTGATGCTGTTCTAATTTTCACTATTAAGCGAGATATTTAATGGATTTGAGCTATCTGTTCTTTTTAAGCAGCGGTTTGTTTTTAGGTTGGTCACTCGGCGCTAATGATGCCGCAAATATATTTGGGACGGCGGTCGGCTCAAAAATGGTGCGCTTTCGCACAATTGCCGCCGTTGCCGCCATATTTGTGGTTTTAGGCGCGGTTTTAGGCGGTGCCGGTGCCAGCGAAACGCTAGAAACATTAGGTGCGGTTAATGCCCTTGCCGGCGCTTTTATGGTAGCCCTATCAGCAGCTTTGGCGGTGTATTTTATTTTGCGAATGGGCATAACCGTTTCCACTTCGCAGGCTATTGTCGGCGCAATTATCGGCTGGAACTTATATGCCGGCAAAGAAACAGATTATGAAACTTTGGCGCAAATTTTTGCCACATGGACCATCTGCCCGCTGCTTTCCGGCATTGTGGCCATTGTTTTATATTTTATATGCAAAAAAATCATCAAATGCTGCGGTATGCATTTGCTTCGCTTAGACCAATTAACTCGTGTTGGCTTGGTTGTTTCTGCCGCTGTCGGAGCTTATGCTTTGGGTGCCAATAATATTGCCAATGTGGTGGGAGTGTTTGTACCAAGTTCGCCGTTTAAGCCACTGAATTTAGGCTCGGTTTATACCTTAAGCTCTGTTCAGGTGCTGTTTTTGCTTGGTGCGCTCTCTGTTGCTGCCGGTATTATGACATATTCTAAAAAGGTGATTATGAAATTAGGCAACAATTTAATGCGAATGTCACCAATGTTGGCCCTTATTGTGGTCTTGTCGCAAGCCATTGTATTGCTGCTGTTTTCTTCCGTAACTTTGCACTATTGGCTGGAAAACCACAATTTGCCGGCGTTACCGTTAGTTCCGGTTTCCAGCACACAAGCTGTTATCGGCGCTATTATCGGTATTGGTTTAGCCAAAGGCGGTCGCAATATTGATTGGCACACCATCGGTAAAATTGTTACCGGTTGGATAACAGCACCTCTTTTAGCAATGATAATCTGTTTTATCAGCTTGTTTTTCCTAGCAAATGTATTCAATCAAACCGTTTATTTACAATAAAGTTAGGCAAACATTTGTTTAAAAACAAGAAAAAATCTTGATTTTAGATTCTTGCCGTACCATACTGATATTGTTCAAGAGAACTTTTTTAAATATATAAATAAGCGAAAGGACTAAATTATGAAAAAAATTTTATTGATAATCGGTGCAGTATTGGTTTTAAATTCTTTAACCGCTTGTATGGGTGTTCGTGGTCATGACGGCAGCGGCAGAGTGTGCGAAAATGATTATTTTTTAGGCATTTCTTTAATTGAAGCAGTATCTCCTTGCAGCCGCTAATTTAATGAGTGAAAAAAGTAACAGGCTGAAATAAAAATTTATTTCAACCTGTTTTTTTATTTATGAATTTAAAGTTCTTTACGAGCAGATAGCGCTAATTGAATTGTTCCGTCATCCATATAGTCAAGCTCTGCGCCCATTGGAATACCTTGTGCCAAAGTTGTTACTTTAACAGATTGTTCCTTCAGCCGATTTAGCAAATAATGTGCTGTAATTTGCCCGTCTATTGTGGCAGGCAGTGCCAAAATTACTTCTTTAATATTTCCGGTTTGTATGCGTTGAAACAATCCTTCAATGTGCAAATCTTCCGGTGTAATGCCGTCAAGTGCTGAAAGAATGCCGCCTAAAACATGATATTGGCCTTTATATAAACCAACACGCTCCATAGCCCACAAATCTGCCACGTCTTGCACCACGCAAACAGTTTCGACATCACGCGATAAATCACGGCAAATGCTGCATATATCTTGCGTATCAAAGTTTCCGCAAATAGGACATTTTTTGATATTATCCGCAACATCTTGCAGCGCCGTAATTAAAGGTAACAGCGTGGTTTCCTTTTTTTTGAGCAAATGTAAAACAATACGCCTTGCCGACCGTGTTCCCAAAGCCGGCAGCTTGGCAATAATCTTAGTTAATTTATCTATTTCGCTACTTTGCACTTTTTACACCTAAAACGGCAATTTTAAACCGCCGAGACCAATGCCGCCGGTTGCTTCTTTCATACCTTCTTCCATCATAGCATCAATTTTTTGATGTGCATCATTATATGCTGCCAAAATTAAGTCTTCCAGCATTTCAGCATCATCTAAAGCTGTTTTATCAATGTTGATACTTTGCATCTCCGACTTTCCATTCAGCACAACTTTTACCAAGCCGCCGCCGCTGGTTCCCTCACGAACTTCTTGACCTAGTTTAGCTTGAGTTTCTTGCATTTTGCGTTGCATTTGCTGTGCTTGTTTCATAATTCCTTGAATGTTTAACATATATTTATTCCTCTTCATCATTATCATAAACAATTTCAGGCGCTGAAAAATCAACTATTTCATTTTCATCTGCCTCATCAACGGCGCGCCGAATGATTGTTTCAATTCTAGCACCGTTAAATTCACTAAGTATAGCGCGAACAAGCGGATATTCAGAGATATTTTTCTTATCTCCGCTGATTTTTTGCCGTTCTTTATCTGCCAACGTTTCACCCAGCGGCTCATAATCAATATCAACTTTCCAATGCTGTGCGGTTTCTGCTTCTAAAAAATGTTTCAACCGCGCCACTAAATCTTTATCCGTATTTATATCAACCGCCAAATGTATTTTACCGTTGGAAAATTCTTTAAATGTTAGCTTATGCATAACATCAAACTGCAGCAACGGTTGCTTTTTGGCAATCATTAATTTAAGCATGTCATCGGTAGAATCCAAGATAACGGCATCACTGTTTTCTGCTAAATCAACAGCCGCAGCAACTCCGCCATCTGTTTGCACAGCACTATGATTACTTATTGTGGATTTTTTTTTTAATTCCTTCAGCAAATCTGCAGGACTAGGAAGCGAGGCTGAATATGCAATACGCATCAATATCATCTCCAGCGCATCTATTTGTATGTTGGCATATTGTATTTCACTCAAACCTTTAATCAACATCTGCCAAATTTTAGAAAGAATGCTGATTGGAACGGCGCTGAGTTTTTTGCACATTTCTCGGTCATTTTCGCTAACCGAAGCATCATTCACAAAATCCGGCAAAATAATAACCTTTGCCAATAAATGCGTAATATCAATCATATCCTGCAAAACGAGCATCGGTGTTGCGCCGTTAGTATATTGTTGCTCTAAAAGCTGCAGCGTTGCGGCAATATCACCTTCCAACAATTTTTCATACAAAGCAAAAGTTTGCTGCCGGTCAGCTAGACCCAGCATATTTTTAACCGCATTCACAGCAACTTCGCCATTACCCAGCACAATTGCCTGATCTAACATTGAAAGTCCGTCACGCGCCGAACCGTCTGCTGCCCGTGCTACCAAACGCAATGCTTCATCTTCAAAGTTAACTTTTTCAGCTTGCAGAACTTTTCTAAACAACGTCATCAGCGTTTCAATACTCAATCGCTCTAAATCAAAACGTTGGCAGCGCGATAATATGGTAACCGGAACTTTGCGAATTTCCGTAGTGGCAAAAATAAACTTAACATGTGCCGGCGGTTCTTCCAAAGTTTTCAGCAATGCATTAAACGCACTTTTTGAAAGCATATGCACTTCATCAATAATATAAACTTTATAACGCGCACTCACCGGTTTATAGCGCACACCGTCCAAAATTTCGCGCATATCATCAACACCGGTTTTTGAGGCAGCATCAAGCTCTATAACATCAATATGCCTGTCTTCGGCAATAGCTCTGCAATTTTCGCATTCGCCGCAAGGGTGAATAGTCGGACCGCCCTGCCCGTCTGTGCCAATGCAATTTATGGCTCTGGCAATCAGCCGTGCTGTTGTCGTTTTGCCCACGCCTCGAATACCTGTTAAAATATAGGCATGGTGCAAACGATTATTTTGTATGGCGTTTGTCAGTGTTTGCACTAAGGCATCTTGTCCCAACAAATCTTCAAATTTTTGCGGACGATATTTGCGTGCCAGCGCTACATATTGATTATTATTTTCTTCTGCCATTTTTTTATTTTTCACTCTAAATTTTGAGGCGAAGGGACTTAGACCTTATTCTGACCGTTACGGCTGCTTCCTTCCGAACCTGACCGAGTTGGCGGCTTCATAATCCTAAGCCCTTCATAACTGTTCAATATATTGTGCAAATTATGCTCTTTTGCAAGCAAAATTTTCACTTATTGCACGATATTTAACACTGAACGCAATGTTTCCGGACTTTTACCGTAAATTTGTGGCATAGTCATATATGCACTGTTTGCCGACCAATTTTCATCATAAGCACTGTTGGTGTAAAACTGCTGCATAGCAGCTTCTATCAGCTGTGGCCCTTCAGATGTAACTTTTACCACATCTAAACCATGCTCATTAAACCCATTCGGCAAAATGCGGAAAAGTCCGCTCATTCCGCTGAATCCTTGCGAACGCACAATTTGTTCCGCTAATTCATCTTTATCGCTTTGAGTTAAAAACGAGGCCATCGCCACCGCGTCATAAGCATAAATGCTCAAGCTGTTCGGACGACTGCCGAATAGTTCATTATATTTGGCGGTAAATTGTTCAATTCGTGACAGCGGCATCAGCGGATACACCGCGCCATAAAGCTCTGTTTCTTTGCTTAAGCCGGTATTAGCCCAAACCGAAGTTCCCATAAATAAAACATCAGGAGCGGCAACATCATAATAACTGAACATACTGGTAATAGCTTTCAGCCGATTACCCGACTCCGGAATTAGCAGTGCATCAAAGCCTAAATCTCCGCCGGAGCGTGAAGCTGTCATCTGCGTAACTAGGCTGGTAAAATCCATCGCTGATGGAGCATAAAAACCGGCTTTTGTTACTTCAACCCCATATTTTTGCGCCGCTGCCAATACCGATTTAAACATATTTAGGCCGCTTGAATTATCCGGCAGCACCACCGCCAAACGTCGGCGATTGTGGTCTGCTGCATAGCGAACAATGCGCTTAATTTGTTCATCATTCAGCAAACCAATGCTATAAACGCCTTCTTGTAAAACGCTCGGCGATGTTGAAAATGAAACAACCGGCACACCATGTGAACGCGTTTCGGCGCTAATAGCGGAAACCTCCTCGGCTTTAAGCGGACCTAAAATTAAATTGCTTTTAGCATTAAGAGCGTTTTCCAAAGCCACCCGCGCGCCGCTTCCGGTTCCTCTGGTATCATAAAATTGCACCACTAAATTGTTATTATTAATATCACCGATAGCCATCATTGCCGCGTTTTTCATATCTTGACCAATTGCGGCGTCTGCCCCGCTGAGCGGCAACAACATAGCCACACGCAAACTGTTTGTGTGCCCCAAATCTACCTGTGAATAGTCTGTAGAGCTCACCGCCGGCACATTGGCGTTATATGAAGATGAATAGCGCTGTCCCCAATATGTCTGCGAGTTGGAATTCTGCCAAAAACTGCATCCGCATATCAGTCCGCACAACAAAATGATGTTTATTTTTTTTAGCACTTGCAATTTTCCTCAAAATATAAAATATTAAAGATAAATTAATGTATAATGTATTTTAAATTTTGTAAAGTTAAAGTTGCAAGAAATGTTAAGAAACGGTTTATATATTATTGCCACGCCAATCGGAAATCTGCAGGATATTTCCGCACGCGGGCTGGATATTTTGCGTCAGGCTGAAATAGTTGCCTGTGAAGATTCGCGGGTAACAAAAAAACTTTTTTCGCTTTTGGGAATATCGCTCAATAAAAAATTTATTGCCTACGAAGACCATCAGGAAGAAAGCCGCGCACAAATGTTAATAGATTTAATTAGCGAAGGCAACGCAGTAGCTTTGGTCAGCGATGCCGGCTCACCGCTTATTTCCGACCCCGGTTATAAACTGGTTCGTTTGTGCCGCCGGCAAAATATATATGTTACCGCTGTTCCCGGTGCCTGCGCCGTCATTACGGCCTTGCAGCTTTCGGGACTGCCGAGCAACCGTTTTATGTTTGCCGGATTTATTCCCAACAAAGATAAAGCTAAGCGTGATTTGTTCAATGAGCTGGCAGCGCTAAACTCTACGCTGATTTTCTATGAAACGGCACCGCGCTTGCTTAATAGCCTGCAAACAGCTGCAGAAATATTTAATGAACGTGAAGCAGCGGTTGTGCGCGAAATGACCAAGATGTATGAAGAAACGGTTTGCGGCAAATTTTCTGAGCTTATTGAATATTTCAGCACCAATGAACCGCGCGGTGAATTTGTGCTGCTGATAGCACCGCCGACAGCGCCGCAGCAGCCGTCGCTTACGGATATTAAACCGCAATTACGCCAACTTTTATTGCAAACTTCGCTAAAATCGGCGGTTAAAGAAATTTGTGAACAACATAATTTAAACAAGAATGATGTCTATGCTTTGGCCTTGGAACTTAAAAACGAATTATAGCCGCGGGAAATGGGCGGAATTTTTGGCGCGCAGCTACTTACGTCTGCACGGCTACCGCATTTTGGCACGCAACTATGTGCATTTGCGCGGTGCTTATGCCGGCGAAGTAGATATTATAGCCTGTCGGCACCATACCATTGTTTTTGTTGAGGTTAAACAGCGGCACAAAATGGAAAATGCGCTTTATGCCATTACCCCAAAACAGCAGCAACGCATTATGAATATGGCGCAAAACTATATGCGTATTCACCCCGAATTTTCCGGCTATGATATGCGCTTTGATGCGGTTTTTATATGCTTGCCGCTCACAATTAAACATCTTCCTAACGCATGGACCTTATAAAGTTATTTTGCACTGAAAAAATAAACTACAAGACCTTCTACAGCCCGCTGTAATACGCCAAGCGTTGACCGAATGTTTGCGGATAGTTATTAACGGCAATATTGCTGTTGATTAAATTCGTATCATAATCCGTTTCAGTGCGGATTTTGTAGCGCAAACTGATGCCGCTGCCTGCCGTATAAGGATTTTCGGGCAGAAAGTTTTTAACCTTGACAAACGGCAGCGGAAAATCTTCCAACAAAACGTCCGGTGACTTTAAGATGTTTTTTTGCCGATAGTTGCGGATATAGCTGTTACCGATAAAACCTTCGGAAGTTAAAAGCGGTGTCAGCTCAAATTCGCAATTTTTAACGTCGTAATAGAACGATATTGTTTTCCAAAAGTTCCGAAATCTTTCGTTGCGAACAACCGCCGAATTAAACACCATAAAATAGCTGTTAAGATGAAAATTATATTGATAATCGGAAGTAATACTCCAAAAATCGTAACCGCGGCGTTCCATTTCTAAAAACACACTGTTTAAATCGCATAACGGACCATAAATGCTGTCATTACACAAAATCAGCTCATCATATTCGGCAATTTTATCCCAACCCAGCTGCTCAATTAAATAACGCCAAGAACCAAAATCACGCAAATCATGGCGTTTAGAATAAAACATTTTGGTATATGGCGCAATTTTAAACAGCTCATCCGGCGGAATATTACCATTAGCCATATAATAAACATCACTGATTTTTGCTAATTCTTTTATCAGATAAACCACATAATCTTGAATTTTATCACCCTTATCATAGCCGGCAAACAAGCAAATTCGACGCATTTTTCTATATCCTTTCAGTTTATATTGCTCTAAATATGCTTTGCCGGCAGCTTTTAAAGAGCATTAGCAGAAATATTTTTTTACCCTCAAAGAAAAGGAAAAAGAGTATAAAACATAAATAGTGCTTGCACGCTAGATAAAAAAAACATAAAATTCAAACAACTTGTTTGAGGAGAAAAAAATGAACGAAAATAAAGATATTCAAGTAGCTAAGCAGACTATAGACCGCGAAATTGAAGCTTTGCGTGTTTTGAAAGACAGCTTGGATAACACATTAACAAAAGCCTTAGATGTTTTACAGCAAACCAAAGGCCGCGTAATTATTACCGGTATGGGAAAATCAGGGCATATTGCCCGTAAAATTGCCGCAACAATGGCATCTACCGGCACACCGGCATTTTTTTTGCATCCGGGAGAAGCCAGCCATGGTGATTTAGGCATGGTTACAACAAGCGATGTGGTAGTGGCTATTTCTAACGGCGGTGAATCAAAAGAACTTTCCGATATTTTAGTTTATTGCAAACGTTTTAACGTTCCGACAATTGCTATTACGAAAAATCCGCAAAGTTCCTTAGGGCAAAATTGTGATATGGTCTTAAAACTTCCGGATAACGGCGAGGCTTGTCCTTTGGGTTTGGCTCCAATGTCATCTACCACGGCAACACTGGTAATGGGAGATATTTTAGCAGCCGATTTAATGGTGCGAAAAGGCTTTACGGCAGAAGACTTTAAATTGCGCCATCCGGGCGGTAAATTAGGGGCAATTTTGCGCCATGTTTCTGATATTATGCACACAGGCGACGAAATGCCTTTGGTTGATGAAAATGCCATTATGCAAGATGCTTTGATTACAATGTCGGCAAAAATGTTGGGATGTGTCGGCATTATCAATGCAGACGGCGATTTAATCGGTATGATTACCGATGGTGATTTGCGCCGTTGGATGGCCCCGAATTTGATAGAAGAAAAAGTTAACAAAGTTATGACTAAAAACCCGCGCACCATTCGCGGTGAGGCGTTGATTGCTGAAGCTGTTAATGTTATGAACAATACCGGCCGTGGTATTACTAATTTGTTTGTAGTAGAAGGCAAAAAACCGGTGGGAGTGGTACATATTCACGATTGTTTAAGAGCCGGAGTTAGCTGATTTATGTTTGATTCTCGCAAAATTGATGACTATTTTGAAAATCGCAACGTTTTTGCAAAAAAAAATAATTATGATAAAGCAAAAATTTCCGGCTGGACACGCTTTGCTAAACTGGGATTTCCATGTGTTGCTGCTGCTTTGCTCGGTCTTATGGTAATTATGCCTAACATTCGAAAAAGCGTTGATTTACACGACAGTATTACTATTCCGCGTAAAGGCGAAATGGAAAAGTTACATATGGAAGAAACATTCTTCAGCGCAACCGATAATAAAAATCGCATAAGTCGCTTAACCGCAAGCAGCGTTGATGAAGTTGAGCCTCATTCTCAAAAAGTTAAAATTACCTCGCCACACGGAAATATTCCGATTGACAACGGCGAAGTTGTATTGAGTTCCGATATTGGCTACTGGACGCAAAGCACCAATTTAGTGGAATTGGAGCAAAATGTAAAAGCTGTGGTTAACGGCACAACAACTATTACAACAAATAAAGCCACATACGATTTTAATACTGATATTGGATATGGTAATGAAACAGTTAATGCCGAAGGTAATTGGGGAAATTTAACGGCAGATGCTTTTCATTATGATAAAAATACGGAAATTTTAACTTTAAAAGGCAATTCTCACGTTACCGGCAATCACGGAGAATTAACCGCTCAAAAAGAAAATCGTTACTATCAACGCGAAAATAAAATAGAAGCTGAAGGAAATGTTGTCTTTGTTCAGCAAGATAAAAAACTAACAGCCGAAAAATTGATATTGTTTTTGAAAGAAGGTTCGGCAAAAGAAATTACCCGTGCCGAAGCTTATGAAAATGTTAGAATTGACACGGCAAAAGAAACCATTACCGGCGCTAAAGGAATTTATGATTTGCTCAGCAATAAAGTGTGGTTATATAGTCAAAATGGACAAGCTGTCAGAATTGTACAAGGCAAAAATATTTTAACAGCAGCACAGATTATTGTTCATTTGCAGCCGGAGAATAGCCGCGAAGTTAAATATATTGAGGCATTAGGCAAAGTTTTTATAAAAACACCGAAAGGAACAGCGCAAGGCGACCGCGGTACCTATAATCCGGTGCAAAAGGTGGTTGATTTGTGGGATAATGTGCAAATTGAGCAAGATGGGAATTTTGTGCGAGGCAATCATGCGCAAACAGATTTAAAAACCTCAATTAGTCGCATTATGGGCAAACAAAAGGGTGGACGCATCAGCGGTACATTTTATAAGAAAAGGAAAAACAATGGTAACAAAAAAAATTAATGATACGGATATATTAGAAATTTTTAATATCGGTAAAAAATATAAAAAACGCACGGTGCTTAAAAATGTGTCACTACATGTACGTAAGGGCGAAGCTGTCGGTTTATTAGGACCTAACGGTGCAGGTAAAACCACTTGTTTTTATTGCGTAACCGGACTAATTACTCCCGACTATGGTGATGTTTATATTAACGGTTTGGATATTACCGACATGCCAATGTATAAACGCGCTAAAATGGGAATTGGGTATTTACCGCAAGAATCATCTATTTTCCGCAGTTTGAGTGTTGAGGATAATATTAAAGGAATTCTGCAAATTGTGGAAGAAAATGAAAGTCAGCGGGAAAATACTTTGGAAGAACTTTTAAATGAATTTTCGATTGCTCACTTAAGACATCAGCCGGCTTTGGCTCTTTCCGGCGGTGAACGACGCCGACTGGAAATTGCACGCGCTTTGGCTTGCAAGCCAAGTTTTATATTGCTTGACGAACCTTTGGCCGGTATTGACCCTATTGCCGTCAGTGAAATTCGTACTTTGGTTTCTCAACTCAAAAACCGCGGTTTAGGTGTTTTAATTACCGACCACAATGTGCGTGAAACGCTTGATATTATTGACCGCGCTTATATTTTACATGCTGGCACGGTGCTAATGGAAGGCACACCGCAACAAATTGTGGCAAACGAAGACGTTCGCAAAGTATATTTAGGCGACAATTTTTCCCTTTAATTAAAAGAAAATAAGTCATGACACCAAGAATGGCAACCGCTTACCACGAATAGCGGCCTCGCCATTTAATAAAGCGGCTCAGCCTTCTATAAGGGAAGGCTGATGAGAACTCTCAAACCTCCTAAATTGCTGTCCTCCAGCTGAATTGAACCGCCGTGCGACACAATTACATCTTTAGCAATAGCCAAACCCAAGCCGACACCGCCGGTATCTTTGTTGCGCGAACCTTCAACCCTATAAAATGCCTTAAACACGTCATCACGCTTATCTGCCGGAATCCCCGGTCCGTCATCATCGATAGTCAGCTCTAAACGCTTATCATCGCTTTCCAGTTTCACCGCAATTGTTTGCCCATAATGAAAGGCATTTTCAATAATGTTTGTAACCGCACGACGCAAAGCCTGTTCACGCCCCTGCACTGCACTGACATCATAATTGGTAGAATAGCGGATTAATGCATTAGAATTACGGCGATATTTGTTAATAATGCTAGTCACAACTTCATTCATATCTACAAAAGTTGTTTTTTCGCCGCCCTCACCGCTCACAAACGCTAAATATCCATCAAGCATTTTTTCCATTTCATTAATATCTTGCACAAACTCTTGATTTTCTTTGCTATCCGGCAGCATTGCAAGTTGCAATTTCATTCTTGTCAGCGGTGTGCGCAAATCATGCGAAACCCCGGCAAGCATTTGCGTGCGCTCAGAAATTTGGCGAATAATACGCTCTTTCATTTTTGTAAATGCCAAACCGGCGCGTCGTACCTCAATTGAACCATACGGTTTGAATTTCGTATTAATACCTTTACCGAAATCTTCTGCAGCTGTTGCTAATTGTGCAATTGAACGCACTTGCACCCGCAAAAACATTACAGCCACCGCAAACAACAAAAGCGATGTGCCTATCATCCACAATACGAAACCAAAAACAGAAGTGGTAAAAATATTTTTGCGCGGCGTTGTAAATTCATAAAGTCCTCTGTCTGTATCAACTAAAATATTTAAATCGCCTTTATGGTCAAACACCGCCGTATTAGCCAAAGGAAATTTTTTATGCAAAGCCTCAACCAAAAAATATGTAGCAAACGAGCGTTTTTTCTTGCTTTCGCGCCATACGGAATGTTTATTCTCATTGTCGTAGTAGCGAACTTGTACATCATATAAAGTTTCCGACATTTGCTGTACATGAGCAAAATCAGAACTTTCATCATGCATTTGCATTACAAAGGCCATATTTGCCACTAAATTATCAGACAATCTATGCCCCACTCTGCCCCAACTACCTTCAAAAAAGGCATAAATTGAAACAACTTGCACCACAATCAGCGGCACAAAAATCAATAACATTGTTCTAAAAAAAAGCGAACGAGGCAAAAACTTACGCTTAAAAGCAACCAATCCGCGTTCCATTTTCTGAGGGAATCTAATATGCATTTTTTTCTCCTATTGTGTTAACAACATATAACCTTTACCGCGCACGGTTTGCAAACAGCGCGGATTTTTAGAATCTGCTTCAATTTTTTTACGAAGGCGTGTAATTTGTACATCTATCGAGCGAGGATTCTGTCCGGCTCCCAATAATTCTGCCAACTTTTCCCGACTGAAAACTTGTCCGCACTTCTGCCCTAAAATTGTCAGAATACCTATCTCAATCGGTGTCATATGCACTAATGCACCATTTTTATGCCTAAATTCTTTTTTAGCCAAATCAAAAACATATTCACCAAACTGCAATATATCTTTTTTGTTTTCGCTCGGTACTCGCCGCAAAATATTATTAATTCTTAAGACCAACTCTTTCGGTTCAAATGGTTTAGGCAAATAATCATCAGCTCCTGCTTCCAACCCGTTAATACGATCCTGAACATCGCCCATAGCCGTCAACAAAATGGCGGGAACATCGTTTTCTATGCGCAACTTTTGCAAAAATTCAATACCGGTTTCGTTTGGCATCATCACATCAACTACCAATAAGTCAAATTGATATTGGCTCAAATAAAAGCGCGCATTTTCAGCATCACAAGCGGCGCTAACAGCAAATCCGTTTTCCTGCAAATAACGTTGCAACAACCCGCGCAAACGCAAGTCATCGTCAACCACTAATATATGAGCCAAATCTGCCATAGTCCGCACCCCTTAAACTTAGGCACTTTTTTTCTTAGCTGCAGTTTTTTTGGTTGCCGTTTTTGCAGTTTTCGTTTTACGTTTTGTTTCTTTTTTTACAGCTGTTGTTTTCTTTGCATTAGAAACATTAAGCGTTTCAACTTTAACATCTATTTTTTTGGTAATTGCCTTCTTTGCTTCTTCAGCACGAACATAGTCCAAACTGCGCTGATAATATTGGTAACCGGTAATAAATGTTAAAATTGCCGCAACCCAAAGCAAGAATTCGCCTAAATAACTCCAACCAATCCATAAATCACGAAACAGCATCATTGCCAATGCCGTCATTTGAAAGGCTGTTTTCCATTTGGCTAATTTTGTTACCGGTAAACCGACATTAACTTCACGCAAAAATTCGCGTAACCCTGAAACCAAAATTTCGCGGCATAAAATTACAAAAGCAGGGATAACCGTTAAAGACCAATTATACATTTCTGATTTTGCTAAAATTACCACCAATGCCGTTGCCACCAGTAGTTTATCGGCAATTGGGTCTAAAAGCCGGCCAAATGCCGAAGTTTCATTGCGCGCACGTGCCAAATATCCGTCAAAATAATCAGTAATTGATGCAATAGCAAATAAAACAGCCGCAAACATTGACCATGCGAATGTTGTAATATAAATTGATATAAAAATTAGCGGAATCACTGCTATTCGTGAAATCGTCAAAATGTTAGGTAAATTATACACGCTCCTATCTCCCAAAAATAAAAATAACGTCATTTTTTCTTCAGTATAAGCACATTTTTTTAATTATGGAAGTAATTATATATTTTTTCCGCTATTTTTTTATTGATACCGCTGACTTTCATTAAATCTTGCACGGAAGCCGACTTAATTTGTTCCACTGACCCGAAAAAATTCAATAAATCATGTTTTCTGCCGGCACCGATTCCCTCAATATCATCAATTTGCGATTTATAAATAGATTTTGCACGTTTTTTACGATGTGTTCCAATAGCAAAACGGTGCGCCTCATCTCGAAGATTCTGCATATAAAATGCAATGGACGATTGAAAAGGCAAAGAAAAACTTTCGCGCCCTATAATATGATAAAACTCCTTGCCGGCATTGCGCTCAGGCCCTTTGGAAATGGCAATAATCGTAATACCGTTCAAATCATAATTTTGCAACACTTCATGCACCGCGTGTAATTGCCCAAGTCCACCATCAAGCAAAATCACATCTGGACGATTTTCATCACTCATACGTTCAAAACGGCGCAGCAAAACTTCTTTCATCATTGCAAAATCGTCATTAGTATTTTCCGTATATTTTATATTGAAAGTCCGATATGATTTTTTATCAAAACCGCTCGGCGTTGCCACCACCATTGCTCCAACCGCATAACTTCCTTGATTATGCGAATTATCATAAATTTCAATGCGTTGCGGTAAGCAAGGCAAACCGAAAACACGTTGCATTTCATACAAATTAGCCTCCACCGTTGCCGTTTCCGCTAATTTACGTTCAATTGCCGCTTCGGCATTTTGCACGGCACGAACAATAATTTTGGCTTTATTACCTCTTTGATAAAAGTTAATTTTACAATCTAAGGCTTGTTCCAAAAAATCGGAATTTTCTAATTTATGCGAAACCAAAATTTCTTTCGGAGCTTGATGCTCGGCGTAAAATGTGCTTAAAAATCCTTCTAAAATTTCCTCCTCACTCATTTCCTGTGCTTGTTTTGGAAAATATGGTATATTCCCGCAATTTTGCCCACCACGCACAAAAAACACCTGCACGCATACCATATTTTTGTGTTTTTTTACAGCAACAACATCAGCCGAATTAATATCGGCATATTCCACATTATACCCACTTTGCACACTACTCAAAGAACGAATGCGGTCACGCAAAACCAATGCCGTTTCAAAGTCAAGTGCTGCGCTGGCTTCTTGCATTTGCTGTGAAAGCTCCGCCTGTAGTGATGTATTTTTTCCCTCTAAAAAACGCACAACTTCATCAACCGTTTTGCGGTATTCTTCACTGCTTATTTTACCAACGCACGGTGCCGAACAACGCTTAATTTGATATAACATACACGGACGCTCGCGATTATGAAAAACGCTGTCGCGGCATGAGCGCAAACGAAAAGTTTTTTGCACCATATCCATCACATTATTCACCGCCGTAGCATTGGCAAAAGGTCCAAAGTAGCGGCTTTTATCCTTACGCGCACCGCGGCTCTTACGCAAAGCCGGAAATTCTTCTTGCAAGTTAATCATTAAATGCGGAAAAGTTTTATCATCTTTGAGTAAAATATTATATTTCGGCTCAAGCTTTTTAATTAAATCATTTTCCATCAGCAGAGCTTTTGCCTCATTTTCCACAATAATAAATTCCATCTTGTCTACCTCAGAAACCATCCGCTTAATATGGTCGGGAAGTTTTTCAAAATGTGTATAAGCGACAATGCGTTTTTTGATACTTTTAGCTTTGCCGACATATAGAACTTTGCCGTTTTTATCCAGCATGCGATAAACACCGGGGTTAAGCGGAGCAATTTTAACATTGTTTTTAATAACCTCAATTCCGTGCTGAATATTCGGCATTTTATGCTCCAATTAAAACTTTGGCGGCCGCTCTCGCCTCATCACTAATTTGCTCACCTGAAAGCATCCGTGCAATTTCTTCACGTTTTTCAACCTCATTAAGTTGCTTTATGCTGGTCAAAGCCATTCCATCAACAATATTTTTTTCTACTTTAAAATGATGCTTGCTCTGCGCTGCAACTTGCGGCGAATGCGTCACCACCAAAACTTGCTCTCTTTGGCCTAATTTTGCTAATTTATCGCCCACCGCCTGTGCCGTTGCACCGCCCACACCGGTATCGACCTCATCAAAAATCATGGTTTCTATTTGCGAAGTTTGCGCCAAATTTACCTTAATTGCCAACATAAATCGGGCTAATTCACCACCCGAAGCAATTTTACTGAGCGGAGACGGCAATTGCCCTGCATTGGTCGCCGCTAAAAAACAAACATCATCTATACCGTTTTCATTCCACGCAGTTTCCGGCTTTATTTGAATTTGCGTTACAAACTTTGCCTTTGCCATTTTCAAATCCGGCAATTCCGCACAAATTTGCGCATCTAACTTCAATGCTGCCGCTTTTCGTGCCGCGCTAACCTTTTGCGCCGCCGCAATATAATCTTTTCGTGCTGCATTTGCTTCATTTTGCAATTTTTGCAAATCTTCTCCGCCGCGCTCTATATGGGCTATTTCATCTACCATTTTTTGCCACAATTGCTGTAATTCTTCAACATCAACCTGATGCTTTCGTGCCAAAGATTTCAGCTTAAATAAACGTTCTTCAATGCTGTCAATTTCGCTTTTGTTCAAATTTACTTCATTGACGGCAATACTTATTTCTTCTTCTGCCTCACTAACATTAATCAACGCCGTATCAAGCATTTCATATAAGGCAGTGTATTTATCGTTCAGTAATGAATTTAACCGCGCCACTGCCGCCTGTGCTTGTCGCAAACCTGAAACAACACTTTGCGGCGCACTGTTTAATGCCCTGTTTGCTGCCCCTAAATTTTCCATAATTTTCTCGGCATTCATCATCTGCCGACGCTTATCTTCTAAATCTTTCAGCTCGTTTTCACGCGGTTTAATTTTACTAAACTCATCAACCCAATGACGCAAATTTTCTTCTTCTTGCTGAGCCTTATCATATTCTTCCTGCGCTAGAGCAAATTTTTGCGCTGTTTCTTTATAATTTGCCCATGCCGCATGCATTTTTGCAATATCCGCTGCATAGTCACCATAGCCATCTAAAACCGCACGATGCGTTGCCGTATTCAACAATCCCTGATTGTCAAACTGGCCATGAATTTCTACTAAATATGAGCCTATTTCTTTCAAAAATTTCAAAGTTACAGGTTCATCGTTAAAAAATATTTTGTTTCGACCGTTGCTGTCAAGTGAACGTTTAAGCAAAATTTCATGGTCAAAATCAATATCATTAGCAGCGCACAGTGTTGCAACCAAACCATCGGTGTCTTTTACCTCAAAACAACCGGCAACCATTAGTTTATCGCACCCTTGGCGTATCATTCCGACCTCGGCACGCCGCCCCAATAAAAGCCCCAGAGAATCAAGCAATATAGATTTACCAGCACCAGTTTCACCGCTCAATACACTAAAACCACTTGGAAAGTCTATATCCAACTTATCAATTAAAACCACATTTCGTATTGATAACGATTTCAGCATAATTTTATTCTCCGGCTTCTGATACCTTATTTTCCGGAATTATCTCCGCCGAACCAGCTGAACCACGATTTACTTTCTTCTTTTGATGCTAAAACAACACGGTTTTCATCATCGGCGCCGCTGTATGAAAATTCATTTTCCGGCGCTAAATCAGTTGTTTCAATCGGTGTTTCAACAGCAATTTCCGGCTCGTCACTGCCGCCAAACCAACCGCTGAACCACGACGATTTTTTCTCAGGTTCTGTTTCTACTGCCGCTGTTTTTGCCTCCGGCTCATCACTGCCGCCAAACCATCCGCTGAACCATGACGACTTTTTCTCAGGTTCTGTTTCTACTGCCGCTGTTTGAGCTGAAGTTGCTTCATCTGTTTTTTGTGCTTTCCAGCGGCTATACCACGATTCGCGAGGTTCATCTGCTGTTTTTTCCTTCTTACCGAACCAGCCGCTGAACCATGATGACTTTTCCTCTGATTCCGTTTCTACTGCCGCTGTTTTTGCCTCCGGTTCATCACTGCCGCCAAACCAGCCGCTAAACCATGATGAATCTTTCTCAGATTTTTCATTTGCATCAGAAACCGCTGGTGCGATATTCAAACTTGACGAAGATGTTTTATTTTCAACTCCGATTCGCTCCATAATTTTTGCAGCTTTTTCCGTCCATTTACCATTCGGATAATTTTGTTGTAAAATTTTATAATATCCGTTGGCATATTGGTTCATACCAAAAATTGCATATATTTCAACTTCACGATATAATGCTTCTTCAATTTGAATGGTTGTCTGATAATTTTCCAAAACCACGTTAAAGCGATTTAAGGCAGAAAGGTAGTTACCGTCATTCAAATAAAATCTACCGATAATCATTTCTTGCCCGGCTTTATAATCTTCGGTTAAGTTAATTTTTTTACGGGCATCTTCAGCATATGGTGTGTTCGGAAACAGCGCAATTAAATATTGAAATGCTTCCTCAGCCTTCTGTGTATCACCTTGGTCTTTTTCAGCAGCCGAAATTTGGTCATAATAGCATATACCTTTTAAATATAGCGCATATGCTGCATCTTTATTGCCCGGATGATATTTTAAAAAGCGATCGGTTGCAATAATAGCATCGTCATATTTTTCATCTTTATAATAAGCAAATGCGCTCATTAGTTTAGACTTAACCGCCCATTTAGAATATGGGTGTTCGGTTTCTACACGCTCAAATTCTTCCGCCGCTTTTTTGTATTTAGTTGCCTCTAAATCATCAAATGCTTTATTATATATTTGTTCGGCAGACCAATCGTCCATATTCGGCTCAGACGCACAAGCGGTAAGCGCACACAAAACACTTAATAATCCATATATTTTTTTCATAACTTATTCCTCTATAATTTCATAATTTTCTTTATTAGCAAATAACTTTTTCAACACTTCATTATTATGATAGTGTCCGGTTTTATCTGCCCAAATTTCTGCCAGCAAGCGAAAACCTGCCGTATACATATCGCCGATACAATCTAAAACTTTGTGTTTAACACATTCGTTTTCCATTCTGAAACCACCTTCGTTTAATATATTTTCGCCATCAAGTACAACAGCATTTTCCAAACTTCCGCCTTTAATTAAGCCGATAGAACGCAAATAGTCTACTTGATATTTTTCGCAAAATGTACGGGCCGGTGCGATTTCGGTTGCAAATAAATCTTTATCAATCTTTCCGCAAAATTCTTGGTGTCCCACAATTTTGGAAGGAAAATCAATGCTGAATTTAACCTTAAATTGTTCAGATGGCTGCAAAACAATATTGTTTCCTTTATCATCGGCAAACGCCACCTCGCGCTTTACTTTTAAATAGCGTCTTTTTGTGCTTTGTTCAACCAACGGAACATTTTCCAATGTTTCATAAAAAACTTTGGCACTGCCGTCCATAATCGGCACTTCAGTCTGATTAACCTCAATGCGCGCATTATCAACCCCTAAGGCATAAAGCGTTGCCATAATATGTTCAATGGTACTGACAATTTGTTTATTTTCATTACCTAAACAGGTGCAATTACGCGTATCAACAACTTGTGAATATAAGGCCGGAAATATATTTTTTTCTTCTAAATCGCTGCGCACAAAAACAATACCGCTGTTTTCCGGTGCCGGATTAATCACCAATTTGCTCGGCAGGCCGCTATGCAACCCAACCCCTTCTATTTCAACTTTCCGACTTAATGTTTTTTGCATTTATTCCTCTCTAACAAAAAAAACTTAGGCAGCCTATAAGCCGAGTTCTGTACACAAATTGCTTTACCGCAAGGGTAAAGATATGTGCGATAGCTATTCATCTGCGCCAAACGTTGCCGCTTGGCTGGTGCGACCCACCTCTGGGGCGAGTCGGAAACTACTCTTGCGCTTTTTACAAACGCCCCCTCATTTGGTCTTACATCAGATAGGGTTTACCTTGCCATAAACATTACTGCCTATGCGGTGAGCTCTTACCTCGCCTTTTCAACCTTACCGCAATTAAATCGCGGCGGTAATTTTCTGCGGCACTTTCCCTTGGATTTCTCCAGCCGGACGTTATCCGGTATCTTGTTTCCGTGAAGCCCGGACTTTCCTCATCATTAGCTCTTACCTGCCATGACGCAGCTATCCGGCTGCCTTAGCCATAAGCTAACCCTATTTTATTATAAAATCAATGTTTTTTAAGCATTTTCACCACTTTTAATTAAATTTTAAGCTTTTTAGGCTAAATCGTATGGTATAACAATATAAATACAACTTTTGAAGGAGCATACGTATGAATAAATTGTTATTATCTGCATCTGCTTTAGTTTTAGGTTTGACAATTGCCAACCAAGCTTCGGCAGACTGCAACGGCTTATACTTAGCTGCCAGAGGCGGCGTGGTTGAGCATGATTTAGAAAAACCGAAATCTGGCCTTAATGCAAATGACAATAATTTCGATAAAAAGAGATTTATGGGCAGTGTTGCAGTTGGTTATCGCTACAACTATTTCCGTGGTGAATTAGAATATGTTTGGCGTGATAAAATCAAAAATTCTGACTCTGTAACAGATATTATTGGCAGTACCTCAACTTTAACCCAAAAGTTTAACACATATTCTTATATGTTAAACGGTTATATTGATTTTGCACCATTTCATTGGATTACACCATATGTTGGTGCCGGTGTCGGTTACACAAAATATAAATTCAAAGACCAAGCTGTTTCCGATGTTACCGATGGTGCAAGTGAGAAAACCAGTCTTTCTAAAACCAATTTCACATGGTCTGTTGGCGGTGGTTTAAGTGTTAAAGTTACCAACCGCTTCAATGTTGATGCCGGTTATCGCTACTATGATATGAACAAATTCAAATTCACCAACGGTTACAAACGTGACCTTACGGCACAAGAAGTTTACGGCGGTATTCGCTACGTATTCTAAGATATTATTAAATCACATAAAAGCCGCTAATTTGCTTAGCGGCTTTTTTATCATCACAACATTTCATCGGGAGAATAAAATATGGCAAATAAACTTTTCGGCACAGACGGTGTTCGTGGCATTGCGGGTGAGTATCCGCTCAATATTGATTTTTGCATTAAACTGGCTACGGTTCTCAGCCAAAAAATTTGCACTGTCAAGCATCGTGTTGCCATTGCCCGCGACACACGTATCTCCGGCTCTATGCTTTTCAGCGCTTTAAGTGCCGGTTTCACCGCACAGGGTGTAGAAGTTTTAGACTTAGGTGTCATTCCGACTCCGCTTTGCACCACACTAACACCTAATCTTGATGTTGATATGAGCATTATGATTACCGCTTCTCACAATCCTTATAAAGACAACGGACTTAAATTAATTTCTGCTACTGGTGATAAGTTCTCAGATACCCAAACAAATGAATTGGAAGAAATTCTGCAATCAGAAAATATAGAATATAATTTTTCGGCTAATAAAATTGCCAATATTAAAAAAATTTATGCCGGACTTGAAAACTATATGCAAATCATCAAAAAATTAGCGCCTCAAAATGCCTTAAGCGGCATGCGTATTGTTGTTGACAGCGCTAACGGAGCTTTTGCTCACATTTTGCCGCAAATATTTCATTATCTCGGTGCTGAAATTATAAGTTTAGCTGATACGCCGAATGGCCTTAACATTAACGAAAACTGTGGTTCACAGCACACTGAAAATTTGGCGCAAACCGTTATCAAAAATCAATATAATTTAGGCATCGCCGTGGATGGTGACGGCGACCGCATTATTCTCTGCGATGAAAACGGCAAACGCCTTGACGGCGATCAGATTATTGCTTATTTAGCAACCTATATGCAAAAACACCAGTTGCTGAAAGGCGGTGTTGTGGCTACAATATATTCTAATTTGGGCTTAGGCAAATATATTAATTCACTTGGTCTTGATTTTTATGCTACACCTGTCGGCGAACGCCATGTTATTGCTAAAATGCAAGAATCAGGCAGCAACTTAGGCGGCGAAGAATCCGGCCACATGGTTTTAAGTGATTATGCATTAACCGGTGATGCTTTAATTGCCGCCGTTACTGTTTGTTTAGGGCTCAAAGAAGACGGACGAGATGTCAGTCGAATTTTTCCGGTATTTCAGCCGTTTCCGGCCGTAGCTCATAACCTGCGTTTTGCGGATAAAGCAATCATTGAGAAGATTATGGCTGCCAAAGAAGTGCAAGATTGCATTGAAAATGTACGTTTACAACTCTCCGGTCATGGCACGGTTTTGGTTCGCAAATCCGGCACAGAACCGGTCATTCGCCTTAAGGTTGAGGACGAAGATGATGAATTGGCACAAAAATGTGCAGATGAAATTTTGACCGTTATTAATCGTTACGCTTAACTTCATTAAAGGAAATAATAATGCTGCACATCGGTTGTCATCTTTCAATTTCTAAGGGATTTTATCATATCGGGCAAGAAGCAAAATCAATCAATGCCGATACATTTCAATTTTTCACCCGTAACCCGCAAGGCGGAAAAGCTAAAGATATTGACATAGCCGATGTGCAAAAATATTCAGATTTTGCGAAAACGCACAATTTTGCAAAAATAGTAGCACATGCACCATATACATTAAATCCGTGCTCAGACAGTCCACAAACCCGAGAATTTGCGCAAATGGTATTTGCCGATGATTTAAAACGCATGGAACATGTGCCGCATAATTATTATAATTTTCATCCCGGTTCACACGTTGGACAAGGTGTTGAAATCGGAATAAAAATGATTATTGACCTGCTGAACCAAATTTTAACTAAAGAACAAACCACAACAGTTTTATTGGAAACCATGTCGGGAAAAGGCTCGGAAATAGGTTCGCGTTTTGAAGAATTGGCGGCTATTATTGCCGGCATAGATTTGCATGAAAAAATGGGAGTTTGCATGGACACATGCCATATTTTTGCTGCCGGTTACGACATTGTTAACAATCTTGACGGAGTTTTATGTGAATTTGATAAAATTATCGGCTTAGAAAACTTAAAAGCCATTCACTTAAACGACAGTTTAATGCCGCTTGCTTCGCATAAAGACCGCCACGCCAAAATCGGAGAAGGAGAAATTGGGCAACAGGCCTTAATAAATTTTGTTAAGCATCCGGCAATTAAAAATCTACCGATTATTCTTGAAACACCAAATGATTTATCAGGTTATGCCGAAGAAATTAAAATGCTACGTCAAAACATTGAAAAATAATTGCCGTTTTTATAAGTAAACGCTTGTGTATATGTGCATGAGCGCAGTTGCAAAAAAATGTAAATCTTTATACATTCAAAACAAATTCAGGAGAAAAAATTTGTTTACAAAATTTGAACGAATGACAGCATGGCGATATATGCGCGCCAAACGCAAAGAGGGTTTTATTTCGGTAATTACGGGGTTTGCTTTTACCGGAATAGCTCTTGGGGTGGCAACATTGATTATTGTAATGTCTGTGATGAATGGTTTTAAAGCCGAGCTCTTAAACCGCATTTTAGGTATTAACGGCCACATTTCAATTGTGGCAGCAGCCGGTTTTCCGTTTACAAATTATAAGCAGGCAGTGGCGGAAATTGAAAATATTGAAGGAATAGAACTGGCTTTGCCGATTATTGAAAAACAGTTGTTGGTTTCTTCGCCGCACGCGGCAGAGGGAGCTATGGTGCGCGGCATTACATCTGCAGATATTTTAAAGCAAAAAGTTTTGCGCCAAGGAGTAAAACAGATTGATTTGGCGGAATATGACGGTGATGTGGTTATTGTGGGTGATAAACTGGCTAAAAAGCTTGGTGTGTATGTTGGTGATGAAGTGACGCTGATTTCACCGAACGGCAAAATTACCGCCTTTGGTTCGGTGCCGCGTATTAAGGCTTATACGGTTATCGGCACATTTAATTTAGGTATGTTTGAATATGATTCCAACTATATTTTTATGCCGCTTGAGTCCGCACAAAAATATTTTGGGCTGAAAGAAGCGGCAACGGTTATTGATGTGCGTTTGAAAAACGATACCGACTTACCGCGAATGCGCGCCGTGTTGGAAAAAAGCGTAGGTATGGACGCATATGTGTACGATTGGAAACAATCAAATGCCGCTTTTTTCAATGCTATTGATGTTGAACGTAATGTGATGTTTTTAATTTTAACGCTGATTATTTTAGTGGCAGCGTTTAATATTATTACCGGATTGATTATGCTGGTTAAAGACAAAAGCCGTGATGTTGCGGTTTTGCGTACCATGGGGGCAACGCGCGGTATGATTATGCGAATTTTCTTTATGGACGGTGCTTTTATCGGTGTTGTCGGAACGTTTATCGGTGTGGTTTTAGGGTTGCTTTTCTGCGATAATATTGAAAATATACGCCGTCTATTGGAAAAATTATCGGGCCGTGATTTATTTTCGGCAGAAATTTACTTTTTATCGCAATTGCCGGCAAAAGTTGATATGACCGAAGTGACAATGGTTGTGATATTGACATTGTTGATGGCATTTTTGGCGACCATATATCCGGCATACAGAGCATCTAAATTTGATCCGGCGGAGGCTTTGCGCTATGAGTAATTTGACTTTAGAACTGAAAGGAATTAACAAAACATTTAAGCAAGGCGATAATGTTTTGGAAGTGCTGAAGAACGTTAATTTAAAAATTAAACCTAAAGAAGTTGTGGCTTTAATCGGTCCGAGCGGCTCCGGAAAATCGACACTTTTGCAAATAGCCGGTTTATTAGAACAACCAACTGATGGTGAAATTTATATGAATGGAGAAATATGTTCCGGTAAAAATGACCACATACGTACACTAATGCGCCGCGAATATTTAGGGTTTGTGTATCAATTTCATAACTTGCTGCCGGATTTTGATGCTTTGGAAAATGTGATTATTCCACAACTTATAGGCGGCATAAAATATAAAGAAGCCGAAAACAAGGCACGGTGGTTATTAAACCGCTTAGGGCTTGGCGATAGAGAACATCATCGTCCAGCTGAACTTTCCGGCGGCGAGCAGCAGCGCGTGGCTATTGCACGAGCATTGGCAAATACACCGCAGTTGCTTTTGGCTGATGAACCAACCGGAAACTTAGACCCCAATACATCAGATAATGTATTTTTTACCTTGTTGGAGGTTGTAAAAGAAACGGGATTGTCAGCACTGATTGCAACGCATAATATTGAGCTGGCACATAAAATGGATAGAGAAGTGACGCTTAAAGATGGCGTTTTGAAAGATTTGCGCGGCGGTAAAATAACAACAACCGAAAAAAATTTTTATTAAAATAAAAGTTATAACTATTTTTTAATAAAAATGTGGTCGAATTAGCAACAGCGCAAAAATATAAATGGTGAAATATGGATATTTGGGCATACATAGTTGCAAAATGTAAAAGTTCAGGCTTTATTGTTCTGCTGATGGCTTTGTTTTGCTATTTTGCCTATTTTGGAGTTAAAGGCGACCGCGGATTCTTAAAATATATGTATTTACAGGATAAAGTTGCGGAAGCTGAACAAATTAATGCCAATTATGACCGTCAATATCAAGAATGGAATCAACGTGTTAAGTTGCTTTCTGCCAATAGCTTAGATTTAGATATGTTGGATGAACGCGCCCGTACGGTTTTAAATATGATTGGTGAAGATGAGTTTATCATTCTTGATGACTAAAATCTACACTATTTAAGCTCAAATTATTGTTACGCTACTAAGAAATATTTTCCGAATACAATAATAAGTGACCGATTTCACATTATACAATCGGTTTTGGAATGTTTTATTAAAACTGAGTGCAATAACATAGTTTAAAAACAAAAAACAGGGCTAAACCATGTCTCTTGTTTTAACTGGTGGAGCTAAGCGGAATCGTCTTGATAAAATTTATTTCTTTATTTTTTATGCTAAAAATTTTATCTTAAGTCACTAGGTTGTTTATTTTCCTTCGGCAGCTACTTTTGACGATGAGCCCCAAACCTTGATTTATAACAAAAAAACCTCGAAAGGTGGCTTCATAAATTGGAACTGGCAATGGGATTATTCCGCTTCGCTCCATTCACTGCGCTCATCGCTTCGCCGACCGGCATACTCTCGTCTTCTTGCTTAAATTTACTTTCTTTATTTTTTCTATGGAAAATTTAAGCTTCGGACACTCGGTTGCGATTTTTTCGCTGTGCGGCGCTGTTGCTTGCTTGCTCAAAAGCAACCTTCGCCCGTCGTCAACAAAAAACATTTTGAGGTTTTTTGTTTTTCTCCGGCTTTCGCTTGTGGTCGGACCACTTCTTCGTGGGTCCTCATCCCGCCGTTCCTCATAACACAAAAAAGGCCGCCCTTCGGCGACCTCTTGTGTTATTGGAGCGGGCAATGGGATTCCGAGTTTTATACTCTGTAACATACTGTTTTAACTGGAAAATATTGCAAATTTGTCCAAAAATTCCGAACATTGATGTCTCATATAAAAAACTCTTATCATAGCCTATTTTGCTTGTCAAGAGCGATATTTGATTTTTTACGGATATTTTAAACAAGCGCATATACAAATACTGGGCGTTAAACCCAGTATTTGCCGAAAGGAAAAGCCTTTTTAGAACAATTTTCGCAACTCGCTTACACCTTTGTAGTCATCTAAAACATCATTACAGTTTGTTAGACTTCTCAACATCGCATTCAATGCGCTTGAAAACATAGGACTTTCATCATATTTGAAGTGCTTGGTAAGCAACTGGTTCTGATAGATGTAATGAACCTGCTGATTACCATTATGTTTGATATATTCAACTACAGGAAAACCATGATATTTGAACCCCATCTCCCATAACTTTACAAGTCTGCCGATATGAATACGCTGAATACTTCTATATCCAGCGCATCCACCGATACTGAAAATGGTAAAGCAATCAATTACAACCGATGCGTTTGGTGTTCCGAGAGCAAACTTATCTCTATTACGATATATTTGCTTGAAGTTGCCGATAAACCATTTCCTATCATTTGCTATTCTTTGGTAGATGCTTTCTGCTATCATTTTCCTTCACCATTGCCTGATAAAATACTGTGTAGCGAGGTGGATGTGTCATTGTTGCTATTCCACCAACCAACTGCCAGCCTTTTTTAAGTCTCTCATTCACTGCCTTTATTAAGTCATCTAAAAACGCATCACATACTACATCATACTTCATCATCTTAATATTCCTCCGCATACATTATTGTTAATACTTTATGAGCCAAGCGCACACCGCTGATATATGGCGAAATATACAGAAACCGTGTGTCATACGTATCAATTTTCCAGAAGATTTTATGCCCCTTAAATATAAATGAACCAAAATCATGTTCGCCATAAGGGTCATTGCCTTTGGTAAATCGCTTAAAATTACGCACCTTTGCAATAATTTTAGCAATGTCTTTGGCTGAATTACATCTGATTCCATCAGTCAGGATAAGCACACCTTTTGACGGATGCTGCCGAAAATCATCGTTTTCAGCAGCAATCGTAGCAGCATCAGTCATTTTTTATGCTTTCAACTGTTCCAAAACATAATCATCATCAAATGCTTGGTTATTTTTGGCGATGTCATAAGCCGTTTGACCTTTATTATTTTTAATAGTCAGGTCAGTTTTTGCCATCAATCCACGAACAACATTCATACGCATTGATACTTGCGGATGATGTAGCGCATCCATCAATGGTGTCCAACCATCATTATCTTGTGCGTTTGGATTAGCACCGACATCAATAAGCAATGCCAAACATTCAAACGAACTGCGATGCCGTGCCATTATATGTAATGGCGTTGAACCTTCATCATTTTGAGAATTGACATTTCCACCTTGTTGTAAGAATAACTGGATAATCTCTGGGTTTGAATGTTCCTTACAAACCCACAAAAATGGTGTCCATTTATGATGGTTATAAGGCAAATTTACCTTTACACCTTTAATAAACAAATCTTTAACTGTATTGAAATCATCTTCATATAATGCGTTCATTAACTGCTGACGCATATCATTCTGAATATTAGTCATCTTAAAATCTCCTGTTTAGTCCGCTTTAAGTGGGACAAGTTTGGTTAAATTCACTTTTCGCTTATGATTTAAACATATCAGCGATTCACTGTCAAGCAATTAATTATAAAAAAATAAATTAATTTCTTGATTCTACATGATTTTATTTTAAATTCAGTGACTTGAATCAGTCATAAATATTATTAGTAGATAATAAAATTACAGGAGAACTATGATGAAAGTATTGATTGAAACCATTAAGAACCGCAAAGGATACAAGCATTTCAAAGATGAAAATGATATGAATGACTATTTGAGTAAGCATAGCGATAGTATTGCTAATTATGAAATATTAAATGAATACGATGTTGCTGTTGAAGAAACAAATGAAATGCTTCAATCATTCATTGATGACTGTGAAACAATACACAACAAGTTGTTCTGGTTATTTAGACAGCACGAGCGTATAAACGAAAAGTATTCATTGAAACTTATAAATGCTGCTGGTCGTCTCTATGATGGTATAAGTGCCATTAAGAAATGCTTGAGATAATTAAACCGACATATTATTGTGTCGGTTCTTTCGTGGAGTAATTTTCATCTTCATTTGTATTATTATCCGCTGTCGGTGGAATATATACAACACCTCCGCAATCTATCAATAAGTTGGCTATTTCTATTTCCATTTGATTTAATGCCATCATTAAAGGTGTTTCAAAACGCACGTTAATCCAATTTACATCAATTCCATTATCAATCAATAATTTGATTGCCTTTAGTTTCATATCCGTAGGCATATTTGGATTTTGAATTACATACATTAAAGCATTTTCACCAAGCGCGTCATTTCTGTTTATCTCTGCTCCCTTACTTATGATATATTCAATTCCTTCTGTATCTTCGCTCATACCGCAGGAAATTAACAATAATGTTCTTCTCATTTTATCCATTGGTGCTTCTAATTTGAAATAAGGATTATCCGTCATTAGTTTTTCTATACTTTTGGCATCATCAACCAATAAATGATATTCTTCTGTTTTATTTGTATCAGGTATTTCATCAAATGGCTTATACTGAACTCTGCTGCTGATTTTCTTGAGTTCATTAAGTGCTGTTTCAATTTCACTGATGTGATAATATCTGCTGTATGTATTGGTGTTTTTATTATATGATTTTATCATAATTTTCTCCTTAATTTATTATTATGTCAATTACCTCATAAAATATTTATTGAGTGAATTTTGGTGATTTGAATTTGAGCAAATTGACCCGATAAATATTCGTGTAGTCCTCCTTTATGACTATTTTTATTATTATGAATATAAATCTCATTTTAGCAGCACAGTCCTGTCGTGCTGCTTTTCCTTTGAAATTACATAATATTTTTATGTGCGAGCAATTTATACGATTCATTTGTTGTCAATATAATTATTTGTATTTCGGATAAATTTATTACTTTAAATCGGATGGGTAATTTGCTATTATAATTTTGTAAGTTAAATGGATGTCTTCAATCCCATTTTATTGGCTTTTCCTTCTATTTTAATACCGAATAAAAAGGAAATATATTTTTGCTGGAAGTCTATTATAATATATTTTTTCTTTCTATTTTAATTATATTATAGGACTTTAAAACACCTCTAAAAGTGGCTCTATATAATGGATTGATGATTTGTATACGGAAACATTTATTTTCGGCAACGGAAATACAAATATTCACCAACGGAAATATCCATTTCAAAAGCGGAAACAGTTATTTCCAAATATTTTAAATACGGAAATATTCATTTTTAACATATTTAAAAGTGGAAATATCCATTTCCGATACTCATAAACAATAGATTTAATAATAAACATAGGAGTAATTGAATGCCTGAAAGTATAGAAAAAATAACAAGAGCAAAGAGAGATATTATACAGTTTATCATTTTCAGAACCAAAAGCAGACCGACATTTTTCGGCAGCAATAAAAATATTGCCAACGAATTACAACTGAAAGAAAGTTCAGTCAAAGTAATGATAAACCAACTTATAAGAGATGGATATTTGATAAAAGAAATGCGTGGCAAGCAGCGTCATTTATTATATACAGGAAAACCAGTGCCACGATGCTATGAGAATTTTGCTAATACTGATAAACATATACTGGTACAAGATATTGATAATTATAAACGAGATGCCGAATATTATCAAAAGGAATATAATGCCGAGCATTATCACTGCGAGCAAGTTTTGAAAGAGAATTCATTACAAAAGGATAAATTATTTGAACAGCAAGCAGAACTTTATCATAAGGATATTATTATTGACTCATTGCTGGCAGAACTATTTCCACAAAATAATATACCTGCAATGGAAATGTATGATGAAAATAACAATTTGATAGCAACATTTTAATATAGGAGAAGTAATATGAATAATACAAAAAACTGGCTTTATAAATGGATTAATAGTAATTCAACTCAATATACCTCAAAAAATTGGATACACAGATGGATTAGTAGCAGTTCAGCACTAACTCCGACAAAAGATTGGTTAAATAAATGGAGCAAAACAGGAATGTAGTCTTAATAGCAGACGGCATTTTTTATATGTAATTTATAAAAATTGAGAAAAAATAATCAGAAATTTTAATGGGAAAAATTGAAAATCAGGTTTTTCAAAAATCAAAACTATAAAATTTCAGCGTAATTTTATAGTCAAAAATCGCACTTTACACGGTTAGAAGCCATATTTTACCTGATTTTCAGCCCAAAATTGCACTAATTTAAATGTTTTATAGTCAGATACTATAAATTTATAGTGTATTTTCCAGTTCCATACGTTTAATGAACCGTGAGAGTGTCATATACTGAACACCCATAATTTTTGATATTTGGTTCTTTGAAACACCTTTGGCTAATAAATCTTGAATGCGCCTGATATTTTTTGATAGTTTCAAACGTTTTGATGCCGCTCCGACAGGACGACCGAGTTTTATGCCGTGTTCTTTTTTTGATGCTAATGAACACTTTGTGCGCTGCGAAATTAAATCTCGTTCTATTTGTGCTGCCAATCCAAAAGCAAAGGCAAGCACCTGTGATTGTAAATCATTACCAAGCCGATAATTCTCTTTAATAGTTATAATCTGACAATTTTTATTCAGGCATATTTGTAAAATGGAAAAAGTTTCAGGCACACTGCGGCTGATACGGCTTAATTCGCTGGTGATTAAAATATCATTCGGTTGGAGTTTATCCAATAATTCACCGAGTTTTCGTTTGTGTAGCGGTTTGCGAGAAGATATTGTTTCTTCAATCCATTCATCTATTTTCATATTATTTTTAGCCGCATACTCATTTATTTCATACTCCATATGCTGATAAGATTGTTTTTCGGTACTCTTTCTGATATATCCATATGTTGTCATTGCATTTCCTTTTGTTGTATTTATCACTAATAACAATAAGTTATGCATAAAAAGTTCCTCAAAAAAAAGGAACGATAAAATCAACTAGTTTTTTCACTAAAATTAACAATTTTTTTTGTAGATACAATTTTCACTAAATTTTGTATTAAACCTTATATTTCAATGATTTCAGCATATTTAATAATCTCAAATGAAAATACATAAACGCAAATATCACTCATTCAACATAATCGTTCCTTTATGTTAAGGCTTGAATCGTATAACTTACCAAAGTTATGCAAAACAGAGATTTTATATAAAATTTTATGAGGTAATAATATGAATAGTATAAAGAAAAATGTTTTGCTTAGTGCAACTGCGTTAGGTCTTGTATTTTCATTTAATGCAAATGCTGATACAACAATAACAAAAGAGGCATTACTTGCAGATTTAAACGACACAACATATACTGATGGCTCATTTGATACATCAATGGGTAAACAATATGTTAGTGGGGGCGATTGGTCAGATGAATATGCTCAATATAAGTTTGATTCAAATAATGATGGCGAAGCAGATGCTTCATTATCAGGGAAAACACTCGGAGATACATCTATTGATTTTACTCAAGAGGCTTTCCAATTCACCGACCAAAATGGTGATACAACAGATTTATCAGAGAAACCAACTGGTTTGAATACTACTGATTTTGATAAAGCTGCAACAATCATTGCGGCTGAAGTCGGTACATCTTCACATAGTGGTAATAATCTAGGTACTACAACAACAGTTACTCAGGATACATATTCTTATATGGCTGATACGACAGGCACAGGAACACCAACCGCACATACATTGACAGATAATGCTCCTGCATTAACAGATTTTTCTAAAACAATTACTTTGACAGGTAGCCAAAATCATGGCGATGTAGTTGTAACTGGTGATTCAGATGATGGAATGCCTCAACAAAGCGACTATACGTTTATCATTACAAAGGCGGATAATACTGAATCTGGTAAAATTTCTTGGGTTAAAACAGGAAGTAGTTATACAATTAATGCTTCTGTTGAAGGAGATTTGGATAATGATGCTGATATGGCAGCCGCTATTGCGCAAGCAAAATTAGAATTCCAAGCATATAGCAATGATGTAACAGCATTTAATAATGCTAAAGCAACAAATGCTACTAATCTTGATACAGCAACATCAAATTATAACACAGTAAATAATGCTTATACAGCCGATGCTGCACTTCAAGAAAGTATCACAACAAATTACAATAACTATACAACTTCATATTCTACCGCAGATACAAATCGTATAGCGGCAAAGACTGCTTTGAATGATACATTTACGCAATATACAACTGACGTTAATAAATATACGACAGCAAAAGCAGCGGTTGATGCTTATGACAATTCCATATCTGCTGCTGTTGATAACAGGTCACAAAATCAAATCAGTGAATCATTAAAAGATGGTGGAGCAGTTAAAACTGCAATTGATAATGCTGTTGCTTATGATAATACAACATCTGGTTTAGAAGCAACAACTATGCAGGATGCTATTGATGAAAATGTAAAAGCAATTGCTGACGAAGCAGAACGTGCTGATGCCGCTGAAAAAGCAAATGCAAAAGCAATTGCTGACGAAGCAGAGCGTGCTGATGCCGCTGAAAAAGCAAATGCAAAAGCAATTGCTGACGAAACAGAACGTGCTGATGCTGCTGAAAAAGCAAATGCAAAAGCAATCGCTGATGAAGCAGAACGTGCTGATGCTGCTGAAAAAGCAAATGCAAAAGCAATTGCTGACGAAGCAGAACGTGCAACTACGGCAGAAACTAATTTAGATAAAGCCATTAAAGCCGAAGTAAAAAGAGCAACAGGCATTGAAGGTGATATGGCTAACTTAGAAGCAACTTACAGCGGCAATCTTGCTGCTAAAGGTTCAACAATTGCTGAACACTTTGCTGCTGTTGATACTCGTATGGGTAAAATTAACAATCTGTTTGATGGTTCAAAAGTAAATTCAACAACTGTTAAATCAACAACAGGCGCAGGTTCTAACTTAGCAAAAGGAACAACAGTGGAAGACCACCTTGTAAGCATTGATAATGCAATCGGTGACAGAACAAATCTTGGTTCAAAGAATGCATCTGTTAATAGTGAAGTTAAGACCAGTGTTGCTGCAGGTTTGAAAGCCGCAGGTGATGCAATTGGTGATGCTGACTTCTCTACAACTAAATATGCTGTAGGCGCAACAGACCTTTCTTCTGCAATCAGACAATTAGACACATCTATGGCAGAAACTCAAGCACACAATGATGCTCGTTTTGCTGCAATAGATAATCGCATTGATGGATTGCGTAAAGAAATGAGACAAGGTTTGGCTGCTACTTCTGCATTAGCAGGTTTAGTTCCGCTTGATAATTCATACAAAACACAGTTAAGTATGGCTATGGGTGGATACGAAGACAAACAAGCCGTTGCACTCGGTGGTTTCCATTATATCAAAGATAACATCATTTTGAATGCTGGTGTTGCATATGGTGGAAGCAAGAGTACTGCTTATAAAGTTGGCGTAACTTTTGGTTTCTAAGGTTGAGCAACTGGAGAAGGGCATACTTTGCCCTTCTCTTTTTTTATAAGGGTAAATTTATGATAAAATATATACTTTCTATAATTGCAATAGTGGCTCTTAATATCGGAACGTTATTCTGTTATACAAGATTAGTTTCTATTCCTAAAATTGCCGTTGTGGATATATCTAAAATTGTTGAAAAGTCAGAAAAAGTAAAAGAATTACGAGATGACAACAATAAAAAACTTGATGAACTTGAACAGTGGATTGAAGAATCAAGAGTAAAAGTTCAAAAAGAAAAAGATAAAGCAAAAAAAGAACAGTTAATTGACCAATATCAAGATATAGCACGCCAGAGAGAAAATATCATCAAGCATAACTATGAAGCAAAATTACAAGAGATAAATGATGAAATATCTGCAACAATAAAGAAAACAGCAAAAAATAATGAATGCAACGTAATTATATTGAATAATGTTATTATGGAAGGTGGCTTAGACATTACAGATGAAGTATTAAAAAATTTGCCGATGTAATAGATTAAATCAATAAATTTTTTCATATCTATTAAGAGTTGGAGCAGGTAATATAGTTAATTTAACGATATAGTTGCTATCTACTTTGCTCTATAGGCACAGTGTTAGTTCCAAAAATGTGCCGAATGGGAAGTTATCGCCATACTTCCCATTTTTTATTAGTTATTTTATGGGAAATCAACAATTATTTGTGGATAAATGTACAGTTAATGCAAAAACATTATTGTTCTATAAAATATGCCCAAACAATAATATTATTATACAAATAATAATTAAAATATATTGATTGTATATTCTATATTTGATTTAAAAATGAACACTCTGCAGTAGGAAAATTATGTAAATTATTAAATTTCAGAAAACAATTAACTACTGTTATGTAATGCAAAGACGATTTTACGCTTACATTCGGAGGAATACATATAATTATAGTACATTATATAACTTAAAGAATGTATTATATAAATCTATAACTATATCTTCTCAATATCTTTCAAATATCCGTATAATGTCGGTCGGCTGATATGTAGTTCTTTAGCGATTTTGGTTAAGGAATAACGCTTGGCATACATATCTTTGGCAATTTCAATTTGTTCTGCCGATAATTTTTTCTTTCTTCCCTTGTACTTTCCTTCAGCCTTTGCTAGGGCAACTCCTTCACGCACACGAGATGCTATCAATTCACGTTCCATTTCTGCCACAGCACCGAGCATTGTCAGCATTAACTTTTGTATTGGGTCATTTGTATCGCTGCTGAATGTCAAATTCTCTTTCTTAAAATGAATAGTAGCACCTTTTTTAGTAATTGTATCAACAATTTCCAAAAGGTCTCTTGTATTGCGAGCCAATCTACTCATTTCGTGAACCTCTACTCTGTCATTTGGTCTTATAATATCAAGCATTAACTGTAATTGTGGTCTATCTGTATTCTTGCCTGATAACTTATCTTCAAAAATTCTGTCATAATCATTATCAACAAGTTGTCGTGCATCATTTTGATGAGTGGTTGAAGTTCTAACATAAAGTATTTTCATTTTTCCTATTCCTTATCTATAAAGTTTATTATGTTATACTTTACAAATTGTAAAATGTCAATACTTTTATATGTAATTTTTACAATTTTTATATGTTATCTTTACACTTGGTAAGTATTATGTATGACTGTAGTCTATTTTTACATACATCAGCATCATTTTTTTATATAAATTTTATAATCTGATATAAAAAATATTTTCAAATGAAACAAACACATAATCAATAGTTATAATTTTAAATCATTTCGTCTGTGAAAAAGTATATAAAATTAACATCTTTTTAATTGTATTGAATAAAAATGCTGCTCGGAATAAACATTAAATATACTTAAATTATACAATTTTTGTATATCAACTCTATTTGTAAAGGATTAAAAAAATGGCGAATAATCAAGAAAATAGCACGAAGAAAACTATTACTTATGAAGGATGGAGCGATAAAGTTGCTTCTGATGTATTAAATAATTCTAAAATGGAAAAAGTTAAAGCAAGCATTAAAAATAATATTGCGATGAATATAAATTATTATCAGCATAATATTGATAATGCTATGAAATTATCTCCTACCGTTAGAATTTTGAAGGATATGGAAGATTATACAACAGTTATTCTGCGTTGCGGCACATTCCCGATTTGGAAAAATACTGTTAAAAAAGGTGTATTTAAACCTGTTGAAATTCTTGAAGATTTGAAGGCAAAAGTTGATGCTGACTTCTTTAAGAAAGAAATTCTCTCATATTTGGATAAGAAAAAGGCAAGTTCTTCAAACACTACTGATAGTAGCAGTAAAGGCAAAAAGTCTGGTAAAGGTAAATCAAGCAGCAAAGCATCCGCTTCTAAAAGCAAAAAAGAAACAACCTCTGCCGAATAATGTATAATTTGATATAAGGGGGATGTAATTTCATCCCCTTTATTCATTCATTTCCTTTATTAACTTCAAATTTTGTTCTAAAAACGGATACTTCAACTTTGAAATTTCTTTATACAAATTCTCTAATTTGAATGCTCCGCCATATACAATTTCACCTGTGTCACTTCCTTGCCATCCACATAAGGCATTTTGATATTCTTGCGGCACACCACTATCACGAAGAAATTGCTTGCAGCAATGTCTTATACTATGAAATGTATACGATTTATTACTTAATCCTATCTTATCTAAGTATCTGCCGAACCAATGTGATACTTGTGAGCGATAATATTTGCTCTCGTGATACTTCAATTTAGGAAACAATCGCTCTTGTTTCGCATTTCGCATTGATTTAACAAAGTCAATAAATCCCATCTCCTTCAACTTCGGATGAACAGGGATGATTCGCCTTGATTGCCGTGTTTTAAGGTGCTGGTCTTCTCGCTCATCGGTCAGTTGGAAGTACCATATCTTGTTGTCATACTTAACATCAGCCACATACAACTGTGCGATTTCGTTCAGGCGGCATCCTGTGTAAAGTGCTATCAGCGGTATCCAATAGTTATGGTAGTTCCGCAAGTCCTTTTTCCGTGGGTACGTTAAAGGGTTAAATATCAACTTCAACTCATTTTCGCCAAACCCGTCTATTTTCTTTTCCTGCTCTTTTTTCGGAATATCTACATCGTCATCTAAACTTTCGATGATGTAGCGCCTCCTTTTAGCGAAGCGGAGCAACTCTTTGAACTGGCGCAGGTACTTGATTGCGTTCGTTTTAGACACGGTTGGGTATCCCTTTTCAAACAGAGCCTTGAAATCACTGGCTTTTAAATTTTCGGGATTTTTTACTATTGTGTGTAGCCTTACAGGCAATTTAAAAATTATGTCGCTGATACGTTGGCAATCTTTGTACGTAATATCCTCAATATATTTTTTACCGATAATTCCAAAAATTATTTGTAGCCTTTTAAAACTTTGCTCTAAACTGTAATTTGTAATGTTGCTGATATTTTTTTTGCGTTCCTTCAGTTCATTAAAAATATCTTGCCACTTGGTTTGTGATTTTTGCGATTTTAAAACTTCTTCCGTGCGCTGCTTATCAACAGCAATTAAGCAGTGCCGAACTCGTGGATGTAAATTTGAACTTAACGGAGTGTCATTTTGTAAACTGGTAATTTTGCTATCCACAAATTTATCAACACCACGCATCGCTGATAATAACATCATCTGCGGTTTTTCAATTTCGTTAGCATTACTGATAAGAGGTATATCTTCATCAATAATTCGGTTAAATTGTTTTGCTATGCTCGGATTTGGTCTGCTGTCAATTACATCTTTCACATAACCTTGGAAATATTCTTCGGCTTTTTCTATTTCGTAATATTTTTCAGTCGTATCAGGATGTAATTTCTTTTCTTCTTCAAATTCTTTTTCAGGAAACATTTTAACAGCATCAGCATCAAATGTATCTTCCATTATGCTGTCATACTTAATTTCAAAAACTTCATCCAGTTGCTTTAATTTATGGACTATGATTCTATCAACATCCGCCAAGTCCATTTTGATTTTGCCATCTTTTATCAGCATCGCCATTTGCCTCAATAAGTTGAACTTCAGGTCTATTCTATAACTCTCTTTACGCAGCAGCGCAAGTGCTTCCCAATAGTTATTCGTATGTAAAGTGTATTTGAACTCACGCCTGCCAGCGAGAATTTGTATCGAATCGGGAACCTTAGCCCTGATATAATAAGTATGATTGCGTCTCACCAGACGATTGAAACCGAACATTGGTGTCACCTCTCTTTTGGCGTTGTCGGTGTACCACCTCGGTGTACCACCTTGGTGTATCACCCCCGAAAAAACACCTCTGCTCGGATATTTTGTAAAAAAAATGACGTAAGAACAACATCTTACGTCTTTATTGGAGCGGGCAATGGGATTCGGACCCACGACATCAACCTTGGCAAGGTTGCGCTCTACCCCTGAGCTATACCCGCATTTTGATAGAACAAAGCTTCTTATATCATAAAAAAAGTAAAAAGCAAGAACTTTTTTATAATTTTTTGCATTTTTTTTGTTTTATTTATCTTTGTACAATTTTTAGATGAATTATCATCTATATATTATTAAAAATTGCAAATTTAATATTAATTTTTGTTAAAATATATACAACTTTTTATGCACTAATTATAAATTATTTATTTTTTGAATTTGAAATTCGCGCCATTTTGCAAAAAAATCGGCGTTTTTCGGCAGCTGCGCAAAATTAGGCATATCTGTTGCTTTCAGCTTTGATAGCACATTCCACACATTTTCGCAGCGCTGGCATGCTTGTTCATAGCACGCAAGCTCGTCATCACTTGGTATCTCAGCGCGTCCATACATATCACAGCGGCAAATTTGCATTAAGCCGTCAAGCGCATTTTTATCACGAAAATCATGTGTTAGCTCAGCTAAAAAATCGCGCAATTTACCACGGCGCATTTGCGGAACGGCAAAAAAACGCATATGATATCGTGCGGCAACCATGGCCATAAACATAAACTTTTTCGGTGCATTAAGCCGTTTGCATATTTTCTTAACCAGTTCAAAACCGCGCCAATCGTGCTGATAATGATGCGGTAATATATCTTCCGGAGTCTGACTTTTACCAACATCGTGCAGCAACAAGGCAAATTGAATTTCCGGCGCAAAATTGGCTCCTTGTTCTACAGTTAAAATAGTGTGCGCGCCGCTATTACCCTCCGGATGATATTCGCATATTTCCGGTGTTTGCCAAAGTTTTTCAATTTCCGGCAGCAATTTTTGCAAAGCGCCGCATTCACGCATCATTAATATAAACTGCGCAAAACACCCTGCCTTCATGGCTTTATAAAATTCCTGCCAAATTCGCTCACTGCTTAAATATTGCAACATATTTTCTTTAACCATTTGCTGCACTAAAGCCATTGTTTCCGGCGCAACGCTAAAATTAAGCTGCGCCGCAAACCGGCACATACGCAATATACGCAACGGATCTTCAACAAAGTGTTCACTGTTAATATGCCGCAATGTGCGTTGTTCAATATCACGCAAACCACCAACATAATCTTCAACTTTTTGAAGCAGCTGATCATAAACCAAAGCGTTGCAGGTAAAATCGCGCCGCTGCAAATCTTCTGCCAAAGTTACTAAGCAATCAAAAACAAACTTAAAATCAGTATGTTTTGGACCGGTTTTAATTTCTTTGCGCGCCAAAGCATATTCTTCTTTGCTGACGGGGTGCAAAAACACCGGAAATTGCTTACCCACGCAAATATACCCCAACGCTGTCATCTCTTGCGGCGTGGCACCAACTACCACATAATCGCGGTCATGCGGCTCTTTGCCTAAAACCATATCGCGCACAGCGCCGCCCACCATATATATTTGCATATTGAAGTCCCCATTTTCACACAACGACCAATTTATTTATATTATAATGATACTAAATAATCAAGCCTAATTGATTTTGGCTATTATAGGAAAAATTTATCAATAAAAAAAACGCCACAATTGATTGTGACGGCTTAAGTTTCTAATCTACTTTCTCTAACTTCATCCAAAATGGTTAAGAAGCGCGGCTAAATCTTCAGTCTCAAGAGGACGATCTGGCATATCTTCAACTTCTTTATGAGTAGATGTATCTGTATTTTTAGCTTCGTGCGCATCCTGTTGAGAAAAATTATATTCATCATCTCTCAACAGAGGTTGATTTAAATTAACCACCTTAAAATTTAGCAACATATTGATTTAAAAATAAAATAAAAGGTTGACGGAAAAATTTTTATTTCAATCTTTCAAAATTAACAACAAAAAAACGCCGCAAAGGGCGCTCATTTGTTGGCTGCTTCCATCTTAGACAGTACGAGCATCGCTTACGCTTGCTAGTCCAAAAGCAACATTTTAAGGTTGTTTTTGTTCCTCCGGTCCCACTTTGAACGATTAACCAAAATTTGCGCCGTTTCGTCGCCTATCAGCTTTACTGACCGGCATACTTTCGTCTGCCGGTGACTCTCCTTGTCGAACCTCTTTTTCGATGGTTCTCATTAATCTTCCCTACTTAAAACAGCAAAGCCGCCCACACGGACGGCTTGCTGTTTTGGCAGGGGCAGAAGGATTCGAACCCTCGACACTCGGTTTTGGAGACCGATGCTCTACCAACTGAGCTATACCCCTAACGAACTGAAGTGTTTATAAACTATATATCGCTATAAATCAAGAACTTTTTTCAAAATATACAATTTAATTATAATAAAAACAAAATTTAATTTGACAAATATGCGACAAAGTGTTACATTGCACTCAATCAAACATTATTAATAAAAAAATAATTATGAAAAAAGAAAAAAATTTATCAGAGTTTATGGCTCGCCTGCAGAGCACGGGCCTTGAAAAAGTCAACAAGCACGTTAACGCATTCTGTAATTTGCGCTACTACAGAAAGAATCAAGAAGCTCAGCTGGGTCTGCACGCCGGTCATATCAAGATGGCTGAGTTGCGGGATTTAAGAGGGAAGAGAGTGCTGAATATGTATCAGCTAATGACCCTTCTAACCTCAGGAAAGCACATTGAAACTGTGATATATCCCAAGCTAGACCTTAAGTTAAACTTGGTCGGCCGCGGTGTAGAATTGCCACCGGCAAAAAAATCGAGCAAGAAGCTCCGCCCTATCGGCAAAATTACCGTATGGCAAGAGCCTGATAAAAATGCTCAGCCGTGTTTAACACTTGAGCAAATCATTACGCAAATTCCTCAAGGTTTGGTTGGCAGCACCAAGGCGGTCTGCCTACTATCTAATGAAAAAGACCTCTTTGAGGATGCCTACAACATCTATATGGAGTGTTTCCAGTATGATGTTTGGCTTCTCGGCTAAAATAAACTCCCTTCGTTTTATCAGCGAAGGGAGTTTATTTTAGTGCAAAAAATAGTGATTATAAAATTGCTCTTAATCCTAAAACACATAGCGCTAACAGCAAAATTTTAGCGCTCCACACCCAAAACTTACTGCCTTTATATTCTTTGGTACATTTCCACAAACCGCGCACCACCACAATCATATAAGCGCCAAAACAACCGCTGGCAATTAAATGCAACATCAATCTTGTTGCTAATGCTCCGCCACCCAAAAGCAACGAAATAAAATGCGTGCCAATATAATAAAGCACATTCAAATTGCTCATGCAATAGCTAACCGAATGAGCTCGCGCACAAAGCATCCGCGCAAACGAACTATGCGTAATTCCGGTTAAAATCATAAACAAAAAGAACCCCAAAACGCCGAATACCCAAAATATCATCTTCAGCGAATATTCACCGGCTGCCAATTTTCTCCACATATTTAGTCCCTTTCGTTACCGTTAAAAATAACTCACGATTTCAATATATGGTTTAACTCCTAAATTTTTCTTAAAATCGGCAATATATTGGTTCATTTCATCCCAATTCGTCCACCGCTCCACAAACTCCTTGGCTGTTTGCGGCAATTTTGAAAGCTGCACTCGTATCACTTCAGTTAATAGCGCACGCGAGCCTGACTTCATTTTTTCAAAATCAATGTGCAATTTTTTGTTTTCATCAAACCAAAATGCGCCGTATTCTTTTAAAAAGTTATATTCAATCAAATCTGCCACCCGATGTGCTTCCATATCGTTCGGAAAAGCAATCATAAAATGCCGGCGCACGACCCATGTTGTGTATATTTTTTTGAGCTGCTCTTCGCTAATAATGCCAGCTTTCACATATTCCGGCATCATGGTCGCCGAAATCATATCGGCTTTGTGTTCTTCAATAATATGCTGATAAATTCCCAGCGCTGTCTGATAGCTGCTGTCCGGCCCCAGCGAATGCCCGTTTTCATGCCCAATTGTAAATAAATGGTCAGCTTCTTCTTCATAATATTGATGCAATTCCGGTATAACCAACGCATCTAAAATTTTCTGTGTTTTTTCTTTATCAGCACTGGCACGCACCTGCCGATGATAAACATTGCGCCGTCCGCCGCCATGTGCCAAAGCCGGCTTGTCATTGTTCGGCAAATTCTGCGCCAATGTAATTCCACCGCGGCAAAGCGCATAATCTCCGGTCAGTGCCGCAATATCAGCATCAACCATTGTTTGCTTTAAGCCTTTATTTTTTCCCACATTCTGCGTATATTGGTCAGCAAACGGCATCAATGCAGCCAGCTTCAACATTTCATCTTTAAACTTGAGCAGCAAAGCCGTTCCTTCTTTATTAACAATACCCACACGCACACCAAGCATATCTTTCGGCACCGGTTTTATACCATGCACATTAAGCCTTGTGCACAATTCCTGATTAGAAAATAAAGTCGGAGTCATCTTGTCATCATAATTTTCGCGGCTCACCGTAAATTCAAGCGGCGTTTCTTGCATCTGCGCCCAATGTTTATCTGCTAAAATATCCATTTCTTCGTTATTTTGCAAAAATGCCTGCGCCTGCCAGCCTAAATAATCTTTGAACAAGTCATCGGTTGTATAATGCGCCGCACATTCCAATTCATTGGCAATTTCTGAAAATTCATCGGCAAAATATTCTGTATAATCAATAGCTTTCAGCTCATCACCATTGCGGCGAACCATTGTCCGTGCGCTCAAAATTTTCTTAACTTCCGCAATTTTTCCTTCATCAAGCATTTTTCCGATAATTTGCTGAAATTCGGCTTCATCCATATCGGTCGGATAAAAATTTTTCCCCGCAAATTGATGAATGCCCGCAAAAATTTCCACCGGCTCTTTATCTATGCCATTAGAACCGGCCACACCATTCAGCATATTAAAAAGCTGCAGAGCATCAGCAGCATATTTGCTTTCTGCTGCGGCAACTTCCAAAGCCTGTTTTTGCACCAAATTCTGCGGATGGTCCATTTCCAACGCCACATCATTCATAATCTTTGCTGCATTAACCAAATGTTTCAGCGCTTTTTTATCCCCCTCGGAAAGCCCTTGATATGCCGCACTAGTTTCATCAATCAAAATAACTTGACGCACTTCTTCTGTAACGCGGTGATGCAAATCTTCTTCTGTTATGTTAATTTTAAAACCGTTAATTTTCATTATCTATCTCCACTGCTTTGAATTTGTAAAATTTTAAATCTGTTTCTTCAATATAATCCGAAATTTTAGCTTTTTGCTTTAATAGTTTTATCAAACTTGACCAATCTTCAGGTCGCTGCTTAGGCAAAACCACCGCCTTATGATTTTTATAACGCAAATACACTCCGTCATCAAAATCAAGCTCACCGGTTTGCGGTTCAACTTTCTCATTTTCAGTTAATAAATATAAATGCACATCATTCGTTGCCGCATTTTTATGCACAAAACGCTGAGCCATACGCACTAAGGCTACCACAATTCCCTGATTATTCACCAATTTTTCAAATTGTCCGGCTTGAGCATATAAAATTCCACGGTCATACAAACGATATGTTTCATCAGATTTCAACGGCCACATCGGCGGCAAATTTTCTACTGCCCTTGAAATATTAAGGTCAAACCAGTGCCTCAAAAGCTGTCCGTAGCGCTTTTCATATTGTTCTAAATTATGTTTCTGTTGAACTTGCAAAGGTTCTTCCACTTTACCCTGCTGCAAAGCAAGTAAGGCAGAATAATCTTTTTCAATCGCCTGAGCAATTTTAGTATCTACCGCATCAAAAACACTCATTTTATATCCATATTTTTGCGCTAAATAAACTGCTTCCTGCACCAAAAAATTATCTGATAAACCTTCGGTTAAATCTGCTAAAACAACAACCAACCCCCCTTCTTTTTGCAAATATTTTTCAATATATTGTTCATCTTGAATATGCTCGGCATCTATGGCAAAAATTTCCATATTTTGCGTATGCATTACATTTTGTAAAAGAGTTTTGTGTTTTTGCACATGACCTTCGTCATCAAAAACCAGTGCAATTTGTCCTATTCTATTATGCTTGTTAATTTCAGCATACAGTTTTTCCACCACATCAACCGTATCCGGAGTCAAAAATTTCGGCACAATCACCATTTTTACGCCGGAACGCCTATAATTAACAGAATGTTCAAAATAAGTATATATTCTCTTTTCTTCATTTTTGCCAATATAAAAAATAGCAGTCATTACCGGATTGATTTTTATTATATCTTCCCTCACCCGACCATAATCAACGACCTTTTCATAATTAGCATATATATTATGTTTAAACCTGTTAACATTAATCCATGTAATAATACCGACTAATACTGCCGTTGCCAGCCAAAAGCAAATTTTTCCCCATGCAATTTTCGCTTTACGCTGCCTCATTTTTATCTGCCTAAATTTCCACACCGAATTTTTTCATATTAGTCAGCGCTAACTCTATTGTTCCATCTTCCAATGCTTCGACAATCGGCTCATCTAAAACTGCCACCACCGCTTTTTTTTCGGTGTTGATTTTATAATATTGCTCGCCGTCCTCATATTCGGTCCAATAGCGAATATCTCCGCTATTATAAAAATTGGCCTGCATATTGGCATCTGCCTTGTCAAGCGCCGTAATCAACTTTGCTTCCGGTGTTTTTTTGTCTTCATATTCGCAGTATAAATCCCAAATTTTTGTTTTCATCGGCTCATCAAGCAATGCACTATAGCGTTCCATTGCGGCTTTTTCTTCAGCATCTTTTTTGGCTTTAATTTCCGGATGCGCTCGCTGCATAGCCTTCGGATAATCTCCGGTTTCCGCTTCGGCAATATCATGCACCAACGCCAGCTCCAATAGCCGCTCATAATTATACTGATGCTTTAAATACGGTTTTATCAACATCACCATAAATGCCAACTTAAAACTATGTGATGAATCGGTTTCCACCGTGCCGTCAGATAAAAGCGTGGCGCGCTTGACTAAACAAACTTTATCAAGCACGCGCATAAAATCAAAAATCTTGGCAATTCTATTTTGCATTTTTGCCAATCACCTTTTTGCCGCCTAAATATGGCTGCAACTTCGCTGGAATTTTTACCGTTCCGTCAGCCTGTTGGTGATTTTCAATAAACGGCACTAAAGCACGCGGTGTGGCAATACCGGTATTATTCAGCGTATGACAATACTGCACCTTTCCATCATTACCGCGATAGCGCAAATTTGTACGACGTGCCTGCCAGTCTGTAATATTAGAGCAAGAATGGGTTTCCCGATAGCAATTTTGGCTCGGCACCCAAGCTTCCAAATCATATTGCCGATATTTCGGTGCCCCCATATCGCCGGTGCAAACTTCCAAAACCTGATACGGCAATTCTAAATCCTGCAAAACTTCTTCCGAAATTTCGAGCAATTTTTGATGCCATTTTTCACTTTCTTTAACATCATTTTTGCAAATAACAAATTGTTCGGTTTTGAAAAATTGATGAACACGCACCAACCCGCGCGTATCCTTTCCGGCAGCACCGGCTTCACGGCGAAAACACGGCGAAAAACCGGCATACAAAATCGGCAGTTCATTCTCAGTTAACATTTCATCGGCTCTGAGCGAATTCAAAATCAACTCCGCCGTGCCTGAAAGATATATATCATCAGCCGGCATATAATAAATTTCATCACGGGCAAATGGTAAATAGCCCTGATTATACAGCGGTTTTTCTTTAGAAATAGCCGGCACCGTAATCAGCGTAAAACCATGCGCGCGTAGTTTATCCATCACCAACATATGAATAGCCAATTCCAACTGCGCCAAATCATCTTTAATGGCATAAGTGCGCGAACCGGATACTTTAGCGATTCGCTCCATTTCACTCCAGTCATTAAGCTCCATCAGTTCAACATGGTCTTTCGGCACAAAATCAAAGTGCGGAATTTCACCAACTTTACGGCGCACCACGTTTGCGCTGTCGTCCGGTCCGTCCGGACTTTCCGCGCTCGGATAATTCGGCATACGCAAAATCATATCATTAAATTGTGCCTCAACAGCTGCTAATTTTTCCTGTTCGGCTTTAAATTGTTCCCCAACTTCACGGCTTCGTGCAATAATGGCCGGACGTTCTTCGGCACTTGCGGCTTTTATGGAATTACTGAGCTTGTTTTTTTCTTCCGCTAATGCTTGAGATGACGTTTTAAGTTTATTCATCTCATAATAAACATTCAGCAATTCATCAATTTTTTCCGGCTCAAAACCTTTACGAGCCAAACTTTTTTTCACCCAATCGGTATTATCCGCAATAAATTTAATATCTAACATTATTTTTCAGCCTTTAAAAAATTAAACCTAGCGGAATTATACGCTATAGATTCAAAATTACAACATTTTTATCATATAAAATAACAATAAGCGCATTTTAAGCCAAGACACCATAACTTCACTTGCATCACATAAATTGAACATTTCAAACGAACATTATTTTAAAAATCAAACGGCGCCCAAATTGAGCGCCATCTGTATTTAAATATGAAATACTCTAATAAATTTTAAGCCCCCGTCCGCGCAGCAGACATTTTCTCGCGCACCGCACGATTATTATTATTGGTTTGACTTTCTAAAACTTTACCAAATACTAAATCAAACATCTCCCTCGTTACTTTACCATTGTTGATACCTTCGCCGTTTGCAATATCTTTGACAGGCTTTTTCGTATAAAAGGTAAGAACTTTCGATTTCGGATTTGAACGCATAACCTTTTCAGCGGCTAACTTAAACCGGTTTCTTTCTTTTCTTTCTTGTGCTTTTGCAATATCATTCATTTTTATTCTCCTTTTCAACTAACTTTTGTCTAACCTTAACATACATATTTTGTTTTGTCAAGCACTTTTTTGCAAAAAATAATAATTTTTGTGAAAAATTCAATATTTTTTATATAACTGCGGCGCAATATGTATAAAATACTCTTAAATTGAAGGAACTAAAATAATGTCATTATTCAAATCTGTCGCCACTTTTGGCGGATTAACTTTAGTCAGCCGCATCACCGGTTTTTTGCGCGATATGGTGCTGGCAAATTTTTTGGGTGCCGGCGCTATGGCCGATGCTTTTGTGGTGGCTTTCAAACTGCCTAATTTGTTCCGCAGTTTGTTTGCCGAAGGTGCGTTTACCAGCGCCTTTGTGCCGTTATTTTCGCAAAAATTGGTCGCAGACGGCAAAAAAAAATCAATTTTCTTTGCCGCACAAGCTATTGCTGTTTTAACACTCATTGTCGGCTTAATTGTCATTTTGTTTGAACTGTTGATGCCCTATGTTGTCACCGTGTTGGCGCCTGGATTCCACAGCGATGCCGGCAAAATAGAGCTGGCCACGCAACTCTGCCGCATCACCTTTCCGTTTTTGCTTTTAATATCTATTGTATCTTTTCAAGGCGGCATTTTAAATTCGTTTGAAAAATTTGCCGCACCGGCGGCCGCTCCGATTATTTTAAACTTAACCATGATTTTTTCGGCCTTTGTTTTAGTGCCGTTTATGCCCTCTGCCGCACACGGCATTGCTTTGGGCATTACCATTGCCGGTGTGTTAGAAATTCTGTGGCTGGCATATTTTTTGCGGCGTATCGATGTAAAAATCCACCCATATTTGCACATTGCCAAAATTATGCGCAATCCGGAAATTAAGACTTTGTTTAAGCGCATTGCGCCGGGGGTGGTCGGCGCCGGAATTTATCAAATTAATATGGCGGTTGATACCATTTTGGTCTCACTGGTCGGCACCGGCGCAATTTCGTGGCTATATTATGCCAATCGCCTGCAACAATTGCCGCTCGGCGTGGTGGGCGCCGCCATCAGTGTTGCGTTGCTGCCAATTTTATCTAAGGCGTTGAAGGCCGGCAACGTTGAGCAGGCGCATCAAACCCAAGACAAAGCGGTTGAATATGGCTTGCTGCTTTCGTTTCCGGCGGCTGTTCTGTTGATTGTTTTAGCCGAACCGATTGTGCAGCTTTTGTTCCGCCATGGCAAATTTTTACAAACCGATGCATTGCAAACAGCATACGCCGTCATGGCATATGCCGTCGGTTTGCCTTGCTATGTGTTGGCTAAAGCCTTAATGCCTAATTTTTTTGCCCGCGGAGATACAGTTACGCCGGTTAAATACAGTGCCGTTGTTTTTGCCACCAATTTTATCTTTAATGTACTTTTAATGCAGTGGTTGGGCCATATCGGCATTGCCATTGCCACCACCGTTGCCGCTTTTGTTTCGCTTGGGCAATATATTCATGGCCTCAAAAAACGCGGCTATTGGCAATTTAGCCCTGCCCTCTTAAAGCAAGCGGCAAAAATTATTTTTATATCGCTTATTATGGGTGTTGCAGTTTGTTTTTTGCAACATTACATTTCCGTCTTTTCATTGTTTGGCGGTAAAATAGACTTATTTATAAGATTAGGGGTGCTTGGTATATTTGCACTTGCAATTTTGCTGATATCGGCTAAAATATTCGGAGTGATAAACTTTAATGAAATAAAACAAATGCTAAGGAGAAAACATGGCTGATTTGAAAAAGTTTATTGGCTTATGTATTGAAGCTAAAAAAACAGCAGTTGCCAATTTGCAACAAGCCATAATTAAGATTCGCTCCAAAAAACATTTGCCGGATTGGTGTAAAAACGCCGTAAAATATATTTATCAAACGTGGCATGTGGTCTTAATTTGCACGGCTTTATTTGTGTTTTTTTACTACTTTTTAGGCAGCCAACTGGCAGAAAATATTGATACGGCAACCGAATATAAATTACCCAAAGAAAAATCAGCACAAATGCAAGCGGCTCAAACAATGGCTTTTTTAATTAAGCGTGAAGTTGATGACAAGATGTGGACCCCGAATCTGCCGCCGCTGTTTCCGGCTTATGTGCTGGATAATATGCCAAATTTTCAAACCGGAATAACCGCTGCCGCACGAGATATGACTAATGTTTTGCGCCGCATGGATGGGTTAACTGATGTTCAAAAAGAAGATTTGCAAAAAGCGCATAAAATGCTAAGCTATGCCCCTAATATATGGCTGCTATCGCCTAAAGGCTCATTTGGCATTGCCCCATCCAGTAACACTCAATATCGCAAAGCGGCAAAATATTTGCAAAAATTTAACATGCGCGCAGATTTTACCCCTCAGCCGCATAATTTGGCGCAAATTTTGGCTCAGTTAAGTAAAAGAATTAGCCACTTAACCATTAAAGGAGAAGAACATCAACGTGAATATAGCGGAAATTTTATTGATACTAAAGCAGATGATGTTTTTTATTATAATCGCGGATATGCTTTCGCTCTGTGGCAAATCAGTAAATCTTTGGGAGCAGATTTTAAGGACATTATTGTCGGTTACGGCACCTATACGGACTGGACATATTTGCAGTCATCATTACAACAAGCAGCGGAATTTTCTCCGCTGGTTGTGCGTAACGGAAAACCGAACAGTTTATTGGCTCCCAACCATATTATGGCACAAAACTTTTATTTAATGCGTGCTTTGGCAGCTATTGAACGAATTCGTACAACTTTGGCACGAGGTGCTTATGCCGATTAACATTGAAAAATTCAGTGCCAAAAACATCTTAATTTTTCGCACCAATATGCCTTTTTTAAGCGGCACACTTTTTTTATCAGCTAATCAAGATGAAAAACCGGAAAATTTTGTGACCGATATTGTTAATAATTTGCCTATTGAATGGTGCTTAATTGCCGATTGCACATTGGCTGTTAAATATATGCAAGCAGCTGATATTGACAATATTACAGCCTATATATTGGCGGAAATTGATGATTTTTTGCAAACTCCGTATAGTTTAGAAAACTGTGCCGTTAAGCAAAATAATTATCAACTGCTTGAAACTTTGGCAGATGTTTTTATTCGTCCTACTCTTTATCATGATAGCGGTGATATAAAAATTATAGACTACGATGAGAAAAATGCTAATTTAACCTTGCAATTTACGGGACATTGCTCCGGTTGCCCATATGCGCAAAACACACTTAATAACGTTATTATCCGCACTTTTAACCGCTATTTGCCGCAGCAAATTAATATCAAAATGGCCGAGGTATGAAAATGCTTAAAAAATTTTACATGTTTTCACTACTATTAATATTTTACGCTTGCTTATGCAACGCCAAACCGGTAGTTGAAAAAAAAGACGGCTCCCTTATAGTCAAAAGTGCAACCACCGCTGAAGTTGAAGAAATTTTTGCACAATATAATTATCCTGATTACACAAAAATCGAAACAGAATTTCCGCGCATTTTTTTAAGCCGATTGCCGAGTGATTGGGCGCAAATTGCCGACACAGACGATAAACATCGAACTTTTATCCGCATTATGATACCATTGGTGTTGAAGGTTAATGAAAAAATTTTAGCCGAGCGAAAAATTTTGGAACATTTGCAGCAGTTACGGCGTGAAGATAAAATGCTCAGTGCAAAAGAAATAAAACAACTTGAAGAATTTGCGCAAAAATATGATGCCGATACTAAAGAGCGCGGCATATCCCGAATTGACCATTTGCTTTTGCTTTTAGATGCAAAAATTGATGCCGTTCCGCCGGCTATAATGGTTTCAACAGCCGGCATATATTCTAATTGGGGAAATTCACGCATTGCGTTGCAGGCAAATAATTTATATTTAGCTGAAATATGGTATGAAAACAGCGGTTTAAAACCACTTGATGATGCTGATGCAGCGTATCGCTATAAAATTTATGCCGACTTAGAAGAAGCAATAAGTGACAGAGCATTAAAAATCAATTCACACATAAATTATGACTACGTGCGGTTAACGCGGCAGCAAAGTCGGCAAATGGATATGCCGCCATATAGCCCGCAACTTACGGCGCAAATGCTTAATGACAGTAATTTGCATAATGTTGCCGGTTTAATTGATTATACATATTCTTTTTACGGTCTAGGCCGAACTGATTATAAACCTCGTTTACGGTCAATAAAATAGGAGAACAATGAAAATGTTTGTAAGTGTTAATAAAAAAATTATTTACAGCTTGTCAATTTTTTTGCTGGTTTTAATTGGCATATTTACCGGTCTGTTTACTAACTTCTATTTAGATCAGCTGCAAAGCAACAGACAATCAGTGTATATGCGCAATAAATATGTGGTAAGCCTATTGCAAGAAAATGTAACACTGCAAAATGAATTGGCTAATATGGGAAAAACATATCCGGAACTTTCACAACGCATTAATTTAAAAAATATTGACGACACGCAAAAGCAACTTTCACATGAACAAAAATTAAACGAAGAATTGCGCCGTAATTATAATGATAATCGTGAAGCAGTTAAAACCGGAGTAGAAATTATTGCTTTAAGCTTAATTGTGGTAATTTTCTTCATAATATTGCTCATCATGTTACTTGATTATTGGGTCATACGCCCGATAGAACGTTTAACCAATATCAGTCAGAAGGTTTCTCAAGGTGATTATTCATCTCGTGTAGAAATAGGAAATCGTCCTTTTTTGCGCGATGAATTTGATATATTGAATCGAACATTTAACACAATGATAGAAAAAACCGAAACCAACATTGCCGAAATTCAGCAACGCGAATATTTTTTACAACAACTGATTGATACCATTCCGGACGGAATTCGTGTAATTAATAAAAACGGCGATGTAATTATGGCCAACCAAGCGTTTTATAACCTTCTAAATATAAAAAATAATTGCATCGGGCAAAAATGCCATGCGGCATATGGTTACGGTACAGAAGAATGTCCGAAAAGCAAATATACCTGCCCTTTAAGTTATTTGGCTAAAAATAAAAACGAACTTTTACGAACTATTCACGAAATCGGTAAAAAGCCTTTTTATATAAATGCAGCAGCATTGAAAACCGGAGAAGATTATATTGTAGAAGCTATACATGATTTGAGTACCGATGTGAGTTTTTCTCATCAGCAAAAAGTTTCATCACTAGGTTTTCTTTCTACATCAATTGCACATGAAATGAAAAACAATTTAGGAGCAATTCGTCTGATATTAGAAGGCTTATTGGAAAATGAAATGCAAAACATTTCAGATGATGACAACATCAAGAAATATCTTTTAATGGCACAAAAACAACTGGTTGAAGCCATAAAAACACCGGAGCGTTTATTGCGTTTAGCCCAATATTCTGAACAAGAAATCAGTGAAATTAATGTTGAATCAGCTGTTAAGGATATGGTCATGATGATTGATTATGATGCCAAACGCCACGGCATTGAGGTAAAATCGACAATTGAAAGCAATCTTATAATTAACGGCAATGAGGCTGACTTTAAGATGATAATTTTAAATTTGTTGCAAAATGCCATTAAAGCCATGCCAAACGGCGGTAAACTGCAAATTGAAGCATCTAAAGAAAAACGTTCAATAATCCTAAATATTCAAGACACCGGAATTGGCATGAGTAAAGAACAAATAAAGCGTATATTTGAGCCGTTTTACTCCGGCAACAGCCAAGCTAAAGGCTCAGGATTAGGACTGGCTATTGTGCGCAGTTTGGTTGAAAAATTCAGCGGTAAAATAAGCGTAAAAAGCAAACTAAACCAAGGAAGCTTGTTCAGCTTAAAATTACCGCTTAAAAAGAAATAGGCCGCAACTTATTGAAAGTTCCAAACAAGCGTATTTTCCGCAGCATCGCAAATTTTACGCATGCTATATTTGGCGATAGGCAATAAATTATTGCCTCCCCAAGTGTATGTAATATTTTGTTTTAAATTTATCAATGTTATCTGCTGCAAAATAAGTTTTGCCTCTGCATCAATTTCTGCTTCGCTCAAATTGATACAAGCCGATTTATTAAGATGTTTCAGTACAATATTAAAGCTATAATCGCTCGGCAAACTGCTTTCTCCGTTTAAGCCTTGCCCAATTTGCACCTCATACTCCGCAAACCGTAACAATTCAGGCGCAATCAGTCCGTCTTCTTTTGCCGTATTTGTGGAAAGTTGCCAATATCCCGGACGGTCACGATAATAGCTATGAACTTTCGCAGCGCTTTCCATAATTGCTGCTTGTAAATTTTGATGAGGGTTGTAGGGCAAAATTGTCTTTAAGCCAATGACTGCCAAAAGTATAGCCAATATCAGAATAATTTTTTTACCTGTTACGGTTTTTATTGTTCTGAAAACTTCATTTATATTCATTTTTATCTGGCCCTTCCCATTGAGGTGGTAATTTGGTCTTGCATATCAAATGTTCCGAATACCGTCCAAGCAATAATACTTGATATAAGCAGCAACGCCACCGCATTCATAATTTCTGATTTTTGCTCAATAATATAAACCGATTCTTCCAACCATTCATTTGCCAGCTTATCTAATGCCTCCTCAAAATTATCCAATTCAGAATATATTTTTAAATCGGCAATAATTTGCTTATCCGGAAATTCAAAGTTAGATGCATCAAGTGCTTCACCCAAGTTATCACCGTTTTTAATGAACGATAAAGCTCCATCTATACGCTCTTTCAAATATCTGCTTGAATCTCGCCGTAAAGAAGTTAAGGCAACCGATAGCGGAACTCCGCCTTTAACAAGCGCAGATAAAGCCAAAAGCCAAGTAATACCTGTAAAAATTTTATAAAGCGACCATGGCGGTATGCGGTCAAATTTCACCCGAACTTTGCCGGTCCAAATACCTATGGTGGCATAAATAATAATGCAGGCAACCGGAATAATTGAAAACGCAAACTTCCAATGTTCCTGAATCCATTCCGATAAATCTATCAATGTTTTTGCCGTGCCAGTCCATACCGTATTCGGAGCAGCACTTAACATTGGCGGAACCATATAAACACCAATGGCATACAAAATTAGCACAGACATCATCATCAAAAAAATCGGGTAAGCAACAGCATTTATAATCGGCCGAATCATTCTGGTAGAACCTTCAGCGACTTTAATCAAATTCATCAGCGCACTTTCCAAATCAGCTACATCACCAACTGAAAGCATTAAACGCTCACGCGACGGTGCCCAACCTTTTAAGCAGTCTGAAAACGGATGTCCTTCTTGCAACGAACGCCCCCACATACTAACGGCAATTGCCATCGAATCATTTGGTTTGCGCCCTTCCTCTGAAATTCCGTTATATATCATATCTAAGGCATTCATTAAAGAAAACCGGTTACGGAGCAATGCCGACAGCTTACGATATATTTTTAATCTTTTCTTATTAGAAAGGTTGCAAATAATTTTAGCATATGTCAATAACCATTTGTTATTGGTGCTCATGGCCTTATTAAAAGCGCTCTTTTTCTTAATTTCCGGCATAACAACTATCCTCCTAATATATCGGACGTTGGTCTAGCAATCCGCACCAACGCTCCAACTCATCTAAATCAATAATTCCCTTAAGCATACGTTCAATAGCAGCTTCTCTCAACGGCCGCCCGTCAAGCTCACTAATCCAATAGTCAATTGCTTCTCTAGTATTGTTTTCAATCATTAACTTTAAAAAATTACCATCCGGAATTATAATTTCCGGCACAGATAAACGTCCGATAACTCCTTTATGATTGCAATATTTACACCCCTTGCCGCGTAAATAAGTATTTTCAATACCAAAATCACCTAAAGCTGTTTTAAGACGCTCAAACGATGGGTCATTCATACGTTCTTTAACCGAAATACGGCAATATGGGCATATGCGCCTAAATAAACGTTGAGAAATCAACCCTTTCATAATTTCCGGATCGCTCAACATATAGGGCTTAACTCCCATATCACGCAAACGCGTTACAATTGCCGGAGCTGAATTGGCGTGTAAAGTTGTCCAAACACTGTGTCCGGAAAGAGCACCTCTAAACACCAAGCCCGCCGCTGAAAGCGACCTGATTTCGCCGACCATTATAACGTCAGGGTCAGAACGTAAAGCCGCTACTAATGCTTTATTGAATTCTTCATCTTTTTCTTCTTCTGTTCCGGCATTTGTCACCGGCATCTGCCGCGCTCCCGGAATAGGATACTCCGGTGGGTCTTCCACCGTAATAACATTAATTTCACTATTGCGCTCTTTAATTAAACTAATCATATTACGCTGCAATGTGGTTGACTTTCCCGAACCTGTCGGCCCGGCAATAATATTCAAACCAACCGCTGTTGCCCGCAAACGATAAAAAAGGTTAATTTCCCTTTCTTCCAGCCCTAAAGAACTTAAATCGCTATCACCGTCAGGATTATCATCTGCATACAATAAACGCATAACCAAATATTGCGACCCGAAAGCTACCGGATTAAATTGCAAACGAATAGCTAATATATTGTGCGGCAGTTTTAATTTTCCACCGGTGCCGCGCAACGGAGTTTCTCCTAATTTTTGCGCACCTTGAAACTCGTTTTGCGCATAGTTAGAGTCTGAAATATCCGCTGAAGCAAAAGCCGCACGAACAAACGCCTCTCCCCAATCTTTTGAATATTCTAATTCTCGCTCCATCATGCCGTTATTACGAAAAAGCACAACGGTAGAATCGGCTACAATAACATGAATATCGGAAACTTTTTTAAGTGCTGCTCGGCTTATAACACTTAAAAAGTCTATTTGCATTTGATATTCTATACTTTCTTCGGCTGAAACATTTATTTCACCCATGCCGCGGTCTGCATATGCATATATAGCCGCTATAACGTTTGCCGAAACATATTCTGGTGGATACATTCTTATATGACGACGTTTAAGATTAGATGTAAAATTAAGCACCTTACCGTCAAAACGATTTTCCTGCGCAATTAAATACCTACCATCAGAAAAAAATGCCAACATACGTCGCGTTTCGCTATCTATATTCAGCTCACCATCGCCCAGCGTCAAAAGTTTGTTGCCGTTGGCAAAAAGCCTGCTGAAATAGCTGTCATCTTTTTTTATATCACCTGATAATATTTTAGCATCTGAAATTATTTTATTTTGCGCTTCCGTGCTGCTATCTGCCACAGACAACGGTGATGCCGCAACTTCTGTTGCGGCTTCCTTCTCATCTGTTTGGATTACAGCATTTTCTGCCATTTTATCTCCTTAATACGCAAACATACCTTGACTAAAAGAAAGTGATTTGCTTTTTCTCACTGTACCTTGCTTTTGCGCTTTTTCAGCTTTTTTTTTGACCGTAGATTCTCTTTCTTGATTCATCGGCTTACCAAATACTGTTTCGTTTTCAGGTTTATTTAGGCCTGCCGGTGTTTCGTTCCGAATGCTCTTCTTTACTGTTGCTTCCGGTGTTTTTTCCGATTCATTAAAAATATTCCGCGGTTCATATTCCATAATTGTACCACCAGGATACAAATATGACTTTATACCTTTTTTATCAAAAGCTATATACTTTTCGGTAATTTTTAATACTGTTTCACCACCATGCAATACAGAACCGCGATGAACAGTAAAAGTCGTACCGTCACGGCTTACAATTTTTGCCACAATATCATCACCTTGACCGGTTATATCCATAATGGCATATTCTTGAGCCAAATCGATTGATGCCGCATTAGGATCTAAATTACCACCGTTGGCAAACGGATTACCTGAGGATTGTTCTTTCATCATCTGAATCCTAGCTTCGCTCTCCGCAATATCCCTACGCAACTGCATAACCTGTGCATTCATATTTTTCGTCGTGTTTGTATATCTTTCAACTGCGTCTGTTGCGTGCTTATTAACGGAATCGGTTTTCTGCTTAACTTTTTCAATTTTTTCTTCAAATGCATTAATTAATTCTTGACGCTCATTTTCAAGCTCATTAATGCGAACTTGCAATTTTCCGTTCTTTTCAATCCATTTTTGGTTGATAACCAAAACTTCATTCATATAATCATTAAGCACTTTTGCCTGACGAACTTTTTCAAGTTCAATTTCTTTTTCTTTAACTTTTGCTTGTGCCTCAATAATCTTTTGTTGCCGTGCCACTTCCATATCTTTAAGTTTTTCTTCTTCTGCAATGCGACGCGATTCAGCTTCTTGACGAGCTAACAAACGTGCCGCTTTCAAGGCTTCAACCTTGTTGCGAACATCTTCTCGTTTAAGCTCTAAATTAAGCAAAGTTGTTTGTTTTTCAATTTGCGACATCTGATTAAATAAATCATTATCAACTTTAGATAAAATTGCGTTACCGAAATTTTCAAATGGTGAACTTGGAGCTGTCACGCTTTCATCTTCACCGTCTTCGGCAACATTAGCTTCTTCATCTGCTAATAATGCTTCATCGACATTATTTTGTTCATCAATAATCTCAGGTTCTGCTTCATCGGCAGATTGTTCATCTAAAAATGATGTATCAATCTCAGTATCTGATGCTTCAACTGCGTTGTTTTCCTCTGCTATCGGCGCTTTTTCATCAATCGGTGCAACATCATCTTGCTGATTAGGCAAAACTGCCGCATCTTCCGCCACCGGTTCATCAAATAAAAACGGAGCATCTTGCGCTTTGGTCATGTTGCTCATTGTCATCATAACCGCAAACGACAAAGCTAAGACAACAATATTTTTATTTTTCAGGTTGTAACTCATAAATTTCTCCTTCATATTGCCAATTACGCCTATTTATATCATATCTGATGGTATTAACCGTCAGTCCAGAAAATTTCATTAATAATTCCACCCAATTTAACGGATCATTATTACTGGTAATTTTGTATTCCATAATACCATAGTTAGTTCCGCGCGGCGATACCCAATTTTTATGCGCTATAGTAATATGTGTACCCAAGGTTTGGTTCAAATCATTAATAATGTTGGTTAAATCATCTTCCGTATATTCCGGAGGTGAATTTAAAGTGCTAATTTCACTAATCGGCATTGTAACCATAAATGTATTGCCGTCTTTGGAAATTGCTCGCGATGTATATTCTACTCCCGACGTTTGCAGCGCCTGCTCCATCCACGTCATCCGCCCTAATTCGCGCTTCCACGAGGTAACAACGCCGCTTTCCGGTGTGCAGGTAATCCCCTCTAATTTCCACCCCGGAGTTAATATTTGTACAGCTTTTTTGGTTGCCGTATAACAATTTTTCATAACATCAATCGGATTGTTTAATTTCTCCCAAGGTTTCGGCTCAGGCGGAATATAAGACGGAGTTTCCACCTGCTTAATCGGCGCAATAACCGGTGCTCTCGGCGGAGTAAAAAACAGACTTTTTAAACTTGAATATGCAAACCAAAGAATAATGGCAAAACCAACAATAATAACTGCCAACATTGCCATATCATTTGATGTTGCAATTTTATCAAGCTTAACTTGCAGTCCCTTAGCCAACAACGGAGCGAGTTTATCACTTCGCGCTTCATCAACTCCCCATTCTTCAGGTGCAAACAATATATCCCAGTCAGGAACAGCTAACATAGATATAAATTGGTCTTTCGCATCTTTTTCACTAACAAACAACGTATCTCCGTCAGAAAGAATTACGTCGTTTCTGAAACAAATGTACCACCAACCGGTATCAACCTTAAAAACACCTAAAAACGAGGTAACATTACCTAAACCGGAAACAAGCGCAATAGCTGCCGAAGGCAAACCACGGCTAAAGCCTTGAGTTGATGCTGCCAAACCAAACTGCGGAGATTTTCCTTTACGCGTAACGTATAAATCAGCCCCTTCCAAAACATTTTCAGATGCTTCTCTAACTTCTGGCAAAGGATTTTCCTCGTTCAGCAAAGGCTGCCAAAACAGGCTGGCGGCATACGTCTTACCGCCTTCGGTAAAGGAAGACTTCCATGCCTTTTCTTCTGTTTGATCTTCAGCCACTTTACGCACTCCTTATTATTTTTAGTCGTTCATTCTAGATTCCGGTGACAATGGAGACTCCATCACAACCGGTGTTAACATAATTACAAGCAATGTCTTGTCTTCAACAGCCGATTGCTGTCCGCCTAAAACAGGATTTTTAGCCGAACCCACACCGCGCTTATCTGTTGTGTCTTCAACCCGTTCATAACCCGCCAAAATAAGCGTTTCACCAGATTTAAGCGCAACTTCTTGTGTAAAACCACGAGTTTCGATAATCGGATTTTGAATATATTGGCTATCATTGTCATCTTCACCACCGCCCGAAACACTGACATTTTTCAAATCAAGTAAATCTGCCAAAGTTAAGTTAAAGAACATCAAAACTCTGCCATGGTCTAAAATACGCGGTAAAACGCTCATTGTAAAACCGGTTTCAATTTGCTCGGTTTCAACAGAAATATCATACGTATCACTATCACCGCTGTTTGTTTTAGTTATGTTAGAGATATAGTTTTGAGTTCGAACAACCTGAATTGGTGCAGGTTTATTATTCATTGTCGTAACTGTACCGCTGGTCACTAAATTAGTGCGGCCTTCTTGCGATAATGCGTTAATCGCTGCAGTTACATCCCAACGCTTAGAAGTAATACCCATAGCCAACGAGCTATATTCTTCTCCAAGAGCTGCTTGAGATGTAGTTGATGCCGTTAAATTCTTTAACGAACCGGCCTTAAAGGTTGCGTTTAAGTCCAAACCATATTTATCGGAATCAGTCATAGTAACCTGCAAAACCTTAACACTGATGGCAACTTGCTTTGAAACACGCTGATTTTGTTCGTTAACATATTTAGCAACGCGCTTAATGTCAGTTGGTGTTGTAGTTACCGTTATTGTTCCATTAGCTTTATCGATTACTAAATTAGAATCTTGTGTAATCATTGACTGGATTGTGCTTTGAATATTATTCCACATATCCATTCCATCAACTGAACTAGATTGAGAAATGCTTGAAGCACCTCCTTCGCCGCCAACTGAAACGTTTAATGACGGATTTGTCGGTAATGAATAAATTACAAAAGTTTTGGTAATATAGCGATAGAAATAAATTTCTTTCTTTTCATATTTCCACCACACACCAAACCTGTTTGCCACTTCATCAAGCAATCCGCTGATTGGACCTTTGTAGTTCACTAACATTCTGGTAGAATCAGCCCATTGAGCTCCTAAATCTTCCATTGACGGTTCATTGTTATCGGCATTGGCAATTGCATTAGCTTCCAATTCCGGAGCATATCGCACGGATAATGATGTAATTTTATTAATCATTGTGCCGATTTCATAAAGAGTAATCGGTCTGTTGCTAATAAGCGTAATTCCGTCTTTAGCTTCCAAATAACTTGGTATAGGCTCACCTTCAAATTCAACCGTGCTGGTGTCACCGAGCCAAATATCATTTTTAACACGAACAACATCATCAGGCACAGGCTCGCCCGGAGTTTTGGCTTTTTGATTTAAGTCCATAACTTCTTCGGCGCGATTTTCCATTTTTTCATCCAACTCCGGAGAAATGGAACACGCTACCGTAATCCCAATAAGAGCTAAAGCAGCCGGTTTTAACAAATTAATCATACGCATTTTCATCCTCCATTGTTTCAATCACTAAAACGCGATTTCCTTTATAAAATGTAGCAATCGGGGCCGGTCTTGCACGTGCAAAGGCACGAACTAAAGCAGATGCTACGTCGGCAAAATTACCTCTAAACATTGCACCGGCATTCAATGTATAATTACGATTAGTCTTCCAAATTAAACGCCATCCAGACTCGTCACTCCATTGCGTCAATAAGTCCTTTAAACTTTGCCCTTCTTCTGCCAACCAATCTTTGTTTGCTGTTTCTTCTGCCGCCGTCGGCTCAATTTGCGCCGGTGTATATCCTTTCATACCATTAGCGGTTGTTGTACTAGCAACTTGAGCCTCATATTCGATAACCTCATTATCTATGCTCGGCTGTATTGCTGCTGAAACATTATTACCTGCACCGGCCTGTGTAATGCGATGGTCGCGCGGGCTTCTTTCACCATAAGCTCTAAAATCAGCAGCCGTACGGGTATAATTTACCGCACTTTCATCACGGCACTCGCTGTATCCGTCTGTGTTTTCAACACAAACTGCCGTATATTCCTGATTGCTGGTGCAAATTCCATCAGCACATTCAGCATCATAAGACTCAAAACCATTAGCCGGCTGAGCTTCATATCTATTATTAACACAGCCCGTTAGAGCAAATAAGCCACCTAAAACAAAGGCTATTGTTGTTTTTTTTCTATTTGTTTCATTTGTATATCCCATCGTATTTTCCTATATTACGAGTTAACTTTCGGCCTTAGTACCACGGACTTTTGCTTTTTGCGGTTTCCTCAGCCTTTTCTTCTTTTGTTATATAACGAACATTCCTAATAATAAATGAGTTTGGCTCTCTATCAGTAAAAATTATATTAACTTTACGATATTCCACTCCGTTATTGGCTAAAATCTTATACAGCAATTTCAGCCGCTTTTGCTGTAGCTCGTATGGTGCTGAACGGTCAAGACGAATTTCTATAGCTACATCATCGTAATTGACCACATTTTCTGAAAATGCCTTAATCCACTCAAGCGTTTGACCTGAAATTTCAGCACGATTTGCCTGAAATGACAACTTTAACTCCGTTGGCGCAACATTATCCTTATTTGCTGCTCCAAGTCCTAATAATTTGCGAAACAAAGATGATGTTTTAGCTTCTGATGACGATGCTCCGTCACGTTTTATTTCGGCATTTTCTTCATCACCACCTTCTGATTTGCGCCGATTACCCGAAAACCAAGCAGCGATGCTGTCGGTTAAACTGCTTTCTTCTTCCGGAACAACATCTTTTTCTTTTTTATCTAATGCACCTTCTTTATTTATATCTGCTGAAAAATCTTCTTTAACATTTTGCTCTTTTTCTGACTGCGATATGCTTGTTTCTATAGGAGCTTGACCGTGCTTGCGCCGCAATTCTTCTTCTAATTTAATATTTTCGGCAGAAGACGAAAATTGCGGTGTCAAATTCTTATCATTGGCAATTTCATCAGGAATTGGAATAAGAATATTTTTTTGCATCTTATACGGAACACTGTTTCCTGTTACCGGAGCCTTATTCGTTTCTGCATTTTTGTTCTTAGTTATATTTTTATTTGCAACCTCGGCAACTTCCCACGGACTATCACCATCTTCATCATCGTTTAAAAGTTCCGCTCCCTTTTTTGATGATGTTTTAGTTTCTGCACCAAGCTGATTTATATCTTCGTGTTCATCGGCCAATGCCACCTGACTTTTATCGGCTCTGTTTGATACATTTACATTATTATCTTGCGATGAAAAGCTATGCGTTAACGGAATTTCAAAGATTGTAGCTTCTGCCGCATCAACAATTTTAAATGCCTCTTTATCTGATTGTTTTTCCTCAATTTCAGTTGTATCAGCAACAACAGATAAATCTGCCTTGACTACATTAGAGAAATCAGTTTCAATAGAACCTTCTGTTGAAGCATTTTCTTCATCATCGGTCGGAGAAAACAATATATCTTCTTTTAAGTTTGCAATTTCTTGAGTCGGTTCGACAGACAACGCATCTGCAATTTTAGTGTTTTCACTTTCTACAACTGCTATTTCATTTACAGCATTATTTTGCGCGGTAAGTTCTTCATATTTTGCTAATATTGCGTCGTCTTCCTGATGAGCTGCGAATAATTCAATATTACGAGCTTCTATATATTCAGAAGCATCCACTTCCTTTTGTGAATCAGCACTATAAAAAAGATACACCTTAGCAGCCGCAAAAACAGCGACCAATGAAAAAACGAAGCTTCCTAAAAAGCATTTCAAACCAAACTTTGGCATCTTTTAAACCTTATACTTGCTGTAATATCCGCACCATAAAGACGCAAATATCCTAGTCTTTTGTCTGAGGGTACAATGAATTATATTAAAATACCGTTAATGCGTGAATAATTTTTTATTACCGGTATTATATGTTTGTCTTGTATAGGTTTTATCATGAAACTCCTCAGGCTTACGCCGGTGGTATCATTTTATGTCAAGCCAAGCTTGTCCTAAATCTTCGCGTCATTGATATTCTATATAGCGTTGTTTGCTATACTTTACTTCTTCCATAACCGCAGTATAGCGCGAAGATTTAGGATTGTCTACATCTACCTGCTTGCGCAGGTAGTGTTA
>JAFUBQ010000010.1 GCA_017460085.1 Alphaproteobacteria bacterium
AAACTTCGCCACTTCGGCTAAAATCAAGCATTAAGGCTTGTTTTTTTCCTCGTGCCCAACTGAGCTATATCCCCAAAAATCATAACACAATTCGTAAAACTACCGATATAGCTCATACGCTCATTTTCATTCGCGTGTTGCTCGGTCACTCGTTTTCTAAATTCGCTGCGGTCGCTTGCACGCTCCCTTGCTCATTAATAAAACTTCGCCGCTGCACTTAAAAACAACATTTTGAGGTTGTTTTTAAGCTTGTGCCCAACTGAACTATATCCCCAAAAACATAACACAATTCATAAAACTACCGATATAGCTCATACGCTCATTTTCATTTGCGTGTTGCTCTGTCACTCGTTTTCTAAATTCGCTACCGCACTATATCAACTTTGTTGTTCTTCATATAGCAAAATAGAGTTATAAAATCAAGTGAAAATTTACTTCAATTTTCATTCAATTTCATCTATTTTGTTGTAAAACCACCAAAACAGAAATAATCTCTAATAAATTCAGCATTATAAAATATTTTATCTGCTAATATGATGATAAAGGCGGAATATTAATTTGTGCAATATACCCCGGTTTGATGCGAGTATTGCTGTAATGCATATTTCCTGTTTCTATCAAATAGCGCTGGCGTTGAGTCCACTGAGCTGCAGTAGAATAAAAATCTTTGCCGGTAACTTCTTGATTCCGCGGGTTCATAATATATAAAACACACCCTTGGTGCGGTTCAACCAAACCACAACGATTGCGTCCGGCCGGAACATCAGAATTTATAACTACACCGTCTAATCCGCGATTGGAAACAGTTTTTTTACCAAACATCAACGAACCAAACATCATACCAATTAAGGCGCTTAAAACAAGAAGCAATAAAACTGTTTTATTTTTTAATAAAAACGAAAGAGTTACTGCTTCTTCAGGGTGGATATCATCTTCAGTAACAAAACGGATGTTTTCAGCATCATCATTATTGGCAAAATAGTTGCCATCATCGCTGCCAAATGCGGAATTATTTTCACTACTTACAGCATTTATTTTAGTTGGTAACCCAAAAGACGAAGCTGTTTCAGAAGGACGTACACGCCTTATTTTTCTAATTTTGCGCGGCATATTGATGTTTTGATTATTTTCCATTTTTGTTTCCTCTAAATTTTATTTTTTATTTTTTCATTTGTTTTTAATGTTCTTATTATTCTCGGAACCATAAAGATTATGGTTTCCGATTTAGGTGATTTAATTCCGAACAGCTCATTTGGCAAGCCGATAATTAAAAAATTATCTCCCAATTTATTGCGAATTTTAAAACTTGTGACTTGACCGTTTGTTTCTTCTAAAGTTATGTCACTGAAAATATTATTATTTTTTTCTAGCGATGCTTTGGCTAAAACTGATAATCCGTATGAATTGGCCTTAGCTTGACTGCATTTACCTATATCAAAGCGTGCCATCCACAAATTAGGCACAACAAATTTACCTTCAGATACTAACTGAACCTGAGCTTGATTGCCTAAAAACTTTTGCAATGTTTCAATGTTAATATCATTTGAGGTAGTCAAAATGCGACCTATAACCCCGCTTTGTGCCGTGGTAATGGAACCAAAATCAAAAGCTTTCAGCATTTCTTTCCATTCTATATCGTGTAATTGGTCATATGGATATAAACGGAAAACACTAACATCGTAAGCAATAAGAGTTGGATTATTTTCAAATGTATTAATTAGTTCAACCATTTTATTTTTAGTTTCCATATCAGCATCAAATGTAATGGAATAATCAGCCCAATTAGTAACAATATTTGTTATACCGGCACCGCGAATTACATCTAATAAACCTAAAAGAATTGGTCGGGAATGCGGAGTATAAAGCGTCATATTAGCATGTCGGCTTAGAGTTAATACTTTTTCTTTAGCATCATATTGGTAATAAATTCCCGCCGAATCTGCCATCATTTTTATAACTGCCGAAAGTTCACCTTTTAAATCTGTGGCTGAAATGCTGGTATATGGTCCATCAGCCGAAGAAACGCGAATTCCTGCTTCTTTTGTTAGCTTAACAATAGCCTGTTCGGTTGGCATCATATCAAACGAAAAACCGGTAACCTCAAATCGCGGAAGCGGATTATTAATGCCATTACGTTCAAGCTTAAAGGCTGAGGCGGTGTATGGTAAAGTTAAAATCATTTGCTGAGTTTCCCAGTTAACATTGCAACGCAAAGGTGTTTCTAAATCCAGTTCATTAGCCCCTTCCGGTGTGCGAATTATTTTGCGCGGTGCATTTTCATCTGTTTTGTCCATGCGTATTATCGGCATTTCTGAAGGCAAAAGAGTATATGGCTGTGATGCTGCAAAATTTGCATCTGTTGCATCAACTTCAACAATTTGCGGGGTTATTGTTTGCGTGTTATCAACACTATCTAATGAAGGTATATCATCTGCCATACAAGCCGAAAGTCCTCCAATGAAAAGTGAAAGAATGATCAAAATTTGCAAATTTTTCATGATTGTTTCCTTTTAAAAATTATTGTCCGGAATCTGTTGGTTTTGATATATTATTTTCTGCCATCAGCTTATTCATTAAGTCATCAATATTCATACCTGCACCAACAGTAGGGTCAACTGCTTTATCAAAATTACTCATAGCTTCTGCCAGTTTTTTACTTTCATTAGGGTCGGTGCGCAACATTTCCGGAGATTGATTATTGGTCAGTTCTTCTTGATAAATGGCTAAATTTTTACGCAAAGCATCAACCCCACCGGCAATGCGTTTTTCAACATACGGATATAGTTCTTTATGTTCCATAATATAGTTGCCGGTATCGCAAATTTCTTCCAAAACATCTAAAACGTAAGGGTAAAATTTATATTCCTCCAAAGCAATATTGCCTTGGCGAACACAACGGGCTGCAATGCGAGAAATGGTTCTGTCATAATAATCTATCAGAACAATATAATTATCTACATACCAGAGCATTTCTTTTGCAACTGTTGTTTTGTTTTCTTCTGCCATTTATATATCTCCCTTATCGTTTTGCATTTTATATAAATTATACTGCTTTGTAAATCATTTTTTATATCACTTGTTGTCTTTATTTTTATTTGATGAAGGTATATCTGTTTGGCTAAACGCAGCTATAAAATCATCATTATCATCAGTAACGGATTGTGCCGAATTTGAGGGCAGGGTAGTTGTAGACGGTGTTGTTATATTTTCATCAACATATTCCCATTCATCAGCATCATCTGCTTCAACCGGATTGCCGTTTTCATCAACATATTCCCATTCATCAGCATT
>JAFUBQ010000011.1 GCA_017460085.1 Alphaproteobacteria bacterium
ACCTTGCTTTCAGGGTAATTGCCTGCTGCTAAATGATTAAAATGTTGTTTCACACTATTCATATTTCAAAACCTTTCTGATTTTACTTTATTATATATTTATAGTTTTGTCAATGAAATTTTACAAAAAAATACATTTTTCAATAAATACCATAATTTAATAATCGTATCATTAAATTATATACCCGTAAAATTAGCATAATTCCGAATAATTTTCTCGGATGTCTTTTAATTTTTTGTGCCTAATTTTTGCCCCATACGCACCGCTTGGTCAATTTCTAAAGATTTATCAAGCGCAAGTTTACCTTTTTCAAACAGGCAAATTACCGTGCTTCCCATCATAAAACGGCCTATTTCATCGCCTTTAGCAAAACGAATATCCTGCTTAGTATAATCGAACACCTCAACTTCCGATGCTTTGTTCGGTGCTACCACGCCGGCCCAAACGGTTGCTATACTGCGCACAATTGCCGCGCCAACCATCACCACCGCCATTTTGCCTAATTCTGTTTCAAACAAACAAATAACCCGTTCATTGCGCGAAAAAAGTTCCGGAATATTGTTGGTATATAGCGGATTAACCGAAAATAACTCTCCCGGCACATATGTCATTTCTAACAAGCGACCGCCGGTTGGTATATGTACCCGATGATAATCTTGCGGCGATAAATAAGTTGTAATAAATTCACCGTTTTTAAAAATTTTGCCGTTTTCTTCTGAGGCTAATAATGCTTCGACCGTAAAATAATGCCCTTTAGCCTGCATTTGCAAATTTTCTTTTAGCTTACCATAGGCGCTGATGTGTCCATCAACCGGAAAAACAACACTGTTTTCTTGTTTATCAATCGGACGAGCACCTTTTTTCAGCGCGCGAGAAAAAAAGTCATTAAATGTGGCAAAATCTTGCGGCTTTTGCGCTGCTTCATCTAAATTGATTTTATAAACCTGTGCAAACTTTTCAATGGCAAATGTCGTAGCTTTACCTAAACGTGCCGCGGCAAAAAAACCAACAAGCCTTGTCAGCAAGTGTTTAGGAAGCATATATTGCAACAATATTTTTATTTTTTCCAAATTCATAACTTTCTCCTCTAAAAATTATGAATAACCCCTGAAAAGAAGAATGTCAATAAACGATTCATTTTCTTGCAAGAGAAATATATTTGTGCTAACATATGGCTAAATTGGTATATTGCTAATCAAAGGAACTGTTTATGAAAAATGCATATTTTACACCTGCTGTTAAATTATGTTTAGCATTATCTCTATTGCCAACAAGCGCACTTGCCTCAACAGCCGATACTATATATAGTGCCGCCAAAAACGGACAAACGGGAAAGATTAACTATATCATAAACAGCGGATATTCGGTTGATACACCGGATAATTCCGGTTCAACAGCCTTATGCAAAGCATATGCCGACAGAAATATGCGCGCCTATAACTTATTGCTGCAATACGGTGCTAATCCAAATGCTTCATGTATGTATGCGGCAAAAACAAGGACGTCATTTTCAGCAAAATATGTTTGGGGCGGACTAGCCGTTGTTGGTGCCGGCGCAGCTATTGCCGTAGCTGCAGGTGGCGGCGGTGGCGGCGGTGGCGTCGGTGGCAGCCATAGTTCAACGCCGCAAAATTCTAATTCAGCTGACAACAATGGTTCTCATAACAACAATGATGAAAACAATGGAGGTACATGGTCAACCGGAGAAAATGAAGATGTTGTGCCTGGAGACGGATATAGCATGGGAGGAACTTGGCTCGATGATAATGGCTCAGGCGGCTCGTGGTCAACCGGCGGCGAAAATGATGATTCCGGTGGCGGCTCAGGTGAAGACGACTCAGGCGGCTCGTGGTCAACCGGCGGCGGAAATGATGATTCCAGTGGCGGCTCAGGTGAAGACGACTCAGGCGGCTCGTGGTCAACCGGCGGCGGAAATGATGATTCCAGTGGCGGAAATGATGATTCCAGTGGCGGCTCAGGTGAAGACGACTCAGGCGGTTCGTGGTCAACCGGCGGCGGAAATGATGATTCCGGTGGCGGCTCAGGTGAAGACGACTCAGGTGAAGGCGACTCAGGGAACAACGATAACACTGATGATACTTACGAAAAAGCTGTTAACTACTTCCAAAATAATCGTGAATATAACGGCAGCAATTTCGGCGGATATGGCTTAACATCTGTCAATTATATGGATGCCATTAATGCGGCCAAAGCTTATGCACATTTTACCGATGCCAATGGTAATTTTACCGTTTCATTAACACCTGTTACAGTTGGAATTGTTGATACGGGAGTATGGGCAAATCATTCAGAATTTGCGCTGAATAACGGCAGTAAAGTAAGCGGCTATAATTATGACTATGGTCCTTGCCGTAACGGAGACTATAAAAATTGTTGGCGAACCGTGAAAACTATAACCCGAACATTGCTTGTTTTCAGCCACTCAAAATATAACGGTGATGTATATAACAGCAATATGAGTGCGCAAGATGTTGCCAAATTTAACACTTGGGCATCTTATTATCCTGATGATTATGACTGGGACACATTAGATAAAACCGATGTTTCGCCCAACCAATATGCAACCGGAAATCAGAGTATGCACGGAACCCACGTTGCCGCCCTTATTGCCGGAAATAAAGATAATAAAGGTATGATGGGAGTGGCTTATCAAAATGCCTTAATTAAAGCTGTGCGTTGGGATTTTCAATCCAGCATTGAAGAACCTATACAATATCTAATTAATAACGGTGCTAAAATAATCAATTTAAGTATGGGGTTAACCTCAACCACTAATACCTACAATGCTAATACCATTACTCAAGTCAGCCAAATAAACAGTGATTTTGTTAGTGCCATGCGGGCTGTTTTAGCTAAAAACACCGTAACCAACAATGGTAAAATTGACGGCGTTATAGTGGTTAAAGCGGCCGGCAATGAAAACGTTAATCATCCGGATACACAAGCCGGCATTAAAAGATTTGCTGAATTTAAAAATTTGCAAATGTTGGTGGTAACGGCTGTTGATGTTGCGCTTAATGCCGACGGCACAGTTAAGAATTATCATCTTTCCGCATATGCCAATAAATGCGGCATTACCGGCACAAAAGGCTATTGCATTGCCGCACCGGGCGGAGATTATACCGACGATGCCGCCAATGTTATATATAGCGCCGGACAACCTGATGTTAACGGCGGTTATTATGCAACAGTAGGAACTTCACAAGCCACCCCGATTGTTTCCGGCAGTTTAGCCTTTTTGCTTGGAGTCTATCCATATATGTCAGCTGAAGAAGTAATAGACCTTGTTAAAGAAACCGCTAACCACTCGGCTACAGATTATTCACCGGAAACATACGGCGCCGGCCTGCTTGATTTAGATGCGGCAATAACCAAACCTGTTCCAATAAGCAATTCGGTCAATTTAGCAACATACAGCGGCAACAGTGTTAACAGTGCTTTAATTAACTTAGATAATGCCGCTATATATGTTCCGGCTTCGCTGCAAAATTCGCTGCTTAAAGCATTACCGGCAAGCATAACGGTGTTTGACCGCTATAAACGCCCGTTTGCCATAAATACGGCTCGTTTTGTTCATACCACACATAGCGGCTATAAAAGCTTAAAAAATGACGTGGCAAATATTGCCAATTCAAACAAAATAATAACCAAAAAAGAAGGTAATTTCAGCTTTGCAATGTTACCGAGCAGTTTGCAAAACCAAAATAATAATATGGGCATGATGGCGATGGAATATAAACAAGGCAAACATAGCAGCGGATTTTATTTCAGTGAAAACACCGCTTATAAAAAAGTTGGAGCAAAAGCGCGCGAACTGAACAATCCGTTTATGTCATTTACCAACGCTTACGGAGTTAATCACAGCTATAACTTCAGCCGGCGCACAGCTTTGCACTTTGAAGCAATGACCGGCCGCAACGGTCTTTATGACGGTGACCGTGATTTTAATGATAACAGCTTTAATAAACAGGCTTATGCCGTTAATATGGCTCTGGATATTCATAAAAATCAAAAATATACCCTCACCTTATCGTCCGGTTTATTATATGAAGATGAGGCAATGCTGGGGTTAAACGGGGATGGTGCTTTTGCCTTGAAAGGTGCTAATACTTATACTGCCGGCATCACCGCCGCATGGCAGCCGGCAAAGCGTCTTACCTTAAGCGGCAGCTATTATCGCGGCTGGACCGAACCGCAAACATTTTCTTCAAACATGCTGCGAACTACACGATTAGAAAGCAGCAGTTTTGCGCTTGAGGCCGATTATCAAAGCAATAAAACCACACATTTAGGTTTGCGCTTTTCTTCACCGCTCTATGTAGAAAAAGGACGATTGAAAGTTGATGTAGCCGGTGGACGTGATAATTATTCCGATACCGTATATCGCCAAACATATTCAGCCTCATTAAAACCACAAAAACGTGAATATAAACTGGCGGCTTATTGGCATAAGGAATTTACTGAAGACTTAAGTCTGCGCACCGAAACCGGCGTGCGTTTTCATCCAGAACATCAGGCCGGCAAAAATGACTACCGAATATTGGTCGGTTTAAGTTGGAACTTTAATTAATATGACAGGATATAAAATATGAAAAATAATTTATGGCACGGCAAACGTTTTGTGCCGCTGTTAATTACTCAATTCTTCGGGGCATTCAACGATAATTTGTTCAAAAATACCTTAATGACATTTATTGCCTATAAAATGCTGTCCGATGCGCAAACCGTGGGCTTATACGCCAATTTAGTTGCCGGTGTGTTTATTTTGCCTTACTTTTTATTTTCGGCTTTGGCCGGAAAGTTAGCCGATAAATATAATCGTGCTCAAATGGTGCGTTGGCTTAAAATCTGCGAATTGTTGCTGATGATTGCGGCAGGATTTGTATTTTATCTTCAAAGCCCGATGTTATTGATTTTTATTCTGTTTTTAATGGGATTGCAATCCACATTTTTCGGACCGATAAAATATGCTTTATTACCGCAGCTTTTGCAAAGCGATGAACTTATCGCCGGTAATGCTGCCATTGAAGGAAGCACTTATATATCAATAATTTTAGGCTCAATTTTAGGAACATTACTACCAATATCAGCCAGCATTGTTTTGCTGCTGATTTGTGCCGTTATAGGCATTGCAGCCGGTTGGCAAATTCCGCAAAGTAAAGGCTTGCAGCCTAACATAAAGTTAAACTTTAACTTATTTAAGCAAATAAAGGAAAATATGCAATTAATTAAATCACATATCATCGTGTTTCGCTGCATAATCGGTGCCACTTGGTTTTGGATATTAGGTGCATTTTTCCTTACACAACTCTTTCCTTTATGCAGTAAAGTTTTTAATGCCGACAAAGAAGTCGTCACTCTGTTTTTAATATTATTTTCTGTCGGCGTTGGCGCTGGAGCTGCTTTTTGCAACAAATTACTTAAAGGAGAAGTTTCGGTGGTATATGTGCCGCTCAGTGCAATCGGACTTAGCATATTTGCCTTTTGCATTTGGTTATTATCTCGTGGCTTCGGCACATCTGAACATTCAATTTCTTTATTGCAATTTATATTACGACCGCGCGGATTAGCTCTTTCCGTTTGCTTATTTGCCTTTGCTTTTATGGGTGGGCTATATGTGGTTCCGCTGAATGCCTTAATGCAAAAAAAAGCGCCTAAAAATAATGTTGCTTCAGTTATTGCCGGCAATAATATCATTAATTCTCTCGGTATGGTGGCAATTTCAATTTTTGCAACATTGCTCATTGGTTTAGGCCTGCAAATTACAGACTTGTTTTTCTTTATTTCGCTTATGAGCATTTGTGTTGCTTTTTACATTTGTAAATTGTTGCCCGATGCGTTGGTTCGCTCTGTTTTTTGCACTGTTTTAGATGTTTTTTTCCGTGTTAAAGTGGAAGGTTTGCAAAATTTACGCAACGCTGGCTCTAAGGCACTAATTATTGCTAATCACGTTTCTTTACTTGACGGCATTTTAATTGCCGCATATTTGCCGCGCAAAATTACTTTTGCCATTGATAGCGGTTGGGGAAGTAAGTGGTATGTGAAAATGTTCAGCGGTTTAGTTGATTTTTATCCGCTTAACCCTGCCAACCCGTTGGCTATCCGCGCTTTAATCGATGAAGTTAACAAAGGTAAAACCGTGATGATTTTTCCGGAAGGCCGCATTAGTGTTACCGGTTCTTTAATGAAAATATATGAAGGTGCTGGCGTGGTGGCGGCTAAAACCGGAGCAAAGCTTATTCCGTTGCGTATTGACGGCGCACAGTATTCTAAATTTTCTTATTTGAATAACTTAATTAAAACACGCGTTTTTCCGCAAATTAAACTTTATATTCAACCGGCTTGCGAAATTAATTTGCCTGAAAATTTGAGCAATCGTGAAAAACGCCTGCAAACAACGCTTCTGCTGCATGACATTATGGCGAATATGATTTATGATACAACCGCTAAAAACGAGCCGATTTTCAATATATTGCTGCGCGCCGAAAAAATTCACGGCAAGCATAAACCTATTGCTCTTGATATTGCTAAAAAAACGCTCGATTATGGACAATTTTTGCTTAAAACCTATGTATTAAGCGAGAAATTCAAAAAAATATTGTATAAGCAAGAAAAAATCGGTTTATTATTACCAAACAGTTTAGCCGGCGCTGTCAGTTTTTTTGCCATGCAAGCCGCCGAAAAAGTTCCGGTAATGCTTAATTTTTCATTAGGTCAAAAACAATTTGCTTCGTGTTTGCAAACTGTAGAACTGAAGTATGTGATTACGGCTCACAAATTTATTGAACAAGGAAATTTGCAGCATTTAGAAAAAATTGTTCAAGAATGCGGCGCTCAACTCATTTATTTAGAAGATTTGGCGCAACAAATTTCCACTTTTGATAAAATCAAGGGGATAAAAAAATATTTTCTGCGCCAAAACGTAAATGTATCTGCGGAAAAACCTGCGGTTGTATTATTTACATCCGGTTCCGAAGGTTTACCGAAAGCGGTTGTTTTATCGCATAAAAATTTGCTTTCCAATGCTCTGCAAATTCATTTAGCTGTGCCGTTTAATGCTCGTGATGTTTTGCTTAATGCTCTGCCTATGTTTCACTCTTTCGGTTTAACCGTCGGCACAATTTTGCCGCTTTTTAATGGTGTTAAAACATATTTCTATCCGTCTCCGCTGCACTATCGCATTATTCCGGAAGTGGCATACGATATTCAAGCCACGGCAATTTTAGGAACCGATACGTTTCTTTACGGTTATGGCAGAATGGCTAATCCATACGATTTTTTCCCTATTCGCTTTGCCGTAGTCGGTGGCGAAAAATTAAAAACACGCACCGCCGAATTATGGATGCAAAAATTCGGTGTGCGTATATTTGAAGGTTATGGCACAACAGAAACATCGCCTGTTTTAGCAGTTAATACACCGATGTTTTATAAACAAAATACGGTAGGCCGCTTTTTACCGCGTGTGCAATACCAATTACATACTGTTAAGAATGTAAAAGAAGGCAAGCAATTGTTGGTAAAAGGCGATAATATAATGCTCGGCTATATTTTACATACTTCACCGAATGTATTGCAAAAATGCGCTGAATGGTATGATACCGGCGATATTGTTTCAATTGATGATGAAGGCTTTATCAGCCTTAAAGGGCGCGCTAAACGTTTCGCTAAAATCGGCGGCGAAATGGTTTCTTTAACGGCGGTTGAACAGCTTTTGGACGCCATGTATCCGGAAGCCAAACAAGGTATTATTGCCGTTGCTGATGAAAAGAAAGGTGAAAAACTGATTTTTATTACATCAGCGCCAAATGCCGATTTAGCAGACATTAAACGATATTTTAAGGCGCAAGGTATCAGTGAACTTTGGATGCCGAAAGAAGTAATTTATACCCCTGCCCCGCCGCTGCTAGGTTCCGGAAAGTTTGACTATTTAAGCGCGCAAACGCAATATGAAAAATAACATATAATGTGCTTTTAGGCTTGTGCGTCCATTCGGTCAATAAAATGGCGGACGGTGGAACGGTGAACACCTAAAATGCGGGCAATGGCGGATTTTTTTAATCCTTTATCCCATAATTCTTTTACGCGTTTAGCATTTTTGCTCAATTTCAGCTTTTTTGATTGTGCCGAAAACGGACGCCCAAGCTTTTTGCCGTTTGCTTTAATGTTGGCTAAACTTGATTTCGTACATTCGGAAATAAGCTGTCTTTCAATTTCAGCAGCGAGTCCAAAGGCAAAAGCCAAAACTTTACTTTGTATATCGTTGCCAAGGCGATAATTTTCTTCACGCATGCTGACAACAGCCTGTAGCCCTAAACTAAACGGCGGCGTCGAACGAATTAATCAAACTTGGAGAACTTTAGTTTATAATTTTAGAGATGATTTGCCGGAAAATATACTGCAACTATCTGATTTTGTGAAAGATTATCAACATTATTATAATTTCGAAAGACCTCACAAAGCGCTTGATTTTTTACCGCCTTTCAGTTACTTTTTTAATATCTCTTCTGTCCCTAATGAGTCTCATATGTTATGAACTAGCACAAAAAACTAGCACAAAACTAGCACAAAATTGTTGACATTAAACGTTGGTTTTGTTACAATTAGATATGATTTATTTGAGTAATAAAACTTTATTTGTGTTTTGGTAAAAAAATGAATATGGCAACAGATTTTGATAATTGGTTAAATAAAAATGGTAAAGGTATTTTCGATCAACATGATATATGGGGCTCGTCCTACTTTGATGAATTGAGGAAAACGATACTGGCCAAAGGAAACATTGATGCCTTTATAGAAAGGACAAATCAGAATCTAAAAAATGAATACATAGCCGAAAAATCAGAGCCATTTCTAGTTAAAATCAACGATTTAACTGTAAAAATTAACCATGGTAAAAATTTCCAAAAAAGAAGTTTGATGACCGATGCAAAACTAGATCGTTTGAAGGTAGATATAGGAATTCTATTGAATAAGTATCCTCCGGAAAAGCATTTTTTGATACAAAGTATGTTGAGTGATTATGCTACAACTGGAAAAATAAATGGTAAATTATATACCGAATTAACGCGTGAACCTAATAGTTTTTTAAAGCGTTTTTTAAAGAGAAAAAAGTTAAGAAACGCAAAACTAAATTTGGATGCTTTTGTCAGAAAATATCAAAAAATCAATTTGGTTAAAGAAATACGTGATTTGCAGGATTTACCTTGTAAGAATTTTGGCTCTAATGATCTAGCTGAAAAATTTAATGCTATTGTCAATTTTAACGTTTCATATGCTAATTTATGTTCTCACAATTTCAAAAATAATTTTAAAAATTTAGAAGAAAATATAGACCAAAACATCAAATCGCAAGAAGAATTACAATCCAATATTAATAGACTTGAAACACAAATTACCCAAAGTTCTCGATTGCCAGCAATAAATGAAATTATTCGCCATTTCGTCAATGATATAAGAGAAGAAATAAAAAATCCGCCAATATTAAATTCTGCTGATTACGTTGAGTGTTTGGGTAAATTGTCTGACAACGAAATAATCATGTTTAATATTGGTCTAAGGGATGGAAAAGGTGTTGCTAATAAAATAAATCACGTTCTACAATACAACGGATTAGAATGCGGCAATGCAACAAATCAATGGTTAATTAGAAAAGATACAGAAGGCAGAATGTCAGATATCGGAAAATTTGAACTTTTTTCGCCATTGATGACCGCAAAAGAAGCTAGAGAAGTTATGCCCAAATTGATGTATGATTTAGATCGAGCCAATATCAGTAGTGGACTAGCGGTTCCCATTAAAGCTTCTGAAATGTTCAAAGATAATCCGTTTGCAAATTCACAACTTAGTGAAGCAGAACTAATGAATTTTATTGGTAGTGCATTGACTAAACAAAATATAGACAATCCATGGTATTCCGATGAAAATATGCAAAAGCTCGGTATATCGTCTAAAGAAGATTTACCAACAATATATAAATCTTTAGATGAATTGAAAAACGCTTATTCTAAAGAACAATGTTTATTTTCAGGTACAACTGCTTCAGATGATTATTTACCATTCAGTGCCAGAGTTGGGCGTAACGGCATTGTTTATGCAACTCCAGATATTTCATATGCAGCGCTGTATGATGGTTTAATGCGTGGAGATACCGGAAATATTTCAGGAAAATCTGCAACGGGTGATAAATATGTTTCCGTTTCGGTTGGTAAATTATCTGGCAAAGATGTTAATATCGGTTTTATTAATGTCTATGCTCAAAATCAGCAAGACGACAAATATTTCTGTAATTTTGGTATGGAAGACTACCGTCAAAACAAAAATAAGATGATAACTAGGGAAGAAGCACTTTTTGGTCCTGGTAGCGTGAAAGCCTACCAAGACGCTGAAACTTATGTGACATCAGAAAAAAATCCATTAAAAGCAAAAATAATGCACATTGAATGGAATGGTAATGAATTTTTTATGCCTGTTCCAAATCAGCCGAATGCTACAATCCTAAAAATTTTAAACAACCGTCAAGCCAAAATGGTAGATACTTTTTCGCATAATGCGAGGGAAGATATATTGGCTCGTCTTCAAACACAAAAAGAAGAGTTTGCACAAGGAAAGATTTATCAACTGCGAGATAAAGATTTTGCATTAAATAAAAAAACAATATTGGCTACGCAACCAAAAAGTGAACAGACAAACGCCACTCCGCAGAACAAAAACGAATTGTATCAAACTTTATCTCAAACAAACACTGAAAAAAAGTTGGACGCACCGACGATACAACCTAAAATTGAGTCAAGACAAGCTATATCAATTCCACCTAAAGTCATATCAGAACAAACAACATCTACTCCCTCAGCGGAAAAAGTGGCTGATATGTCGAAAAAAGAAAAGGGAAATTTCTTCCACAAGCTTAGGTTAGGAATAAATACCATTTTAGCCAAAGCAGAGGCTCAACTTTCGCCGGAAAAGACTGTTTCTCAAACAAAGGTGCAAATACATACGCCGCAAAAACCAAATATCGCACAAATGAAAATGGCAAAAGATAGAGGGAAAAGTATTTAATTACATTTATTTATTAATTTTTATCATAACTCCGCAGTTAAGCACATGGGGGAATGGGGATTTTTCATTTAAATTCAGCGGTTTGGTTTGCTACACCTAAAAAGCGATTAATCAAAAAGCAGTAAATGACCTCTTGCTAAAGCAAGCTGAATCTGCAACTTTATTTTGCCTGCAGAATTTTATTCAGCACGCAAAAGCTTTTATTTGCCCAACCTTATATCAGCTAATAATCTAAATATGTTTTATTTTAGCTTTTGCAATGCATCTGCTAACCGCTTCAAAGTTTCTTCTTTGCCTAAAATAACCGCTAATTCGGTTGCACCGCCCGGAGTAGTTTCCTTGCCGGAAAGCGCAATACGCACCGGATATAAAATCTGCCCGTTTTTCATTTCATTATTCACAGCAACAGCCTTAAGAACTTCAAACAAATTTTCATTATTCCACTCGGCAATGTTTTGCAAAACCGGCAATACTAAAGTTAAAGCTTTTTGAGCCACTTCAGGGGTTGTTTTCATTTTTTTATTTTCATACAACGAAAGCTCATATTCCGGCACGGCCGATAAAAAGTCCGTTTGCTCGGCAATTTGTCCTAAAGTTTCAAGACGCGGCTGCAATGCGGCACTTAACGCTTTTGTATCAAGATTTTGCGGCAGATTTTGATAATATGGCTGTGCTAATTCATCAAATTCTTCAGCACTTAAATTGCGAATATATTGACCATTCATCCAAGTTAATTTAGCAATATCAAAAATAGCCGGAGATTTATTCAAGCGTTCAGCCGAAAAAATGCTCTTTAATTCGTCAAGCGAAAAAATTTCACGCTCGTCACCCGGATTCCATCCGAGCAAGGCAATATAATTTAAAATTGCTTCCGGCAAATATCCTTTTGCCACTAAATCTTGGAACGAAGCATCACCGTTGCGCTTACTGAGTTTATGTTGCGCATCTTTCATCACCGGCGGAACATGCACATATACCGGCGGTTGCCAACCAAATGCTTCATAAATTAAGTTATATTTAGGCGTAGAAGAAATATATTCGTTTCCACGCACCACGTGCGTTATCTGCATCAAATGGTCATCTACCACATTGGCAAAATTATACGTCGGCAAACCGTCGCTTTTCAGCAAAACACCTTCATCAAGCTCATCATAATCAATTTCAATATCTCCATAAACCACATCATGAAAAATTGATGTACCTTTTTTATTGATGTTTTGACGCACCACAAACGGCTCGCCATTTGCAATGCGCTTTTTTGCTTCTTCTAACGGAATTAAACGGCACGGGTCTTTAAGTTTTGCATATGCTGCGGCATTTTCTTCTTCATCTTCATCATCTTTATGCGCGCAAAAACAATAGTGCGCACCGCCAAGTTCAACTAATTTATGTGCGTATTGAGCATAAATATCACGTCGTTCCGATTGCACATATGGACCATAATTACCGCCAACATCAGGACCTTCATCCCAAAGCATTCCCACTCGCTTTAAAGTTTGAAAAATAATATCAGTTGCTCCTTCAACATAGCGTTTTTGATCGGTATCTTCAATACGCAATATAAAATCACCGCCGGCTGATTTAGCAATTAAATATTCATATAATGCAGTACGCAAGTTACCAATATGCATATATCCCGTCGGACTTGGGGCAAATCTGGTTCTGATTTTCATAATTTTCTCCTCATATAAAGCAATTTGTGCTTAGCATAAGCCAAAACACAATGATTGCAAGCTTTTTTTTAAACTAAGAGCAAACATAAAAAAACAACTTAAATACAGTTAATTTGTTTATATGCACTCCGATATCATCCCGCTTCGCTTTATGCTCCTCATTCGCTCGGTAAAAGCCACACCAAGGTTATTTCGCTCGCCTTTTATTTCGTCGTTTTCACTACTTTTACCTCCACTTTTTATGATGAACTGCCTCTCCTCCTTGTCGAACCCATTTCCCATGGTTCTTATCCCTTACTGCTCATACCAAAAAAACATCCTTCCGGGTGGTCTTTCTTATTGGTACGCGCGCAGGGTTCCGTACCATTTTACCTGAAACGCCTGATTTTTCTTATTACCACAAATTGTAGCAAGCGGTCTCGACATATAATGAAAATCGTGTTAGTCCGTTAGCTATTGATGCGATACTAACTTTTTTTACTTCCCAATTTGATAATGTATCAGATATCCCGCTTAACGACATAATCACTGATTTGATTAAAACAAGCGTTATTCCTGATTTGTGTAACACTATCACGCTTGATTTTTTGACACGAATTTTTAGAAGTTGTATACCTTATTTTACCGAACAACACGAACAACAACTTAAGCATATATACTCCAGTACCTGTTGTTTGTGGGAAAACGGAACAGTAGATTATGGCGAGCATCGAAAAATAAAAAGTGCTGAGCAGTTCGGGTTTGCTTCCTATGCAGATTGGGCCGAAAATATTACAATAGAATCTAAAATCAAATTAATGCATCAAGTCAATTCTCGACCTCTTAATGAACAAATTGACGACCTTTATATACATCATTGGTCTGTAATTAACGATGATTACATGGCTAAGAAACAAATTCGCAATGAAAAACTTAAACTGTTGCTGCAGGAAAATACAGATGTTCAAAAGCTGATAGCAACGCTTGCGAAGACGATAAATAATTGCTGTATAATTTGCAAATCGCTTCATAAAACACACCCTATATGCATCGGATTCGTATTTGCGATAAATGGCTAAGCAGAGGTTGAATTCGTGCATATAGGGTGAAAAGATGAGTTTTTAGGCATGCTATTTCTTAAACAAGTCGGAGTGCGAGCCGATATGGACAGCATATAAAACCAACTCCGACTTCTCTACTTTATAAATCAACAATAAATCCGGTTTAATATGACATTCGCGATAGTTTTTATAATTACCGCTTAAAGCGTGGTCGCGGTATTTTGTCTCTAAAGTCTTTTCTGCAAGCAAAGTATCTAAAACAAGCTTAAGTTCTGCCTTATCTTTAGCATTTTTTATTTTTTTAACTTCTGTTTTAAATGCAGAAGAAACAACCAGTTCCAACATTATTAAAGTCCCAAATCCTGCCACATTTCATCGGTATTTTTATAGTGCGTCAAATCCTTTTTATTTTCAACATCGGCTATAACCTGCTGCAACATTTCATTAGGCTCATATTCCGGTTTCAATGTTGGTTTAAACGGTATGCCTTTATGAATAATAACCTGCATTAAAAACATACGGATTGCTTCATTAAGGCTAATTCCCAACTGATTCATGATATTTTCGGCATCTTCCTTAACCTTACTGTCTATCCGTGCTTGTATAAGTGCATTCATTGTCTTTCTCCTTAAATGATATAATTAAATATAATACAATATTCATACAATGTCAATACATATTAAGTTATAGATTGAAAATTTACCATTCATCGGCAAACATAATTGTTAGAACACGCTTGGTTATTGTTGCATCTGCAGGATTTTCGGAAGCAAAATGTGTATTAAACCGGTAATAATAATCAATTTTCCAAAAGATTTTGTTACCGTGATATATAAAACTTCCGAAGTCATGTTCGCCATAAGGGTCGTTATCCGGTGTGAAATCGTTAAAATTCTGCACAAATAGCATAATATTTGCTACATCTTCAGCATCCATTGAATCAATACCGGCAGTCAAGAGCACCTGACCTCCGGTAAATGTTTTACGAAAATTATCGTTCAGGGTTTTAATGTCGGTCATTATTTAGCACCTTCAGCAGTAACGTTTACTTCATTCAAAAATTCGCTAAACCGACGCAGGGCATTGATAACCGAAGAATGCGAGCGTTTGCCATAGCTAGCCTTTTTACCTGTTCTCTCAAATTGCGGCATAATTTCCGGCAGATGTTGCGCCAGATATTCATAAGATATTTTCTCTTTACGGCACAATCTGTCCAAGCGTGACGGATAATCAATCGAGGTTAAATGGCTGTAATTTTTGGCTAAAAGATATTGTTCAAATTGTTTTTGCATGGTGTTTTTCTTCAAATTGCATTTTTTGAACTTTAGGAAATTACCCGGAAATAACTGCATCTTTCAGTTGCACAGAATCTGGTAGTTTGACATTATTTCCAAAAGCAACATTACCTTCAATTTTTAGATTTTCTACTTCTCGCAAATCAATTCCATCAGGAATACGGTTGTTAAATATCACTTCAATTTTATCTGATGCTCGTAATTTTGCTCCTGATGGTATGAAAACAAATTCATTACCTAAAATAATTTTTCCATCCTTTGCCATATCATCAAGGATATATTTTCCCTCAGCATCTCGTGGCAATAGGTATAAATTTCTAATATTGCCATTATCATTATACAACCCGTTTGCTAATTCAAAAGATCCTACTTTCCCTTCATTAAAATGCTCTGTTGCCTTTTCAACAGCCTTTCTGAAGCCTGTATTATCCTTCCCATAAATTCTATCATTCACCTTATAGGCAACATTTCCGTTTTCATCATAATATGGATGTATAAGTAATCGTGAAACCGATTTCTGTGGATTCTGAGAATCATAACCATAAGCAACAATTGAGCCTAGACATATTGAATCATCTACAAATTGATGATTACATCCGGTGGTGTGCATACAACTTTTCCAATTTCGCAATGTTGATTGGGTAGCTAAATCTTCCGGCACTACGGAAAACATTACCCTATCTATGCGGCCCAAAACGGCTTTTTCTGATTCCTTACTGACTAATTGAGCTGTTTTTGTGAAATTTTTAGATGAAACTTTACCGGCTTACGCCGGTGGTATCATTTTAGGTCAAGCCAAGCTTGTCCTAAATCTTTGCGTCCTTGATATTCTATATAGCGTTGTATCACTGCCTCATTAACCTCTACGGTACTAACAAAATACCCATCCGACCAAACACTTTATGTACCGAAATAGCATTTTTTAAGAAACGGATATTGCTTTTTCAAATCCCTCGCCGTATTTGATTTTATTATGCGCACAACACTACCCACACTCATCTTTGGTGGTATCGAAACCAACAGATGTATATGGTCTCTGTCGTGATTTTGTTCTAT
>JAFUBQ010000012.1 GCA_017460085.1 Alphaproteobacteria bacterium
CACTATCATATAGTGATAGTGACAAAATACCGTAAGAAGATATTCAACGCGGGTGTATATGGATTTTTTAAGAAACGGTTGATAGAAATTCATGAACACTACCCACAAATATACTTCATAGAACAAAATCACGACAGAGACCATATACATCTGTTGGTTTCGATACCACCAAAGATGGGTGTGGGTAGTGTTGTGCGCACAATAAAATCAAACACGGCGAGGGATTTGAAAAAGCAATACCCGTTTCTTAAAAAATACCATTTCGGTACATAAAGTGTTTGGTTAGATGGGTATTTTGTCAATACCGTAGGGGTTAATGAGGCAGTTATACAACGCTATATAGAATATCAAGGACGAGAAGATTTAGGACAAGCTTGGCTTGACCTAAAATGATACCACCGGCGTAAGCCGGTGGAGTTTCATTAAATAAATTCAATTTTTCCCTTTTGACGACCGACCAATCGGCAAAGGCAAGGCTCATTAGCCGGAATAAATCGGTTTCCATAACTTATAAAGCCTTTTTCATTCTTATCCCATGTGTAGATGTTTTGGGTAAGCCAATGCGGTTGACGATTGTTTACAAAATTAACATCTACTCCATATGATGAAAGAATTGCTAAAGCATTATTTATGGAGTCTTTTTCAGCGATGATTTTTTCCACCTCATCTTGCTTTGGTAACTCTATTTTCAGCATATCCGAACTCAAACTTGCAGCAAGGGAAAATCCGTCGTGTAGCTTCATTTTTTGCGGCTCCTCAGTTAGGCGTAAATAATACTTTCCGCCATCAAGTCCCCACAAATATTGGCTCAGATAAGGTCTGAAATCAGTTGCCACCTTAAACCTTCCTTCATGGACATATATAACGTTATAACCAATCATAATCGGCTTATTAGTCACATAATGGCTGGTTAGGCGTACATAGCCGTTGCGAATGCGCTTTGGCACAAGCTCAACACAACAATCGGTCATATCAACAACTGCAGCACTATCGTCTTTATGCTCATCTGTCCAGTACCAACCGTCGCGCCATTCATCAGCAGAAATACCCAGTTTATTCAACAATTGCACGGTAGTATTGAAAGCTTCTTTGTGAGTGAAAGCAATATCCAATTCCTGTGTTGTTGCCATTTTAGCTTTACTGAGTTCATCTTTAAGTGTTAAAGCTGTATTCCAATCACCGTTTGTTTCGTGTTTTAAATAATACACAATACCGTCAACGGCAATTCCCCAAATTTTCCCTTTTCGTTGCAAATCCACATAAGGGCGCAGCCAAAAATAGCCGCATAATGGATCTCGATACGCAATTTGACAAGGTGCCTGCACCGGCCAAATTGTAGAAGTGTTTTTTGTTTCCATATATAAATAATGTTATTTGCTCTAATATTATAATATTCTGTTATTTTGTCAAGTAAAAAAATGAAAGCATTACATAAAAAAGGCCTGACAAATAAATTATCAAGCCTTTTTATTAATACAGTAAGATAGAGTTGCTATTGCGCATTAATCAAGGTAATTTCCACGCGTCTGTTTTGCGCTTTTCCTTCTTCTGTGGCGTTTGAAGCAATTGGATTTTGCGCACCGGCACCATAGGCATTCAAACGTCCTGCATCAACCCCGCGCAAAGCTAAATAATTTGCTACCGCCAGTGCACGTCTTTGTGAAAGCGGAATATTGATTTTATCATTACCCGTGCTGTCGGTATAACCCACAATTTGCAACTTTGTCTTATCATATTCTTTTGCCACTAAAGCCACCGAATCAAGCACCTTATTAGAGGTAACTTTCAGCGTTGCTTCATTAGTGTTGAAAGTAATGCTGTTCGGCATAATTAAACGCACATTATCTCCGTCACGCAGCACCTGAACGCCGGTTCCTGCCAATTCTTGCCGCAGTTTACTTGCTTGAACATCCATATATCCGCCGCTGGCTGCACCGGCGGCCGCACCGATACCGGCTCCAACCAATGCGCCTTTTTCTCCGCCGATAATAGCACCCAAGCCGGCACCAACTGCTGTGCCTATGCCTGTTCCCCATGCGGTTTTAGAAACTTTGCTTTCACCGGTATAAGGGTCGGTGGCGCAAGCATTTAATATGCAAACAGCTAACAAGCTTAAAATTATTTTTTTCATATTTTTCTCCTTAAAAATTTGCAATTCGTGCCAATGCTTCTTCAACTTTGGCTTTATTTTCCATAGCTTCTGATTGGCGGCGTTTTTCTTCTGCCACAACCTTTTCCGGTGCTTTGGCAACAAAACTTTCGTTACTCAGTTTGCGGGCATAACCTTCAAGATTTTTATTTAATGTTTCCAGTTCTTTATTCAAGCGTTCACGCTCAGCTGCAAAATCAACCACACCTTTCAGCGGAATAAGAATAGTTGCCTCACCGCAAACCGTTTGAACCATATCTTTAGTGATTTCTTTTGTACCGAGCGGCTCAAGCGTTTCCAAGCGTGCCAAAGTGCAAATAAGTTTATTTTGTTTTTCTAAAACGGCTAAATCTTTTGCGTTAGCCTTAGCATAAACGTGTAATTTAGCACCTGCTGGCAAATTCATTGCCGCACGCAAAGAACGTACTGCCGAAATAAAATCTATTGCCCAGTCAATTTCTTCTTTGGCGGCACTGTTGATTTTTTCGTTGAGCGGCCAAGCTGTTTTAATCAGCTTCGTATCACGTGTTGCTAAATTTTGCCATAACTCAGCCGTAATAAACGGCATAAACGGATGCAAAATAACCAAAATGCGGTCAAGAACCCAAGCTGCAGTAGCACGTGTTTCCTTAATATCTTCGGCATTTTCACCATAAAAAATCGGTTTTGTTAATTCAATATACCAGTCGCAGAAAGTTCCCCAAATAAATTGATACACAGCATTGGCTGCATCGGAAAAACGATAATTGTTCAAATTGTCGGTTACATCTTTAGTGGCTTCTTTAGCTTTAGTAACAATCCATTTATTAATTTCCAGCTTAGCATTATTAACATCAAAATCTTTAACCGAATAACACTCATTCATTTCACAAAAACGTGCTGCATTCCAAAGCTTAGTGGCAAAATTGCGATATCCTTGAATACGTGAATCTGAAAGATTGATGTCGCGGCCCTGTGTTTCTGATGATGCCATGAAAAAGCGCAAGGCATCAGCACCATATTTTTCAATTGTTTCCATCGGGTCAACGGTATTACCCTTAGATTTGCTCATTTTACGGCCTTGTTCATCACGAACCAAACCGTGAATGTAGCATTTTTTGAACGGCACGCGTTTCATCATATACATACTCATCATCATCATTCTTGCCACCCAGAAAAAGATGATGTCAAAGCCGGTAACAAGCACTGATGTCGGGTAAAATGTTTTTAAATATTCATTTTCGTCCGGCCAACCGAGTGTTGAAAACGCCCACAAACCTGAAGAAAACCATGTATCCAAAACATCAGTTTCGCGGCGCAGTTCAACACGTTTGCCATAGTGTTTGTCTGCTGCGGCTTGTGCCTCATCTTCATTTTCTTCACAGAAAACTGTTTCATCCGGACCATACCAAATCGGCATTTGATGTCCCCACCACAGTTGGCGCGAAATGCACCATGGTTGAATATTGTTCATCCATTCAAAATAGGTCTTTTCATAAACCGCCGGAACAAATTCCATTTCCTTGTCATGAACGGCACGTCGGGCTTCTACTGCCAATTTCGGTGCATCAACAAACCATTGGTCTGTCATATATGGTTCAATAACAACACCGCTGCGGTCACCATACGGAATGACCATCGGGTGATCTTCAATTTTTTCCATTAAGCCAAGTTTATCAAGCTCTTCAATTGTTTTAGCGCGCGCTTCCTGTGTGCTCATACCGGCAAACGGTGTATTTTCATTAAGCGTAGCATTAGGGTTCAAAATGTTAATCATCGGCAAATTATGACGCTTTCCGACTTCAAAGTCGTTAAAGTCGTGTGCCGGTGTAATTTTTACTGCACCTGTGCCTTTTTCCGGATCAGCGTGGTCATCGGCAATAATCGGGATTATGCGGTTAACAATCGGTAAAATGCAGTTTTTACCAATTAAATGTTTGAGCTTTTCATTGTCTTTTGAAACAGCAACCGCCGTATCGCCGAACATAGTTTCCGGACGTGTGGTAGCAATATGAATAAACTCATTTTTATTATCTTCCAACGGATATTTATAGTAATACATTTTTCCAACTGTTTCTTTTTGTACCACTTCCAAATCTGAAACGGCAGTTTCAAGCTTAGGGTCCCAGTTAACTAATTTTTTTGCCTTATAAATTAGGCCGTCTTTGTATAGCGAAACAAAAATTTTGCGCACTGCACGTGAAAGCCCTTCATCCATAGTGAACCGCTCACGACTCCAATCGCACGAAGCGCCTAAACGGCGTAATTGTTTGCAAATTGTGCCACCGGATTGTTTTTTCCATTGCCATACGGTTTCAATAAACTTTTCGCGGCCTAAATCGTGACGAGTCAGTCCTTCTTTAGCCAAATTACGCTCAACCACCATTTGCGTGGCAATGCCGGCATGGTCTGTTCCCGGCTGCCAAAGCACTTTTTTGCCCTGCATACGATTATAGCGAATTAAAATATCCTGTAATGTATTATCCAACGCATGTCCCATGTGCAGCACACCGGTAACATTTGGCGGCGGAATTACAATAGCAAAAGCATCTTTATTTGAACGCATATCCGGCTTAAAATCACCATCATTTTCCCATTTTTCATAAATTTTTTCTTCTATATCCTGCGGATTATAATTTTTTTCCAACATCTTTCTTTTCCATTATTTTATTATTAAAATCATTACACTAAAAATCAAACAAAAGGGGGAGAAAGTCGCACCGTAAAAAAAGGATTAAGCGTCTTTCTTTGCGCGCACTCGGACACCGACTTGAACAGTATTCGGTTGCTGATTAAAATAGGTGCGATATTTTTTCATCATTTTCTTAGCAACATCATCAAAGCTCCATACACCGAGTTTATATGGAATATCTTCGCGTTTGACCAGCATGTTGCGTGACAGCACAAAAACCTCATTTTCCGGCTGAAAAACGTTGGTTTCCGCCGGATAAAACGACTGAAAATATTGCTTCCGTTCTTTTGCCACAATAGCCTCGCGGATAGATTTAATTATATCATCAATAGATGCTTCGTTTTGTTCTGCCATTTATATCAAATACCTCTAACAAACTCTTAGTCAGAAAGTATATTAACAAACTTTAAAATAAATGGCAACCACTTTTTTAGCTAATGCAATAAAATGTAGTATTTAGTGGGCATCGTGCCAATTATTGCCGACTCCGACATCAACAATCATCGGGACATCAAGTTTAACCGTATTTTCCATGATTTGTTTCAGCAAAGTTTTTACTTTTTCTACATCTTCATCTTTAACTTCCAAAACCAGCTCGTCGTGAACTTGCAACAACAATTTAGCATTTAGTTTTTGTTCATCAATTGCCCAAGCTGTGCGTTGCATTGCCAGTTTGACAATATCTGCTGCACCGCCTTGAATAGGTGCGTTAATTGCGGCCCTTTCGGCAAACGATACAATTTTTGAATTGCTGGAATTTATACCTGATAAAGCGCACTTGCGTCCCAATGGTGTTTCCACGTAGCCGTGTTCGTGGGCAAATTGTATGGTTTCGCTCATATAACGCTGCACCTCAGGCATAATGCGAAAATATGAATCAATGTAGTTTTTTGCTTCATTACGTGGAATGCCAAGCTGGCGCGCTAATCCGAATTGAGATATGCCGTAAACAATGCCGAAATTGATTGCTTTGGCACGGCGGCGATGTTCTTTATCCACCTGTTCATAAGGCAGTCCAAACACGCGTGCCGCTGTGGCAGCATGAATATCTACCCCTTGCGCAAATGCTTCTTTCAATGCCTTAACGTTTGCTACCGATGCCAACAGCCGCAATTCCATTTGACTATAATCAGCAGCCACAATTTTATAGCCGCTTTTTGCTACAAAACATTCTCTTATCTTTTGCCCAATGTCGGTTTTATTCGGGATATTTTGCAGGTTAGGGTTGGATGATGCTAAACGTCCGGTATTCACCACAGTTTGCGAAAAGGTGGTATGAACTCGGTTTTGCTCATCGCGTGCTTCTAATAGGGCTGTGGTATAGGTGGATTTGAGCTTGGCATAGGTGCGATATTCCAAAATTTTGGCGGCAATTTCATTATCTTCAGCCAGTTGCTCCAAAACTTCGGCACTGGTATTATAATGCCCTGATGCTGTTTTTTTACCCTTTAAGCCCATTTTTCTAAATAACAAATCACCAATTTGCTGTGGTGAACTGATATTAAATTCTTCACCGGCTAAAGCATATATTTCTTTTTCTAAAGCCGTTAATTGCTTGGTAAATTCTTTATCAAGCTCCTGCAGTGTTTGTTTATTAACCTCAATTCCTTTTTCTTCCATTTGCAGCAAAACCTGCAGCAAACGGCGGTCTAACATTTCATATACATAAGTTTTATGTTCGGCAAACAAACGCTGTTTTAAAATAGCGTGCAGTTGCATTATATAGTCGGCAGCCTTAAAGCGATAATCCGCTAACTCCGGCGCAGCAAAATCAATCTGTTTAATTTTTCCGGAAATTTTCGGCTCAATAATTTGCTCTTGCAAAAAATGTTCGGCCAAAGTTTCTATATTATGTTCGTGTTCAGAACTGTCTAAATCATATGACATAATTGCCACATCGTCATAAGGAAATAAACTAAATGATGTTGCAAAAAACTCATTTAGTTGGTGCCACTGAGTTTTTAATTGCAAACCGATTTTGAGAACATTTTCATTATTCAAAATTGCTAACAAAAATTTTTTTATTGTTATCAAATCCAGCTCAGAAGTTGGTGTTTCAAATGAAAATAAATCATTGCTTTCAGTAGGTTGAGGCAGAGCAAGATAATAAGCACTGTTTTCTGTTACACTTAAACTGATGCCGGCTATTTTTATGCCGTCATGCAAAACCGCCAAAGCAATTTTTTGCTGAGCCAAAATATTTTTATATAACGTTTCTAATTGTGTGCGGCTTTGCAACAATGTATATGTAGGAGTTGGTTTAATTTTTGCCGGCAGCGGTGTTGTCACGGCGGAGTCTTCTGTTATTCCTTTCGTGGTGCAGCGTTCTTGTACCCATTTTTCCATTTTCGGACGAATGCTCTTAAAACCCAAACGGTCAATAAAATTCATCACTGTTTCAAGCTGAGGTGCAGCACAACAAAATTCTTCTAAATTATGTTCGACCGGAACATCGGTTTTCAGCTTTACTAATTGATATGAAATTCGAGCAGCTTCAGTGTTATCAATAATAGTTTGTCGGCGCTTAGCTTGTGGAATTTGCGCCGCATTTTGCAGTAAATTCTCCAGTGAGCCGAATTGGTTAATCAGCTCGGCTGCCGTTTTCGGGCCAATCCCAGGAACACCGGGAACATTGTCAATGCTATCACCGGACAGTGCTTGCACATCAATCACTTTATCAGGCAGCACGCCGAATTTTTCTTTAACATCGTTTGGTGAAAAATATTTATCCTTCATGCCGTCATAATAACTGACATTTTCATTAATGAGCTGCATTAAGTCTTTATCACCGGAAACCACAACAACTTCATGTCCGGCATCTGTGGCCTGTTTGGCATAAGTAGCAATTAAGTCATCAGCCTCATAACCTTCCTGCATGACATATGGCAAATTCAATACATGAACCGCTTCATGAATTAAATCAAACTGAGGAATTAAAAGTTCAGGCGTTTCTTTGCGTGTGGCTTTATAGTCGGCAAAAATATTATTGCGGAAATTTTGCCTTTTAGCATCAAACAGCACCACGCAATAGTCGCATGGAATATTTTTCAATAAACGCATAAACATTGTTACAAAACCATAAACGGCATTAACCGGTGTGCCGTCGGGTGCCGTCATATTCGGCAGCGCATAAAATGCTCTGAATATATAGCCCGAACCATCAATCAAACATACTTTGGCCATAACTTTTTTTCTCCTACAGTTACAATATAAAATATATTTTCATTTTCGCCAACAATTTATATATTTTGCACCCAAATTTTATATTTTATTTAACTCTTAATGATTATGATGAAGCAAATTTAAGAACATATTGAAAGATATAACTATGGCTCAGGTAACAAAGAAAAAAACTTCTGCAAACAAATCAGCAAATAAAAAAAACAGCGTTAAAAAAACACCTCGCAAAACCAACCGAAAAACTGCGAAAAAGAAAAATTCGCTGCAGTGGCACTTATTGAAGCTGGCGCTATATGCAGCTTTAATAGGTTTTCTGCTGATTGCCGGCTATGTAGGATATTGCTATATAACCATGCCGAGCATACAAAAAGCAGTTAGCCGTACCCGTGAGCCTTCTACCGTGATTATGGCGCAAAACGGCAACGATATTGCAAAATTCGGGCAGGTTTATGCAAAGGTAATTGCGCCTGATAATTTACCGAAAAATTTAACAAATGCCATTATTTCTACCGAGGACCACAGATTTTATAAGCATTTTGGTTTTGATATATGGGGTTTTTCGCGTGCCGTTGCGGCAAATGTTTTTCATCAGCGTTATGCCCAAGGGGCTTCAACCATTACACAGCAAGTGGCAAAAAATATTTTTTTAACACCTAATAAAAACGTTAAGCGCAAAGTGCAAGAATTGCTTTTAGCATTGTGGCTAGAGCAAAAGCTGAGCAAAAATCAAATTATGGCGCTTTATCTTAACCGCGTTTATTTCGGTTCCGGTTTATATGGTGCAGAAGCAGCTGCAAACTGGTATTTTAATAAAAGCGCATATGATTTGAATTTGCGTGAAGCGGCAATTTTAGCCGGTTTGTTGAAAGCACCGAGCCGCTATAATCCTATTTGGCACCGTCAGCAGGCATTAAAACGTGCTGAGGTTGTGCTGAAAGGAATGAAAAATCATGGTTTTCTTACTGAAAAACAATATCAAGCGGCTTTGCTAGAACCTGTTAGTGATGGGCAAAAATCCAGAGTGGACGGCGCTAAACACTTTGCACAATATGTGTATGACAAAGTTAATGAAATGTTAGGCGAGCGTGGTGACGATATTGTGGTTTCAACCACGCTTGACCAGCGCTTGCAAGAAACGGCGGAAAAAATACTACGGCAAAAAATTGCCGCAGCCAAAGGGCAGAATGTGAGCGAAGGGGCGGTGGTTATTTTAGATAAAACAGGAGCTGTTAAAGCTATGGTTGGCGGTGTTAATTATAGCCAAAGTCAGTTTAATCGTGCTGTGCAGGCTAAACGGCAAGCCGGTTCGGCTTTTAAGCCGTTTGTATATTTAACAGCGTTGCAATATGGCTTTAATCCAAGCAGTGTTGTTCGTGACGCACCGGTGCGTATTGGAAAATGGCAACCGGAAAACTACAGCAAAAAATATTACGGCGATGTATCGCTCAGCTATGCTTTGGCTAATTCGTTGAACGTTGCAACAGTTGTCTTGTCTAAAGAATTATATTTGAAAGATATTGCAGTCATTGCGCAGAAAATGGGAATACATACGCCGCTGAATGTAACTCCGGCTATGGTTTTAGGCACAAACAATGTGCGTGTGCTTGATATGGCGGCAGCTTATGCCGTTATGGCCAACGGCGGTTATGAAGTTCAGCCTTATGCTATTAATGAAATTGCCACCAGTGATGGCCGGCAGATTTATGTACGTCAGGCACAAAATTCTCTTAAAATTTTAGAGCCTAATGTGGTGCGTGATATTACAATAATGTTAGAAGCTGTCATCAATCAAGGGACCGGACGTCGGGCTAAATTGCCGATATTTGCCGCCGGCAAAACCGGCACAACTCAAAATTATCGTGATGCTTGGTTTATCGGTTGGACCAATAAATATGTTGCTGCCGTATGGGTTGGTAATGATAATGAAAAACCTATGCAAAAAGTTGGAGGGGGTAATTTGCCGGCAGAAATTTGGCACGATATTATGCAAACTACCATCAATGAAACACCAAGCGGAAAAAGTTATGATAATGTTGCCGTTACAACTGATGATGACGATGCAATCGGTGCTTTAATAGAAAATACAGATGATGAAATTGGCAATTTAATTGAAAAAAACAGCACCGATGACGATGCAATCGGCGCTCTTATAGAATTAAACTATTGATAAAACAATTAGTTAACCAATTTAATTAAAGCATTAAATAAGCAAACACCAAAGCCGCTGGCACCTTTCGGATACATGGCTTTTTTGCCGTCACTGCCGTCCATACCGGCAATATCTATATGCGCCCAAGAACGGCCTTTATCAATAAAGCGTTGCAAAAAACATGCGGCAGAGGCCGAACCGGCAGCGCGTCCGCCGACATTTTTCATATCGGCAATATTTGATTTTAGTAATTCATCATATTCTTTATCCATCGGCATTTGCCATACACGTTCACCGCTATTATTACCGGCTTTTATAATATTTTTCGCCAAAGTTTCATTGTTGCTGAACAATCCGGCAAAAGTGTGTCCCAGCGCAATTACAATGGCACCGGTAAGTGTTGCTATATCAACAACATTTTGAGGATTAAAGCGCTTTTGAATATAAGTTAAACAATCGGCTAAAACTAAGCGCCCTTCGGCATCGGTATTATCTATTTCCACCGTCTGTCCGGACATTGAACGCACCACATCTCCCGGTCTATAAGCACTGCCTGACGGCATATTTTCTACGAGCCCGACCACACCGGCGATATTGAGCGGCAATTTTTGCAAAGCTGCGGCTTTCATTGCTGCCACCACGGCGGCAGCACCCGCCATATCTTGCTTCATTTCGCCCATATTAGCCGCCGGCTTAATTGAAATGCCGCCGCTGTCAAATGTGACACCTTTGCCGACTAAACCGAGTTTTATGTCTTTTTCTTTTGCATTACCCAGCCATTGTATCACGGCAATTTGCGGCCGGTTTTGCGAACCTTGCGCCACTGCCAAAGCTAAGTTAAACCCTTCATCTTTCATTTTTGCTTCATCTAAAATATCAACTTTTAAGCCCAAATATTCAAGTCGTTTAATATCAGCGGCAAAAATTTCCGGCGTTAAGGCATTTGCCGGTTCATTAATCATATCACGCGCATAGCGCACGGCATTAACAAGAGCGGCATAAGGTTTATATCCGTCTAAATTTGATAAACCGCTGCCAATAAAAATAAGCTTTTCTAATTTCGGTAAATCTTCAGGTTTAAGAGTAGTGTGATATTTATCAAAACGATAGCTTGCCATCTCTAGCCCGAATGTGAAATTATATATTTGTTCGGCCGGCATATGAACTTTTATGCTTGAGCATTGCTTAATTTTTTGATAGGCCTTTGCCCCATATTGCTGCCATTCTACGGCTGTTTGCTTGCTTGGCAGACGTCCGGCAAACAATGTATATTCTCCCATATGATAAGCCTTAATTCCGTCTTTTTCTGTTTGTTTTTTAAGTTGTGGAAGAAGTTTTGTTTCCTCATCATTCAACATTGAGGCAAAATCTGTCGTATTTTTTACCAACAATAATTTATTGTGATGACTTTTAATATTGCGTCCTAAACTTATTTCAACCATAAATATCTCCTTATAAATAATCGCCTCAAGCTCATTTTAATAACTTTATTTTTTTTTGCAAGGTATAACAGTCAATATTATTGCAAAATAAAATTTTTTTATAAATGCTATCGGTTTTTGTGTATTTAGTATAGGCTTTTGATAAAACTGTTGCAATTTGCGCAGATTTGTTTATAACAGCCATACAAGCAATATTATAAAGAGGAAAATATGCCACAGCAAAATATAAATCCGCGCAAAACATTTGCCATTATTTCTCACCCTGATGCCGGTAAAACGACATTGACCGAAAAATTGTTGCTGTTCGGCGGTGCCATTCAGCAAGCAGGCGCAGTGAAGGCCCGCGGCGAAAATCGCAAAGCCCATTCCGACTGGATGAAGGTAGAACAGGAAAGGGGAATTTCGGTCGCTTCTTCGGTGATGAATTTTGAATATGCCGATACAACGTTTAATTTGCTTGATACGCCGGGGCACGAAGACTTTTCAGAAGATACATACCGTGTGTTAACAGCGGTAGATTCGGCGGTTATGGTTTTAGATTCGGCAAAAGGTATTGAGGCGCAGACCAAAAAGCTGTTTGAGGTTTGTCGTTTGCGCAATATCCCGATTATAACTTTTATCAATAAATTAGACCGCGAAGGTTTAGATTCTTTTGAATTACTTGATGACATTGAGAACACGCTGGCATTGCAGGTAACGCCGGCCAGCTGGCCGATTGGCAGCGGCAAAGATTTTCTCGGCTGTTATGATATTTTACATGACAGGCTGATTTTGATGAATAAAACCGGTGCCAAATCACAAATTAATGATACAATAGAAACATGTAACGGGCTTGATGACCCTAAACTTGATGCACTTTTGCCGGCGCATGCGGTGGCAAAGTTACGCGAAGATGTGGCAATGGTGCGAGAGCTTTGTCCGGCTTTTGATTTGAAGGAATATTTAAGCGGTGCGTTAACGCCGGTGTTTTTCGGCAGTGCCGTTAATAATTTTGGTGTGCGTGAAGTTTTGCAAGGCTTGACTGAATTTGCCCCTACACCGCAGCCGCAAAAAACTCTTGAGCGTGTGGTGAACGCCGATGAGCCGAAAGTAACGGGCTTTGTGTTCAAAATTCAGGCAAATATGGATCCGAAGCATCGTGACCGTATTGCTTTTATGCGCATTTGTTCTGGGCATTTTAAACGTGGTATGAGTTTGCTGCAGGTGCGCACCGGTAAGGAAGTTAAAATTGCCACGCCGGTTATGTTTTTGGCGCAAGAGCGTGAGTTAACGGAAGATGCTTATGCTGGTGATATTATCGGCATTCCTAACCACGGACAGCTTAGAATCGGTGATACGCTGACCGAGGGCGAAAAAATTCATTATACCGGCATTCCGAGTTTTGCGCCGGAGCTTTTGCAATCTGTTCGGGCTAAAGACCCGCTGAAATCGAAACATTTGGCTAATGCTTTGCAGCAAATTGCCGAAGAAGGCGGCGCAAGTATTTTTAAGCCGCTCAGCGGCAGTGAATATATTGTCGGCGTGGTCGGGGTTTTGCAGTTTGAGGTTATTGCCGACCGTTTGCGCACGGAGTTTAATGTTGATGTTATTTTTGAGCCAACACCATATTTTACGGCACGTTGGGTGAGTGCGGAAGATAAAAATATTTTGGATAAATTTTATCATGCATATCAAGCAAATATTGCCGATGATTATAACGGCGCAAAGGTGTTTTTGGCACGTAATGCGTGGCATTTGGGCAAAGTTAAAGAAGATTTTCCGGATTTACAGCTGCATAAAACGCGTGAACAAAATATCGGCTGATATTTTTTTGCAAAACAACTCAAATATCAGGCTTTTGCTCTATAAAAATGCAGCAATGTCAATTATAAATTAAAAAAAAACGGCGCCGATATTTAAACCGGCGCTGTTAATTTCAGCAAAAATATTCAATGCAAACTATTCTGCAGCGCAAGCGCATGTGTCTGTAATGTTATCTAAGTGAGAAACAGCTTTTTCTTCCGTAAAACAAAGGCGAGAGTAATATTCACTCTTTTTGCCGCGGTTAAATTCGCTTACCGGACGATGATAACCCATCACGCGCGTCCAAACTTCGCACGGTTGGCGTTCAGCATCGGTTAAAGCAATGTTTTCAAACTTAATAACATTCATTTTGTTTCTCCTTAAAATATATTGTTGCGTCATTGTTTCGGATTGTACTATATATAGTATTAATAAAAAGTAAATAAACAATATATAGTATTTATTTTTATCCCCATTTTTTTAAATTTTGTAATTATATCATATATTTAAGAGGCAAAAAAAAATTTTCAAACTATGTTTAGGTTCAAAATATGAGGCAAAAAGGATAATATTTTGTGGGTAAACAGATTTTGAGGGACAAAATTCAGCAAATATATTGTATAAAAATGTTACGATATGTGCAATCTTAAATATAAACAGGTAGAAAATAAAGATGATTTGGCTTGGATATTTTTTTACGGTTCTTAACTATTTATGCTATTGTTTAAGCCGTTTTATGAAACATAAAAAAATGATGCTTTTGTTAGATTTATTGGCAAAGGTTTTTACGGCATTGGGATTATATTTTTTAGATTCGCTCAGCGGTGCATATATTTTTATGGCGGTGTTTTTTATGTTAATAGTTGCTAATATAAAAGAGCGCCTGAATAAAAGATGGTTGTTGGGATATGTGTTTTTTCAGAGCCTTTATTTAACAATTTTGTTTTATACTTATGGCGGTATTTCTTCGGTTTTGGTTGTTACAACCGTATCGGTAACTTTGTTTTGTATTTGGTGGTTACCGCCGCAGCAAATGCGTTTTATCGGCGGATTAAATTGTTTTACTTATTTAGCTTATCAAATAAGCATTAAAAACTGGGCCGGATTGTTAGAAATTTTGGTTATTTTGAGCAATTTATTTTCGTTTTTGAAATATAGAAAAAATATTGAAAAAAACAGCACCTGAATCGGTGCTGTTTTAATTATTCTGCCATTCAATCAGAGGGTAATTCTGCCAGTTTTTTAGGTTATAGTGCCACCATTCATGGGAAATTGATTCAAAGCCGATGTTTTCCATTATTTTTTTCAGCTGCTCACGATTTTCTATAGCTTCAGGCAAAGCTTCCATATAATCATGACGCGCTTTTTGCAAATGGCTCTCAAATTCTATAAAATTACCCGTAATAACCTGCTCTTGAAAACGTTTTTCATAGGCATCAATTTCTGTAGGATACAACAGATTATTACCATTAATATCAGTCAGACAAACATCAACAGCCGTGCCATGACAATGATTAGATTTTTCCGGAGTTTCAGCAAAAAATTTAGCCTTTGTGCGAGGTATTATTTCTAATAATTTCTGATGAGCAATCGGTGGGCGATATGCATCACAAATTCGCATCTTCAACTTATTTTCATCTAAAAATGGAACAATTTTCAGCAGTTTTTTCCAAACATCTTGGTGCATATATGCAACATTACCATAACCTATTTCTTGATATACGGCTCGCCCCGCCATATTATTGGTTCTGGCATACATCATATCAATAATAAAATGTGAATCTGTTAATTTAACTAAATTATCTTTCATTATTGTTCTTCGCTGAAATTATCTATATTCCATCAACCAGATTTTCTTTCATTAAAGACTTAATATATTCAGATTCTTTTTGTTGTATCTGTTCAGCTGAAAATTTTGGATTTTCTTTCTTTTGTTTTTTTTGCGGAAAAAGAGAAAATAATTCATTTTCTTCTTCTCGTCTTTGTTTATAGTTTTGAACTTTATTTTGCACTCTATGTTGAGCTGTATTTATTTCTGTTTTTATTTTTTCTAGTTCAGGTGTCGTTCTTTCCCATCTGCTTTTTTGCATCAGCAAAGGAGCAATCCATATATTATCATGGGCGGCTCTCAGCAAAGTGCTGACTAAATATGCTTCCTCTTGCCGTTGCGGATTTGCGGCATTTGCTCTTGCTTCTTTAAGCTGATTATATAAGGCTAAATCAACATCTTTAAAACCTATAATTTTATTTTTATCTTTTTGATTCAGTCTTGAGCTGAAGGAGCAAGGTTTATCATCAATACTATCCGCGCTCTTAACCGTAACCGTTACTTCGTAATAGTTGTCTTTGAAATCATAATATTCTTCCTGTGTTTTTTCTAAATCGGCAACATCAAAAACATCATAAATGATATTTAGTTCAAATTCTTTATTGTCAGTCATATCCGTAATTTTATAATTTCGCTTCGGTCTACCCAAAGGAATCCAATAATCATCAGATTCAACCAAATAACGATTTGCCAACCGTTGCACTGTAGGCTGATTATCTTCTTTTTTATTATGCTTGAAAAAATCGAAAAAAGACATTTTTTTTACCTCATAGTTGACATTTATATGCTTATATTAATTTTCTTTTTGTGTTTTGTCAATATTTTTTTGAAATTTTATAAAACACAAGCGCAGGTGTTTTGCTAAAATATCTGTTATATAAAAAAAGGACGATGCATATGCACCGCCCTCTATTTATGTGAAAAAAAATCAGTAGCTTCTGGCGTAGATAACGTCCATAGTGGCGTCTTTGCCGGTGAGCAGGCATTTCCCGCTTGTGCCGCTTTGGTCAAACGGAATGCAGCGAATAGTGATTTTCATCGCTTTCAAAATTTCTTCCGTTGCCGTATCAGCGCACCATTTGCCGCGCACAAATGCCACTTTGCCTTGCTTGCCGTCTTCTATCCATTCGTTAGAATTGGCAAAATATGCGGCAAAATTTTCCGGCGTGGTAATATCGGTGCGGATGTTGGCTTCTAAACGCGCTTTTGCTTTATCAAACATTTGCTGCTGCAAAAGCTCTAAGCGCTGACCGATGTTGGCGACAAACTCATCGGCTTGCATAATTTTTTTACCCTCAGGCTGGCCGAGATATATGCGTTCTTTCACCATTAAACCGTTATTATCAGCATCGCGCGGACCAATTTCGCAAACCATCGGCGCGCCTTTTCTAATCCATTCCCACGATTTATCAACGCTTGCTTTATCACGAGAATCAATTTTAACGCGAATTTTTTCGCCGAAAGCTGTCTGACTTTTAATTTTTTGCTGCAACTCGGCAATGTAGTTCATAACCCGTTCAGTATCTTCCGCTTTTTTAATAATCGGCACAATCACAACCTGATATGGTGCCACATGCGGCGGAACCACCATGCCGTCATCATCGGCATGACACATAATTGCACCGCCGATAAGCCGCGTGGAAACGCCCCACGAAGTTGTATAGGCAAATTCCGGTTCATTATTTTGATTAACAAACTTAATGTTTGCTGATTTTGCAAAATTTTGCCCCAAAAAGTGAGATGTTCCGGCTTGTAAGGCTTTGCCGTCTTGCATCATTGCTTCAATACAATAGGTATCAATAGCCCCTGGAAACTTTTCGTGTTCCGGCTTGCGTCCCACTAAAACCGGCATTGCCAAAGCATTTTCACTAAAATCACGATAAACCTCAAGCATTTTAACGGTTTCTTCTTCCGCTTCTTTCATGCTGGCATGAACGGTGTGTCCCTCTTGCCACAAAAATTCGCGTGTGCGCAAAAACAGGCGAGGGCGCATTTCCCAACGCACCACATTGGCCCATTGATTAAGCAAAATCGGCAAATCACGATACGATTTAACCCATTTAGCAAACGAATCGGCAATAATTGTTTCACTGGTCGGGCGCACAATCAGCGGTTCTTCCAAAGGCGATGACGGCTTCAACTTACCTTCTTCATTGATTAAACGTGAATGTGTTACAACCGCCATTTCTTTAGCAAAACCTTCCACATGGTCGGCTTCTTTTTGGAAAAAAGAAAGAGGAATAAACATCGGAAAATAATAATTTTCGTGTCCGGTTTCTTTAATTTTTTCATCTAAAACCCGCTGAATGCGTTCCCAAATGCCATATCCCCAAGCCTTCATCACCATACAGCCCGGTGAAACGGAATTTTCTGCCATATCGGCTTCAGAAACCACATTTTGATACCATTCCGGATAGTTCTGCTTGCGTGTTGTTTTCATTGCCATTTCAATTTTCTCCTATCTCAGTTCACCGCCGGTTTTTTTACCGACTTCAACAATGATTTTATTCATCAAATTTTCAATATCTTTATCGGTAAAAGTTTGTTCAATCGGCTGGAATGTAAGGCTGATAGCCACCGATTTTTTACCTTCCGGCAAATTGCCGCCTTCAAAAATATCAAAAATACGCACGTCGGTAATATGGCTACGGTCAGCATTTTTCGCCGCTGCCATAATTGCCGCCGCCGTCACATCTTTATCTACCACAAATGCCAAATCTTTATCCATTGGCTGAAAAGCTGAAAGTTCCAGCTTTTTACGAGCTTTTTCTTGGGCTTTGCGCGGCAAAGGAATGTTGTTCAAATTAACCTCAAAAGCCATCACTCGCATTTTGATATCAAGAGCCTTCAAAACACTCGGATGAATTTCGCCGAAATATGCCAGCACATTTTTACCCAAACGAATTGTTCCCGAACGTCCAGGGTGATAATAACTCGGTGCATCGGCAGTTATCTGCGGATTTTCATATGGACCGTTGGCCGCCGCAATAACCGCTAAAGCATCGGCTTTAGCATCAAACACATCATAAGCTCTGGCGGCACCGCTCCAATCTTTTTTAGCTGTTTGACCGCATCGCACACCGCTGGCAGACATATGTTGTTCCGTAGGGTTTCTGCCGTCAAATACCGGACCTACTTCAAACAATGCCAAATTAGCATAGCTGCGGGCAATATTATTTTTAACCGCAGTCAGTAAATTTGGTAAAATTGACGGGCGCATTTCGTTAAGCTCTTTAACAATCGGATTGTGCAGCAAAATTGCTTCTCTATTTTGGCGGAAATATTGGGCAATATCGCTATCGGCAAAGCTCCATGTTACTGTTTCATACATGCCGCGCAAGGCCAGTTCATGCTTTACTACAACCGCATTATGCTGTTCGGCGGTCAAAATTGGTTTCGGCAGTTGGTCATGCGGTAAAGATACAGCCGGAATTTCATCAAGGCCAATCATGCGAACAACTTCTTCAACCAAATCATGCTCGCCTTCAATATCACCGCGCCAGCTTGGTGAAACAGCCTTAATTTTACCGTTTTCAAACGATACTTCAAAGCCGAGATTTTGCAAAATTTGCATCGATTTTTCTTTTTCAACAGGCATGCCGATTAATGTTTCTAAACGTTCCGGACGCAAATATGCCGTTTGCGGGGTATATTCTTCCGTGCCGACTATGCTTAAATCAGATGCTTCTCCGCCGCAAATGTCTAAAATTAGCTGTGTGGCATAATCTGAACCGCTGATATTCGATTTAGGGTCAACCCAGCGTTCATAGCGATAGCGTGAATCAGAATCTATTTGCAAATGGCGACCGGTTTTTGCAATACATTCAGGCTTAAACAAGGCACATTCAAGCAAAACATTTGTCGTATCTGCCGAACAGCCTTTTTCCAAGCCGCCCATAATACCGCCCAAACATTGCACGCCTTCATCATCGCAAATGCCTAAAGCATAATCAGGCAAAATATATTCCTTTTCATTTAAAGCCACAAACTTTTCGCCGCTTTTTGCCATACGCACGGTAATGTTGCCGCTCAATTTATCGGCATCAAACACATGCAGCGGCCGCGCCAAATCATAATTGATATAATTTGTAATATCCACCAGCGGCGAAATGGAATGAATACCGATGGCATTCAATCGGTCTTTCATCCATTTTGGGGTTTCGGCATGGTTATTAACGCCTTTAATGTAGCGCCCCGTATAAGTAGGACATTCGGCCGGACAATTAACCGTAATGTTAATCGGGTTGGCAAATTTACCGGTTGTTTTGCTGATGTTAAGCGGTTTTAATTTTCCTAAACCGGCGGCGGCCAAATCGCGTGCAATACCGCGCACGCCCAAACATTCTGCTCGGTTTGGGGTAATAGAAATTTCAATGACCGGATCAATATCCAAAACTTCTGCTGCACTAACTCCGAGCGGTGTATCAGCCGGCAATTCAATAATTGCATCATGCGAAGAACCGACACCGATTTCATCAACCGCACACATCATGCCGCAGCTTTCAACACCGCGGATTGTGGTCTTTTTCAAACGCTCGTTATATAGCGGAATAAGTGTTCCTTCTTTAGCAAAAATGCCAATCAGTCCTTCACGCACATTCGGTGCTCCGCAAACAACTTGATATTTATCTGTGCCGTCATTAACGCATAAAACATGTAATTTATCGGCATCAGGGTGATTTTCAACACTATCAATGCGTGCAACCACAAAATCTTTAAGACCTGCCGACGGATCAGTTACTTCTTCAACTTCTAAGCCAATTCTTGTTAAAGTATCGCAAATTTCGCTAAGTGTTGCTGTTGTTTCTAAATGCTCTTTAAGCCAAGAAAGTGTTAATTTCATCGTGCCAATCCTCCGTTATTACTCAAACCGCCGGTCATAGAAGAAATATCAAGCGGCGTAAATCCATAATGTTTCAGCCAACGCACATCTGATTCAAAAAATGTGCGCAAATCAGGAATGCCATATTTAAGCATAGCTAAACGGTCTATACCTAACCCGAAAGCAAACCCCTGATATTCGTCCGGATTAATGCCTCCAGCTTTCAAAACATTAGGGTGAACCATTCCGCAGCCGAGAACTTCAAGCCAATCAGTGCCGGCACCGACCTTGAGTTCGGTTTTTGTTTTTAAGCAACCGATATCCATTTCAGCCGAAGGTTCTGTGAATGGAAAATATGACGGACGATAACGTACCGGAAGTTCATCAAGTTCAAAAAACGCTTTCATAAAATCATATAAGCAGCCTTTTAAATGTGCCATAGTAATATTTTTATCAATTACTAATCCTTCAATTTGGTGAAACATCGGCGTATGTGTGGCATCGTAATCGGAACGATATGTTCTTCCCGGTGCCACAATACGGATAGGCGGACGCTTATTTTCCATGGTGCGAATCTGCATACCAGAAGTGTGGGTGCGCACAACATAAGCCGTATCCATATCAAACGGCTTTTGCGGATTATCATTAATATAAAAAGTGTCTTGCATTTGGCGGGCAGGGTGGTTTGCCGGCATATTCAGTGCGTTAAAGTTATGAAATTGGTCTTCAATATCCGGCCCATTTGCTACATCAAAACCCATTTGCCCGAAAATAGCCGTAACTTCTTCATAAATTTTACTTACCGGATGAATGCGTCCCTGTGTTTCCGGACGAATTGGTAAAGTTACATCAATTTTTTCTTGTGCTAATTTAGCATTTAATGCTTGTTCTTCTAAAATTTTTTTACGATTTTCTAAAGAAGTTTCCACCTCGGTTTTCAGCACATTTAAACCTTTGCCAAGAGCAATTTTTTCTTCTAGCGGTAAAGCACCTAAACCTCTCATCATCTCGGTAATTTGCCCTTTTTTACCCAGCACCGAAACACGAACATCATCAAGTTCTTTCAGCTCTTTACAGGTGTTGATTTTTTCTATAATTTCACTTTTTAAGTTTTCTAAATTTTCCATTGTTGAAACCTTTATTTGTTCAAAAAAAATAAAAAAGAGCCGGCCGGAAATGCCTGAAGCCAACTCTTTTTTATCAAATTTATTTGTATCTTTTATATTACTTAAGAGCCGCTTTGGCAGTTTCTACCAACTTAGCAAATGCTTGGGGCTCCTTCAAAGCGATATCAGCTAAAACTTTACGGTCAAGCTCAATACCTGCTTTACCAAGCCCGCTGATAAATCGAGAATAAGTCATATCATGGATACGTGTGGCAGCGTTAATACGTTGAATCCACAAAGAGCGGAAACTTCTTTTCTTTGCTTTTCTATCACGGTATGCATATTGCAAACCTTTTTCAACTTTTTCAACAGCTACTCTGAATACATTTTTGTTACGACCTCTATAACCTTTCGCCATATTCAAAATTTTTTTATGACGAGCGTGAGCCGTTAAACCTCTTTTAACACGAGACATATCTTATCCTCCCTCTTAAATAAACGGTAAAAACTTTTTAACAAACTTGTTGGCAACATCAATTAAACGTGTGCCGCGAGCGTGTCTTTTTTGTTTTGTCGGCTTGTTAAAGAGAAGGTGTCTCTTAAACGAGTGATTTCTTTTAATTTTGCCGGTTCCGGTAGCGCTGAAGCGTTTTGCGGCGGCTTTTTTAGTTTTTAATTTTGGCATTTTATTCCCTTTCATCTATCTGGAATTAACAACAAGCTGTCAGGCATGCCTTTTTCGCCCGAACAACTCAAACAACAGTGCTTATAACGCAATCTTTTTTAAATTGCAAGCATTTTATTTGATTAAATCAGTTTTTTATAAATTGCATAGATATACAATTGTGAAAAAAAAATAAAAAAATGTTGCAAAAAAAAATATATTGATTTATACATAGCTTGTTTTGAAAATATGCGTGCGTAGCTCAGTTGGCTAGAGCAACTGACTCTTAATCAGTGGGTCCAGGGTTCGAATCCCTGCGCGCGTACCAATAATAAGACCGGCCTTGAGCCGGTTTTTTTATTGGTTAGAGCAGTAAGGGATAAGAACCCTGAGAAAAGGGTTCGACCAGGAGGAGAGGCAGACGAGAGTATGCCGGTGAGCGAAGCGAGCGACGACGCAGCGGCGAAGCCAATCCTAAAGCGCGTACCAATGTTTAAGCCTTGATTTTTCAAGGCTTTTTTTGTTTTTTGGAATTGAAAATCAGGTCTGCACCCAAAATGTAAAAGCGTTACAAATCAAGCATTTACACTTAAACCGTCGTCAAAATAACGTCTGGAGGCTGAAATGTTTAAAAAGTGTGATGTAAACTGTGATGCAAAAGTTCCTCATTTAGTATAGCGCAATAATATTTTTTATTATAGAGTCGAGTTACCACGCATAAATAATAAACGCAGATATATGCGGATGTCGTTGCATACAGACAATTTTTATGAAGCAAGGGAAATGATAAAGAATATGACAACAAGCAATAAATGGCCTTTTGATGAATTACGTCGCCTTTTCAACAACTTAATATTTGAATATGATTCCAACAATGGAAATATCGGTATGTTGTCACCGTTTCAGATGCAAAAACGGTTGTCGAAACGCAACAAAACAGAGGATATATCGCAGTTATATATGTTAATAAATTTTAGCTCCAGACTACTGTCTGTTTAGCTAATGTATTACCGATGACATCAAGTCCCATAAAAGCCATGTCGCCATTATGCTGATGACACTAACAGCCACAGGCTGTAATGTCAAAATAAGCACGGCGACAACAGCAGAAGGCAGCAAGTAAGAGTTATTTATTCTCCTTATTCTACAGCATTACACTTGCCCTTATATTCCCTAAAACTTGAGCCGATTACAGCTTATAAAGACTATGTTGTGTCGTATTGTTCCAAGGAAATGCGTGTCATAAGCGATATTATCGACACCGACCGCATTATTCCGTTACATGTGTTGTTTGATATTCTGCAAAAAGGTGACTACGAAAAATTTATAGAACTTGGTAAACAGCGCGGTATGAGCCGCAATAAGACCAATGAAGCATTGAGAGCAGCTCTCAAAGATGAGGTTGTGTTTCATGAAGTTTGTTCCGGAGGCGTGGAACGTTCTCAGATAGTAAATAAAATAAGAGATTTATGATTCGAACGTAACACTACCTGCGTAAGCAGGTAGATGTAGACAATCCTAAATCTTCGCGCTATACTGCGGTTATAGAAGAAATAAAGTATAGCAAACAAAGCAATTGCGTGTATCACTGCCACTATCATATAGTGATAGTGACAAAATACCGTAAGAAGATATTCAACGCTGGTGTATATGGATTTTTTAAGAAACGGTTGATAGAAATTCATGAACACTACCCACAAATATACTTAATAGAACAAAATCATGACAGAGACTATATACATCTGTTGGTTTCGATACCACCAAAGATGAGTGTGGGTAGTGTTGTGCGCATAATAAAATCAAACACGGCGAGGGATTTGAAAAAGCAATACCTGTTTCTTAAAAAATGCTATTTCGGTACATAAAGTGTTTGGTCAGATGGGTATTTTGACAGTACCGTAGGGGTTAATGAGGCAGTGATACAACGCTATATAGAATATCAAGGACGAGAAGATTTAGGACAAGCTTGGCTTGACCTAAAATGATACCACCGGCGTAAGCCGGTGGAGTTTCATATTATCTTTTTTTGCGAAATGAAAAATACTTATGCAGAATAAATGTGCAAATGGTGGAAAATGTTAAATATATGGCTTGTGCTGCCCATGTCTTTAAGCTGAAAACTACCATTAAAAATGTCATAATAGGTGCATTGATTAAATATAAAAAAATATATACTGACCATGCTTTGGCAAATTCTTTCTGCCACGAACCATTGCTTTGAAAAACGTAATAACGCATGGTGGCTACCGAAATGTTGATTGTTACTATATATTGCACCAAAAGCGCCGCATTAGCAATCAGCTCCGGCGAAAAGTTCCATTGATTTTGGGCATTTAAATAGCCAAACAGCCAATCAAGCGCATTTAATATGCCGTAAGCTAGCACGGTATTAAAACCGCCGACCAGCAAAAAACGCAACTTTTCCGGTAATTCAAACCAAACACTCTCTGCCCAAAAATAAATTTTCAGCAAACGCTGCATTTAATTAATTCCTTTTGCTACATTTTTATCTAATAAAACTTCCAATTCTTGTGTGCGATATGGTGATAAAACACTTTCATCCCAAATATCTTCTATGTGTTGTTTATCCATATCAGGTGTTGCCGGATGAATCATAATTTCAACCGCTTTATAACCATTTGGAATTTTTACATTTTGAAACTGCGCTTTACTTAATTTGCAGGTGTATAAAATGGTATAAAAATATACATCAGATTGATATCCGTTCCACCATGTTAAAAAGCGCAAAATAATATACTTAACCAGTCCGCCGTCAAATAGCCAACTTTTGCTTTTATTTTGCTTAACAGTATTAAAAATATTTTCATTCATCACCCGAATACGCGACACATTATATTCTTGTGCAATTTGTCGCACAATTTTGAAAACTGCCGGAATCAGATGTACATGACGGTGGCCGTCAATATGGCTTAAAGTCAGTCCGGTTGCTGTATATTTATTGATTTGAGCGCGAATTTCAATTTCAATTTGTTTTTTAAAAGCTCTAGGGTGTAAAACTGAGAGCAACAGCAAATTTACAAAACCGTTTTTGAGTTTGCTTTGAGAATCGACCAATAACGGAATTTGCGCAGGATTAGCCGCCGGTTTTTCATTCGTTAAATTAAGATGCAAACCAATTTCTAAATTAGGCATATTTTTTGCCAGCACCACAGCTTCTGCGGCATATTTTTGATTAACCATCAAACTGGCACTGTTTAAAATACCTTCATTATATGCACGCACAATAGCGTCATTAACGCCCAAGCTCATACCGAAATCATCGGCATTAAATATCTTTTTTATCACGTTTTTTGCCTTTCGCTGCAACATAATCAGCCATATAAAGCGGCCGTTTTTTTACTTCAATGTGTATCTTGCCGATATATTCACCGATAATGCCGAGGCAAATCAGTTGCACGGCGCCTAAAAACATTACCGAAACCATAATGGTAGCATATCCCGGAGTTGGATTATGTAAAAAGAAATGTTCAACAAAAACATATAAACCTAAGACAACTGCCATAAATGCCGTTATTAAACCCAAATATGTGGCAATTCTAAGCGGCATGACCGAAAATTGTAGAATGCTGTTAATTGCTAAACGCAGCGATTTAGCAAAATTATATTTAGATTCGCCGCTAAAGCGCTGCGGCGCCACAAAATCAATATATGCCACATTTTCTTGCGGTAAAATCCAACTCAAAAGCCCACGAAACAGACGGTCTTGCTCGTTAAAACCTTTCAAAAAATCAACATATTTGCGGTCTAAAAGCCGAAAATCAGGCGCGCTCTCCATAATTTTGGTATCAGAAAGTTTATTAAGCAACCAATAAAAAGTTTTAGCGCATAATTTATACAACCCTGATGTATCTTTATTATCCAAGCGCTTGGTTAAAACAATTTCTTTACCTTGTTGCCACAACTCAATCATCTGCGGAATATAAACCGGCGGATGTTGTAAATCGGCATCCATAAAAATCACCGCATCGCCTTTAGCATAGTCCATACCGGCGGTCATGGCAATTTCGTGACCAAAATTGCGCTTTAGCTGCACAATTTTCACTCGTTCATCTTTTTTTTGCAACGCCATACAATTTTCATAAGTTTTATCGCTGCTGCCGTCATCAACATATATAAACTCAAAATCAACACTGTTCAAATAGTCTAAGTTTTTGCGCAACTGTTTATGCAATTCCGTTACATTATTTTCTTCATTGTATGCTGAAATAACAATACTCACCAGTTTATTTTTCTGCGGCATCACTAACCTCCCAAGGCTCATAAAATCCAAATAAAATATCTATTGTTGCAGTTTTACCGAAATAGTTCTTAAATTCAAGTGTTAATATTTGCGGTGCGGATACTGCTGCCCCATACATTTGTTGATATTGGGCATATTCACCTTCACTGGTGGCAATTAACAAGGCACCTGCTTTTTCAAAATCTGCTTTATCAAACCACGGATTAGATTTTGGTTCAAACCATATCATTGGTTTAATTTCATGCGAAGCATACAATGCCATAATATCGCCGAACCAAACATCAGCGCCTGTATATTTCAAAGGTTTTGCCGTATGCTCAGCCCACTTTTGCTCAAACATTGCCGTTACTTTTCGAACATCTGTTTGATAACGCTGACTTGTGGTTAAAATACATTGCGCACCATAAGCAAATGCGAACAACGCTGTCCATACAGCCATAACTTTGAAAAATCGCTGTTCCTGATAATTTCCGCACTGAAACGGCAAAAAGTAAAACAACATAATTCCCACGGCAAACAAACACGGAAAACCCCACATACTTTTCAGCGCATGACCATTAAGTAAACTCAGCACCACCCAAACCGCTAACGGCAAAAATCCGATAAGCAATAGAAATATTGATTTATCGTGTGTACCGCTGAATTTTTCTTTTTTATTTTTATGCCTAAATGCAACATAGGTTAACAACGCAGCTGCCGCAAATAAAACTTGCGCTCCAACAAATTTAAGAGGATAAAACAAATGCCGCCATGCCGAAATCATTTTTCCGCCGGAGCTGCGATTCAATAAATAATTAAACGGTGTAAAATCATTTTGATAAAGCCAATATATATGCGGGGCGACCAGTGCTATACATACTAAACCGGATGTATATAAACGTGGATTTTTAAAAAGCCGTGGCCTTAATAAAACAAAAACACCTAATGCAGCCAATAGCAACCCGCCCACATATTTGTTGAGCAAATTCAAACCGGTAAACAACCCGAACAGCAGCCAATCAGCCCATTTATTTGTTGTATAGCCGCGCCAAAAATAAAAAGCACACATCGGCCACAATGCCAAAGATATTACATTAACATTAAATTCAACACTGGAAAAATTGTAATAAATAATGCCAAACTGCAATAACGCTGCCAAAACAGCTTTAGTTTCATCTAAAAAACAGCGCGCCAAACGATAAATATAAACCACACCTAGTATCACAAAAATTTGGCTTAAAAAATACATTACGCCGTCTAAATGCCCGAACAAATTCCAAAAGTTATAAGCAACCCAACCGGAAAACGGCGGGTGTTTTGTTGTTCCCCAAAAACAATATTTGCCCCATACTATGGCCTCTTGAGTATCCATAGACAAGCTGTGGCGCAGCAATGGAATTAGGCTCCACAAAAGTAAATTACAAAGCAAAAATAAGGCAAATTTATGTTTTAAGTTCATCATCAATAATCCTTCAATAGCTTTGTTATAGCACAATCTTTATAAAAGTATAGCAAAAAAAAATAATAAATGTACTTTATCTTGCAAACAAACCATTGCGGCACATTTTTGCATATATAGGTTTGTTCAAGCAAAATTTATCTGCAATAACAGAAGGCTTGGCATATTCTATGTGCAGTATATCTTCGCCATATACTTTACCTTTTCGCCATTTTAACGTTGCACTCGGCAAGCATGAACTACCTATACAAGATGATAAATATACCCAAACTTCATCATAATTTTGTAAATTTTTTAAAGCTAAATGACGTGCATATAAATTGAGGCTTAAATCAGCTTTAGAGGCATCTTTGGTCCAAGGAGAACCACCGCCGATTGGTGCTGCAGCGCCATAAAAATCACATGCCAGTTTTCGCCCTGTAATACCGCAATCAGCTACACTTGAATGCGTCAAATAATTTCCTGTGCCGTTAATAATTAAGTTTTGCGGAATTTGCCCTAATGTTTGTGCCGTAAAAGAGCTTAAATCTTCTGGTTTAAGCATTGGAATTGCTACTATTGCTGTTGTGATATTATTATTTTCATCAATTGTTATTTGCGTTTTAATATCTAGGCCTAAATTTGTGCTTTGCTTTGCTTTTTCATAAAGTGCTTTATTAAGCTTACGCGCTAAATATAGTTCACAACTTATATTTTCTTCTCCCTGACAAGCATATCCGACAAATATTCCTTGGTCACCCCAACCGTCACACTTAATGCCTTGGGCAATTTGTGTTGATTGGCAACTTAATAATTGAACTACTTCAAGCTTATTTATATCAATGGCATTTTGCCCCCAATTAACGGCATATTTTTCATCATATCCTATTTCTCGCAGTGCTTGCTTTACATATTCGGTAAAAGAAGGTGGTTCATAAGTACTGCTTATTTCTCCTCCCAAAACAACCGTATTGTTTTTTACCATAACTTCAACTGCATAATGCACATTTGCATCATGCTCCAAATATCTATCCAAAATATAGCTTGAAATATAATCCGCTGTTTTATCCGGATGCCCTAAAGACACCGATTCTGCTGTTTTTAACATATATATTCTCCTGTTTAGTCCTCTTAAAATGCGGGACAATTCGGTTAAATTCACATTATTTGTTATTACATTGCTGACGATAAATTAAAAAATATCAACTGTCAACTTAATGATTAGATTTATCTGCATATCAAAGCATGTTTTATTGGCTAATTAAGCGTATTGCTTGACATATAAGGTTTGTTTTGTTATAATGCGCAACGTTTAGTTTCAAAAAACGGATAATAAAAAAATGAACAAGTTGCTTATATTATCTCACGCAAATTTTTTAAGCTTAAGAGACAGAAGCCGTAAAATATTATCGGAGTATGATAATTTTTTTTGTTTCAATCAGCAGCTCTGAATATATCAAATTGAAGCAAGAAGAACAAAACAAACTTTTCGGCATAGCATTGACCGATGTAAAACCTAATGTGGAAATTATTGAAAAACAAACGCCTGAACCTTTGAAAAAAGAGGTGGTTGATAATAAAAAAATATTCAAATTATTTCCGATGCCTAAAATAATGGAAGTTACATTACAATCATATAAAACCAAACATATGAAAGCATTGCGGTCATATGCTCCGCGAACAATTGTCAATAAAAACTTTAATTCTAAAAAGAAGGGCGGACGCTAAGTTATTTATAATATTGCCTTTTTGTTTTCTAAATTGCTGAAGATATTTGCGCAAAATGTGGTAATTGCTCTTGAAGAAAATAAATTTTCATGATAACTAGGAAATATATTTTATTATTTGGTCGAGATGGAGTTGAAAATATGCAAAACAAAAAAGGCTTATTAATTTTATTTGCAATTGTTGCTATTGTGGTTGTCGGTTTAAAATTTAATTTATTTCCGTCTTCAGGCGGCGGTTCGCTTTATGAAAAAAGGACAGCTGATGATTCTGACATATTGCCGCAACACAAAGACGGGGTGGAAAAAACATATTATGCCAATGGAAAAATACATACCGAAACTCCATATAAAAACGGCGCTCGTAACGGGGTTGTCGTAACATATTATACAAACGGAGCCGTTAAATCTGAAGCTCAATATGTTGATAATGAACAAAACGGCGAAACAAAAGTTTATACTAAAGACGGACATTTAGATAAGATTTATACTTACTTGAACAATCAATTGAATGGTGAAGCCAAAGCTTATGATGAAAACGAAAGATTGCTCAGCAAAGCGGAATTTAAAAACAACATACAAGTAGGGCGAGAATTTGGTTATTATCCTAACGGACAAGTCAGATATACTATTGAATTTGATGATAAGGGGGTAATTAATGGAAAAGTTACCGAATATTATGAAAGCGGGGCTTTGCGTTCAGAAACAACTGTTGTTAACGGCCGTTCTGAAGGTGTGGAGCGTGTATATTATGAAACCGGCGAATTGTTAGAAGAAAGCCATTATGTTAAAGGTTTGTTTGAAGGTAAACAAATTAACTATTTTAAAAACGGTAACATCCAAGCAGAAATTAATTATGAGGCAGATGCTTTGGAAGGACCGACAAAAACCTATTATAATAACAAACAACTGCGAGAATTTGTTACATTTAAAAATAATTTACGCAACGGTTTGTACCAAAAATATAAAGTTGACGGAGCTAAAGTTGTAGAAGCAAAATATGTTGATGACAAGCTGCAAGGCATTCTGACATTATATTATGCCAATGGTAATGTATATGCTAAATTGCCGTATGAACAAGGTGTTTTAAATGGCAATGGGGAGATGTATTACGAAAACGGAAAATTACAAGCTCAAACTCAATTTATTAATGGAGAAAAAAACGGAACGGAAATTTTTTATTATGCCAACGGACGTAAACAAAGTGAGGCAACTTTTAAAGCTAATAAACTTAATGGTGAATATATTGAATATTATGAAAACGGAAACATTAAATTAAGGGTTTATTATGAAAACGATGCAGTTAACGGTACAGCAATATTATATGACGAAAAAGCTCGCCGCATTCAGCAAGCTGAATTTGTTAACGGAGTTGTTCAGGGCAATGTGATTACTTATCGCGCTGATGGTAAAACCATTAAAGAAACAGTTCCGTATGTTGACGGTAAAATATCCGGCTTAGTGGAAACGCGTGATCGTTTTGGAAATTTAGTTACATCATTAGATTTTAAAGATGGTGTTTTTCAAGGTTCCGGTACCGGTTATTATGAAAATGGTAATCCTAAATATAAGCTGCAACCGTTTGATAATGTAACACCAAGCCAATTATCTTTTGATGAAAGCGGAACATTACAAACCGATAAATTGAACGGCCTTTTAATTATATATAATGAAAACGGTTCTAAAAGCCGAGAATTACCATATCGCAACGGCATTCTTGATGGAACAGTCAGAACATACTATTCCGGCATTGAACAAATTGATGAGGAACAAAGCGTTAAACAAGGAAAATTAGACGGAGCATATACAGCTTATGATTTGAACGGTCAACCTTATGTAACGGCAAATTATACCAATGACGAATTAGATGGTGTGGTACGATTTTATGATGCAGACGGACATTTGACAATGACAATTCCATACATTAAAGGAGAAGTGCAGGGTGAAGTTGTCGGATATTATCCGAGCGGACGCAAATTATTTGTGCAGGAATTTAAGGACAACAGTCCGGAAGGTTGGCGCAAAACATATTATGAAGATGGTGGTTCGTATCAGGAAAAACTATATCATAACGGTATATGGAATGGTAAAGACTATATTGAGTATAATCGTGATGGCAATAAAATTATAGAATTGCGGCAACAAGACCAGCGTCAGAAATATTGGATATATGATGAAAACGGCGATGCAACCGATATGACTAAAGCAGAAAAAGATGAGCTGTTAAAACGTATAGATACGCGGGCTTACGAAAAAGAGGAATTTGGAAAATATCTGAATATTCGCAAAACAGTGGGAAGTTATTTCAAAGGAAGTTTTTAATGTTAGCAGAAGAATTAGATAAGCGCTTGGTTGAGTTGGAAATTAGTGTAACATATATGCAAAAATCTTTAGCCGAACTGAGTGATGTGGTGGTTAAACAAGGAAAAATGATTGAACTGCTGGAGCGGAAAAATGCGTTGTTGCAAAGTGCTTTAGATGCCGATTTAGTTAAACCGTTAAGCGAAGAAACACCGCCGCCGCACTATTAATTATATAAACAAGGAGAACAAAAATGCGTGTTGTTATTAAACCTAATTACGAAAATTTATCACAATGGGCTGCTGATTATGTAATGTATCGGATTAACAAGCATCACCCGACACCGAAAAAGCCGTTTGTTATAGGTTTGCCGTCAGGTTCAACACCGCTTGGCATGTTTGATATTTTAGCCCGCTATTATCAAGAGAAAAAAATTTCGTTTGAAAATGTTGTGTTTTTCGGTATGGGAGAATATATTGGTGTTGGTGCCGGAGATGAACATGGTTTTCAATATTATCTATGGGAAAAATTTTTAAAGTATGTTAATATAAAAAAAGAACATGTTCATTTTCTTGATGGTTTAACAACTGATTATGCTAAGGAATGTGCTAATTATGAAAAAGCAATTGCTGCAGCAGGCGGGGTTGATTTGTTTATAGGCGGGGTTGGAGAAGACGGACATATTGCATTTAATGAGCCATATTCATCGCTCAGCTCACGCACTCGCGCAAAACTTCTAACGCCAAGCACCAGAAAAGCTAATTCGCGTTTTTTTGATAATGATGTATCTAAAGTACCTCCGATGGTTTTAACTATTGGTATTGCGACAATGATGGATGCGGCTGAAGTTATGATTTTAGCTTCGGGCAAAGCTAAAGCTGCTGCAGTTAAAAACGCCGTTCAAGGCAGTGTTACGCACGTTTGGCCGGTTAGTGTTTTGCAACAACACCAACACGCTATTTTGGCTTGTGATGAAAATGCTACATGGCAGCTTGAACCGCAAACCGTGGCATATTTTAAAGAAATAGATAAGGCAAAATTTTAGGTTTTGCAAATATGTTGGCTAAATTATAAAGAAACACTTGACATTTTGTAACAATAATATGTATATTGCCTTAGGTTTAATAGTAAGACAAAGGGTTTAAATGAGTATTAGTCCTATACAGTTTTTTCGGCAGGTGAAACAAGAAATGAAAAAAGTCACTTGGCCGACCAAGAAAGAGGTTGTTCCGACTTGCACTATGGTAATTATTTTAGTGGCCATGGCCACAGCGTTTTTCTTTGTTGTGGATATGGTTTTAGGTTGGGGCGTTGATAAAATTTTGCAGCTAGGTTAAAAGGATTTATATAAATGTCAGCACGTTGGTATGTGGTTAATGTTTATTCCGGTTCGGAAAAAAAAGTTGCCGAATCGATTAGAGAACAAGTAATGTTGAAAAAAATGGAAGACCGAATTCAAGAAGTTTGGGTTCCGTCTGAGAATGTGGTTGTACCGCGTAAAGGTGAAAAGCCAAAAATTAAAGAGCAAAAGTTTTTTCCGGGATATATTTTGGTTAAAATGGATATTTCCGATGAAGCAAAGCGTGATGAAACATTGTTGGTTATTAAAAACACTGCACGTGTTAGCGGTTTTTTAGGCAGTCGTACCAAACCATTGCCAATCAGTGAAGCTGAAGTACAGCGCATTATGAGTCAAGTTGAAGAAGGGACTAATAATGCACAATCTGAAGTTATGTTTGAAATTGGGGAACAGGTGAGGGTAATTGAAGGTGCATTTACCTCATTTGTGGGAACAGTTCGTGATGTTGAACCTGATAAGAATCGTTTAACGGTTTTGTTTTCAATTTTTGGGCGCGAAACTCCGATGGAATTGGACTATACGCAGGTTGAAAAAATTTAATACGATGGAATTAAAACAGAAAATCCCTTATTTTTACATTTGTAAAAGTAAGGGATTTTTGTTGGAAGAGAACTATAAATAAGAAAGAAAGGCAAAAGCATGACAATGTGGCTTATTATAATGTGGACAACACTGGCTTTGACCGGTGCAGCGTTAGTTTATGTTAGTAATCGCACGTGCCAATTCGGTTGCATTAAGTGTTTAACCAAAGAAAGTGAAAAACGTAAAGCAGCTATTGGCGGCGGAATTGTGTTCGGCTTATTTTTGGTTGTCGGCTATTGGCTTAATTTTATGAATGCCATTGTTTGCGTCATTTATTTTGCAATGGCTTGGCTTTTTTGTGATTTATTGTTTTGTTTAATTAGTCGCTGCAGTGGGAAAAATTTTCAACGCTATTATGCCGGAGGAATTGCCATAGCCTTGGCAACCGGTGCATTGCTTTGTGGCTGGTATTTGAATCATCATGTTTGGCAAACTCAATACACTCTTTATACTGATAAAAATGTAAAACCGCTAAAAATTGCTATGTTTGCGGACTCTCATTTAGGAACAACTTTTAATGCTGAAGGTATGGCTGAACATTTAGAAAAAATAGAAGCTCAAAAGCCGGATTTGCTTTTAATTGCCGGTGATTTTGTTGATGACGGTACAACGCGAGATGATATGTTAAAAGCAGCTAAAGCTTTGGGAAATATTAAAACGAAAAATGGTGTTTATTTTGTTTTCGGTAATCATGATAACGGATATTACGGGCCGCAATATCGCGGTTTTAGCGGTGCAGAATTGGTTGCGGCATTAGAAGAAAATAAGGTTAAAGTGTTGCGTGATGAATCTGTTTTGTTAGATGAGCAATTTTACATTATCGGACGACGTGATTATTCGGTAGAAAAAGAACAACATGGTAAGCGTTTGAGTATGGCTGAATTGGTACAAAATTTAGATAATGATAAATACCTAATTGTTGGTGACCATCAACCGGCAGATTATGAAAATCAATCGGCGGCGGAAGTCGATTTAGTGCTTTCCGGACACACTCACGGCGGACAGCTTTGGCCATTTAATCAAGTGGGAAAATGGATTGGAGCAAATGACCGCATTTATGGTCATGAAAAACGCAATAAAACAGATTTCATAGTAACATCAGGTATTTCTGACTGGGCAATTAAATTTAAAACCGGTACAAAATCGGAATTCGTGATTATTAACGTGCAATCACTAAAATAATATAAAGTTATATGTTTATTAAACAATTGGTTGTATAGATACAGCTTGTATAGAATAGATATTAGAAAAGGGTGAAAAAAATTATGGGGAATTTTATAGCTTGGCTTATTGGTGTTCTTATTAATAATCCAATGATAATTGCCGGAATTTGTTTAGCATCGTATTATAAATTTCAATATTCGCCGTCAGTGGTTAAGGCTATTTTTACACAAGCTTGGGTTCCATATGCAATTATTGGTGCGATTGGAGTATTGTATGCTGTTTTAATTAAGCATATTCACTATCCTAACAGTAAAAGAATTGATTGGAAATCAACAATCAGCAGTAGTTTTTTGCATATTATGACTATTGCTTTTTCAATGGCATTCACTTTTGTGCTTTTATATGCTTGGGACTATGCTTTTATGCAAGATTTAGATAATTATTTGCGTTATAAAAAATATACTGCACAATTTTAATTGGACTAAGCAAAAATCTCTGAAATCATTAGATTCCAGAGACTTTTACTAATACAATAAAATTCAATGTTTTTATAAGCTTGCCTTCAAAATATTGATAATTTCATCTCTGTTTAGCACCTTATAGCCACCGGTTAAAATAAATGTCTTATCAGCAATACCCTCAATCATATCTGCTGTTGCGCCAAGCTCTGATATATTCATGGTTAAGCCGATTTTTTTCATCCAATTTTCCATAGTCTGCAAACCTTCTTCTGCCACTTGTTCATCAGATTTTCCTTTAGCGTCAATACTCCATACTTCTGTAGCAAAACGCTTAAATTTAGCCAACCCATATGGCATAATATATCTGTAATATGGCAAAGATACCGCCGCTAATGTCATACCATGTGTGGCATCAGTATATGCACCAACGGCTTGCCCAAGCATATGAACCATCCAATCGGTTGTTTTGCCTTTGGCAATTAAAGTATTCAAAGCCCAAGTTGCACTCCACATAATGTTAGAACGAGCTTCATAGTCTTCCGGATTTTCTACGGCAATTAATGAAGAATGTATCACCGATTTCATCAGAGCTTCAGCTAAATAATCGCTGGTATTATCATCTGTTCCGGAAAAATATTGCTCGCAAATATGGTTGAAGATATCATAAATTCCGGCAACCATTTGTCGTTTCGGCAGTGAAAATGTAAATTTCGGATTCAAAATAGAAAACTTCGGCATAACTTCTGCGCCGAAAACATGCCCTATTTTTTGGTTTGTTGCATGATTAGAAATTACCGCACCGCCATTCATCTCCGAACCGGTTCCGGCCATAGTTAAAATGCATCCGACCGGCAAAATTTTGCATGTCGGTTCCTCAAAGCGAATAAAATATTTTTGCCACGGGTCATCATCGCAATTAACCGAAACAGCCACCGCTTTTGCATAATCACAACAAGAACCTCCGCCAACGGCCAGCAATAAATCTACCTTATTTTCACGGGCTATTTTCACCCCTTCGTTAAGTTTTTCCACGGTTGGGTTAGGCATAACACCGGCATCTTCAATAACATTTTTTCCGTTTTTTTTCAAAATATCAACAACAGCATCATAAATTCCGTTTTTCTTAATTGAGCCACCACCGTATATCAGCTGCACATTTTTTCCATATTTCGGCAGTTCATCATTTAAATACTTTAGTGAATCATCACAAAAATATATTTTTGTTTCATTACAATAACTGAAATTTCCCAACATTTATTATTCTCCTAAAAAAATTAAAAAACAGATATATATTATCTAAAGTTTAAGTTTTAATTGATATTTTTTCCACTATATAAAGCTCATTTTTCACTGTTAACCAGCACACAAATATTATGAATTTTCATTCTAAAAATCAAGTAAAAGTTTAATTTAGAACTTTTTAATTTTTTATCTATATTTTTATCACTTAAAATGAACCACCACAATTTCGGGATAATTATTAAACCTTGCCGGTATAACGCTGGTGCCTAAACCTGATGATATAATCAGAGGTTTATCGTGTTCATAAATAAGTCCGTATGTATATTTTTTTGCGTTTTGGATATTATGCACTAATGCGCCGAAAAAAGGCAAAATAATTTGCCCGCCGTGCGTATGTCCGGCAAAGGCAATGTCTGCCGCACCATCAAGGTTTGTAAATGCATCAGGCGAATGTGACACAAAAATAAGCGGCTTTCCGGCATCTTTCAGAGCTTTCTGCATATCAGGATTATCCGTATCATAATCACTCACTCCCGATATATAAATATCTTGATTGTGTAAATTTAACTTTATATTTTGGTTATCTAATACAATTATAGAAGCGTTTTCTAAAGATTTTTTTACATCAATCTTTCCATAATATGAATCATGGTTTCCTAATACAGCAACTTTAGGAGCTTTAATTTGCTGCAAAAATAATGCAATGTTGTTTGGCTTCATTGTTGATTTTTTATCATGGCGGTTAACATAATCACCGCCCAAAATAACCAAATCGGGATTTTGTGCATTAATTGTCTCTATAATTCTTTGTAAGCGCCATTTTTCCCATTTGTATGGAGCAATATGAAAATCGGCGGCAAAAACAATTTTAATACCGGCAAGCTTAGAATTAGATATATTATAATTTGTAATTTTTAGAGTGTATGGCTCATATATAATTGCATCAAACAACAAAAGACAGCTTAAAACAGCCGCTATTTTAGCTAAAGTGATAATTTTTATCATTATAAAAACACCTCATAATCATAATGGTTTAATATGGCATTTTTGAAAAACAGTACATCATCTTCACTAATTGGGCGGAAATGGTTGGCATCAACGCCGACATTTAAACCGTTGGTACTTACCTTTCTTAAGCCGTGGATATGTCCGAACAAGTTAAACATATCACGTTTGCACTCGCTCGGCTTATGAGTTAAATATACCGGTTCGCCATTTTTCAAAGTCAAGGTATTGTGCGGTAAAACGCCGGCAAAGCACTTTTTCAGTTGTTGCTCTAAGTCGGTATTTTCTTTTATGGCATCGGTTTCGTAATTGCCCAAAATGAAATGAATCTTGCCGTGCAAATACGGACGGACATTCAAGTCGCCGAAGTCTCCCAAATGATATACCACATCATCGGAAGCCACCTCATTGTTCCAATTTAAGACAAGTGCGGCATCCATTTCCTTAACCGTCATAAACGGACGGCGCGAAAGAGTCATCGCCCGCGAACTTCCGAAATGCGTATCGGAAGTAAAGAAAACCCGCCCGCCGCTTTTTAATAACGAGCGAACTTTACTGAGGGTTTCGGCATAAGTGGAATAAACCGGCACATTTTCTGCTTGTAGCCGCTTAACGATATAACTTTTGCCGAAAAAGGCATCATCAATCCCGACTACCACTTGTTTACGCGTATGATTATAATGGGTTTTTGCCATCCATTCCGCCAACTCAAAGCGCGAAGTTTGGGCATAATCGCGACCGGCAACATCGGCAACTTTCGGCGGAATCCAAAACATAATCACATCTGCCGCCGCTAAAAAACGGCTTTCCCAATTAACCTGCAAATCAAGATTGAAGTTGACGACATTTTCACGGCGCGGATTGGCAACATACACATCTAAATCCGACAAATCCTCAATCGCCTGTGCTTGCCAATCGGGCGCACCTTTAATCGGCCCTGCCAAAAACACAATTTTTTTATTTGCATAATCCATTTCCGGTGATATCGGCGTTAGCAGTTCCATTTTATAGTCCTTTATTTAATTATTTCTACGTTGGCTTTAGATTAGAATATTTTGTTGCAATAATCAAGCGTGTATCTATTGACTTGTATTTGTTTTGCTTTATATTAATTCAATAAAGGAGAAAAAATAATGCTATTGCAAGCTATTGATAAAAACGGAAAACCTTTTGAATTTAATGAAGATAATTTGCCGGCCCAAAAAACTGTTTTATATTTTTACCCTAAAGATAATACATCAGGCTGCACTAAAGAAGCCTGCGATTTTCGCGATAATATGAACCGTTTGACCGAATATGCAGAAGTCATCGGAGTTAGTTCCGACAGCATTGCTTCGCACCAAAAATTTCAGCAAAAGCAGGGGCTTAATTTTACATTAGTTGCCGATATCAATCACGAATTAGCGCAAAAATACGGCGTTTGGAAAGAAAAATCTATGTATGGCCGCAAATATATGGGAATTGAACGTTCAACTTTTATTCTTGATAAAAACGGCAATATTATTAAAGAATGGCGTAAAGTAAAAGTTTCGGGGCATGTTGATGAAGTTTTGCAAACACTGCAAAGCGAAGAATTTTAATATTCTAAAATATCAGAGAAACTGCTAAACTTAAAAAAGATGTGATGTCTGGCATTTTTGATTATGCGCAGTTTATTTTGGTAGAAGTTTTTTTGCGCTGCCAAATTAAATATCAAATCATTTTCTGCCATAATAGCTTTGTCAAATACAGGATTTATAAAATTTTTGTTTTGACTATATAATTTTTCTAGTGCAATCAGCTCATTTTCACAACTTTCAATTGTTCTTAATGATTGCAACTGATTGTATTTAATATATTCATCATCAGAATATACCATATATTTTTTACGAAAATCCAAATAGTTATCCAAAGTTATATTTTTGAAAACATCAATGATTTCAGAAGAAAGTCCTAAGGTTCCATCAAACAAATATGGGTTTCCGCATAATGCCACTTTTTGACGCACATGCGGAATTTTTTCTGCCATAACCGAAGCCACAAATACACCTGCAGAATATGCAATAATATAAATATTGTTATACTTTGAAAAATCAAAATTAAGCTCAAGATTCTGATAATCAAATAAAATTAAAACATCTTTATCATCATGCAAATTAGTAAATTGATTTTCATCGCAACCCCAACCGGAAAAAAACACAATTAAATCTGCCGAATTATTATTTGTATAAAAATATTGCATTAAATTCTCCTTTATATCATTTTGCATATGTAGCAAATTTATACTAATATTTATTTAACGCAAACGCTTGTTTTTTTATGTTGCATTTTATTGTTTTTGTAATATGATGCGCCTAAAATGCAGATAGGAGTTAATAAAATGCAAGATTATACAATTCAAACAAACCAAGTTTGCGCTAAGCAAATTTCTTTTTCAATTGAAAACGGCAAGCTGCATAATATTAAATTTTATGGCGGCTGCCCAGGTAATACATTGGCCATTAGTAAGCTCTTAGAAGGTGCTGATGCCGTTAAAACCATGAAAATTCTTAAAGGAAATGATTGCCGAGGCAAAGGAACATCTTGCGCTGACCAACTTGCTCGCGGCATTGAAGAAGCATTGTCGCAAACTGCCGAGGCAATTTAAGTGAAATTTCCGCAAATTAGGCATTATTGTAATTTTTTCTGCCTCTCCTCCTTGTCAAACTGACTTTTTCGTCAGTTCTCATCTGCCTTCCGCCGATACAAAAACAGCTCCCTTTCGGGAGCTTTTACATCTGGGGCGGATGATCAGATTGGCTTCGCCGCTGCGTCGTCGCTCGCTTCGCTCACCGGCATACTTCCGTCTGCCTCTCCTCCTTGTCAAACTGACTTTTTCGTCAGTTCTCATCTGTCTTCCGCCGATACAAAAACAGCTCCCTTTCGGGAGCTTTTGCATCTGGGGCGGATGA
>JAFUBQ010000013.1 GCA_017460085.1 Alphaproteobacteria bacterium
ATAGCTTCGTTCAACACGAATGGTTACACAGGCTATGCCGGCGGTGCTACAAACTTAACGCAAGCTATCACACAGGTAGATACGGCGTTAGGCAACGAAGTGACACGTGCAACCAATGCAGAAAATGCAATAGCTTCTGACTTAGCAGATGAAGTAACACGTGCAACCAATGCAGAAAACAAGTTAACAACAGACTTGACTGCAGAAGTAACAAGAGCAAAAGATGCCGAACAAGTTCTGACGAATGATTTAGCATCTGAAGTGTTGAGAGCAACAACGGCAGAAGGTAATGTAGCTTCGTTCAACACGAATGGTTACACAGGCTATGCCGGCGGTGCTGTAAACTTAACGCAAGCTATCACACAGGTAGATACAGCGTTAGGATTAGAAGTAACGCGTGCAACCGGTGCCGAAGAAGTTCTGACGAATAACTTGAGTGCGGAAGTATCTAGAGCCAAAGATGCAGAACAAACGTTGCAAGATAACATTGATGCAGAAGCAACTACACGTCAAGAAGCAGATAGTGTATTGCAACAAAACATTGATGCTTTAGACGGCAAAGTTACGGCCAACTTAGGCACCATAAGTTCAAGCCATGGTAACTTGTATAAGGCCGAAGCATTCAGCGTCAGAAATACAGTTGCTGATAACTTAATGAGCTTAGATGCCGCAATTGGCGATAGAAATGCAATTAATAACAACTTAGATGTTTTCTATGGCAGAAACGGCATTAGAAATAAGACCATATCCGAGGCAATCAGCCAAATTGCGTCAAACATCGGTGTTGCATCGCAAATTACTTCAACTATTGAAGGCGGTATTAAGAGTTCATATACTGTTAACCAAAACATTGCAGCTTTGAATACTTTAATCAGCGAGTTGGAAGATGAGAGCGAAGACATTAAAGGCTTGATTGGTCAATATAGCGGCGAACATGCAAATGTTGACTCTCGCTACACCGTAATTGCTAACCTTGAGAATTTGGGTGATACTATTGGTAATCTTGCCAATACACGAAATGACCAAGGGTATTTAGATGGTCACACAGTAGCCCAAGATTTGAAGAACTTAGATAATGAAATTAAGCGAGTTGGCGACTTCACAAAAGATGCAGATGGCAACTATACTGATAGCCAAGAAGTCTATAATTTGAAGAAGTCTGATACAGTTGTTCAAAACTTGATGAATTTGGATAAGACTATTGGTCAGTTAGAAGATGGCAGACATCTCGATGCAGATAGCAGTGTTGCTGCAAATCTAACTAACTTAGATAATGCCGTAAGCAACTTAGAAGACCATGTCGGAACTTGGGATGAAACTCCGAATGCTCATCATGAAAACATTGATACATCTGCAAGCTTAACCGCAAATGTTGAGGCTTTGGGTGATATGATTGGCAAGATGTCTGAAGACACGCAAGGCAATATCAATGGTGGTGCATTTGATGCCACAAACACCGTTGCCGCAAATCTTGAAAAACTTGACCAAGCAATCGGTAATTTGAGTGGCACCGGCGTCTTAGATGAAGGTGATACAGATACAAGTGTTGCTCACCAGTTATCAACGCTCAATTCGAAGATTGGCGCAACTCAGGAAGTTATCGGTGATATTGAAGACCTCAATAAAGAAAACGGTCACTTCACTGATGATACTAAGACGGTTGTAGATGCATTGAATGCTTTAGATAAGACAATCGGTTCACTTGGTAATACTATGGTTGATGGTCAATCTAATGATAACAGCTTGCGCTATGTGGCTGATGCTGATTACGACAGCGCAACAGATGAGAAAACCGAACGTTCGGTATCTGACAATTTGGCTGCTTTAGATAGAAACTTGGCACGAGTTGATGATATTGCCAACGAAGCTCACACAGCTTTAGGCGGTGAATTTGCCGACGGTGTATGGAACCCTGATATTAACACCAATGGTTCAGTTTCATACGGCACGCTTGATGTTCATACGGTTCAAGATGCTTTGACCAGCATTAAGAGTACAATCGGTTCTGCTAATGACTTAAGCACCACATATAATGGTGTTACCACAGATAAATCGGTTAATGCCAACATTGCAGCGGTTAACCAAACATTAGGTGACTTCACGCAACTGAACGGCACAATTGATGATGTCACAGGTGCTAAAGTTTTGAGCACTAACCTAACTAACGGTAGCAATGTTGAAGGTAACAGTGGCTACAAAGTTCCGGCTAATGTTGTAGATGCATTGAATAATATTGATGCAACACTCGGCACGGTTCACGGTTTGGCTGAAAGCTTGGGTGATAACCACAAGGGTAACTTAGCTGCCGCCGATAACGGACGCACAACAGTCAGCGACCACTTAACATCACTTGATGCCTCTATCGGTGACAGAAGTGCTATGACCTTTGATGGTTATGCTGAAGGCGGTGTATTTGCCGGTAAGGAAATCAACTACACAATGCCGACAGGTGATGATAAGCTCAGTGTCAGCGATTCGATTTCATATGTCGCTTCGCACATTGGTACGGCAGATCAACTCAAAATTGCTAACGGCACAGATGAAGACGGAAGCACTAAGTATGAATATGTCAATGGTGTATCGGGTAGCAATACGGTTAACCAAAACTTTGCAGCAATGAATACCACAATCGGTGATGTTTCTAGATTGCGCGAAGCAATGTATGCAAGTAACCGTGATATGATGGGTGAGGCGATTGATACTTCAGTAACCGATGCCATCAGCAACTTAGATACTCACCTCGGTAATTTGTATAACTATACCGAAAAGACGGTGGTTCCGGCCATCAATACCTTACATAATCGCTATAGAAAATTACGTAAGGACTTTGAAGCCGGTATGGCCTCTATGGCTGCAATGTCAGCATTGGCTCCGAATGCTCGTGCAGTTGGTGATACACAACTTTCAGTTGGTACCGGTGCATACTCCGGTCATACCGCTGCGGCAGTTGGTGCATATCACTGGCTCACCGACAACCTCATGCTCAACATCGGTGCAGCTTGGGGCGGAGATTCAGCTGATAACGTCTACCGTATGGGTGTAACATATTCATGGTAATATAGGAACCACAGCAGATATATGGAGGGAATTTTCTCTCCATATATCTTGCGGTGAATAGAGGAAAATAAAATGGATTTTAATAATTATGTGGCTCAAACAAAAAAAGATATAAATGCAGAGGCAAAACAAAAACGTTTACAAAGATGTGTGATATTGCTTTTTGTTTTATCTTTTGGTTTGTTATGCTCGGTTGTCTATCAATTTATGCAAACAAATAAGTTGCAGCAAAAACTTGATGATGCTAAAGTTTATGTTTATGATTTGCAAGACACATTGCGCGGTTTACGTGTTGATGAGCTTAATGCTGAGTTTGAGGCGAAAATAAATATTTTGAACCATGAAGTTTTAACCGCACAAAACAAAATATCATCACTGAAAGATGCAAATATACAAGCCGATTTTTCTGATGTTTATTTAAATTCATTAAAAAATAAACGAGATACAATGATAAAAGAATATAACGATACATTGCAGGAAATTACGGACCGCATTAATCAAAATTTAGTGCAAATCGCACATGAAAAAAATACTCCGACAATTTTTAATAAGCAAACAATAGGTGCTTTTACACCTGATGTAATTGATATTACTGCTGAAATAGTGCAACGAATTCAGGCAGAACATATTAATGATATGCTAAAATAAACAAGGTTTAAAATTCTAAAACTTTTTCTTCAAGCAAGAGTTTGTGTTTTTCTAAGGCACTAATAAAAAATGACAGCCAAGGAGCAAAGTTAGGATTTTTGCTCCAGATTGTCTGATCTGTTAACCAAAGAGCGCGATAATATGAACTCATACTCAACTTAATAATGCTCTCAAATGAAGCATATGGCATATATGTATATCTCGCTTTTAGCAGCAAAAGAATAACCAAAGCTCTGACAACACGTCCGTTTCCTTCTAAAAACGGGTGAATAGCAAGAAAATAGTAAGCAAAAATGCCGATAGTTATCAGCGGATGCAAAACGCAGCTGGCAAGATTAGCATTAGTCCAAGTAACTAATTCTGCCATTAAGTGCGGGGTTTCTTCAGGCGATGCCGCTTCAAAAGAATTAGTTACTTTGCGGCGATTCTTGTCATATACGGTGATATGATTATGTTTTGTTTTATATTGTCCGGAGATAACTGTTTTCATTTCTGTGGCAGCAAAAAGCCTTTGATGCATATGTTTTATTGATGCTTCAGAAAGCTCAATCTGCGGATAATTTTTATAAATATCAAATAATAAGTTTGTATAATTATTTAGTTCTTTAAAATTTTTCATTCTGGAAAAGACGTGCGTAAAAAAATTTTCCATAAATGCATTATCTGTTTGCGGAGTAATAACCGCAAATTTAGGCTGAACATAGTCCCAAATGCCGGCGTAGGGGAATTCTTTATTTGCATACTGTTGTTGCCACTTAAATTTAAATGCGTCAATATCATTAATTTGGCGCAACATTTCCGGTGACGGTATAATGTCTTTTATATGCAACAATTACTTATCTCCGTCATTTATCAGCTGTTTTTCTCACTAAATAACTTAGTTAGTTTCAATACATCTTCCGAATTTAAAATTTTACGAATAGCCACAGTTTTTTGGAACATATGGCCGTGATAGTAGCGGTGATGCCAACGAAAATCATCTTTTTTAGTGCAAAAATTTTCCAACGGCTGTTGCCACAAACTTTCTACAAACGGACGATATAAGCGATTAAACCATTTCAGTGGATATTTTAATAAATTCCAACTTTCAGGTTTTGCATAGTCTATAAAAACAGCTTTTCCGCCGGTGGTTAGCCTATCTAAAATATTATCCATAACAACAGAACGTGTTTTTAATGGAAGTTCACCTAACAACATATAACAAATAATTACATCATATTTTTCATCCCACGGAATGCACGCATCATAGTTTGCTATACTCATATCATAATCAGCATATTTTTGCGCCGCCAAATCAATTTGAGTTGTGCTAAGGTCAAAGATATCAAGTTTTCCGCGTTTATGAACTTTATTGTATAATACGTTTATTTCTTTACCGAAAGTAAGGCCTATTTGTAAAACATGCGCATTTTTCGGAACATCGCGCAGCATATCTTTTTGTAATTTATCGGCGGCAAAAAAGCTGGTGAGCATTGCTATACGGCTATCATCTAAAATTCCGCAAACTTTCTGATTTTGATAAATGCGGTTATATAGAACGTTCATATAAGGCGGCAATTTTTGCGTTAACATACAACCTCCTTATTTTTTATCTTCGTGCAATAAACCCAGTTGAACAGCTTTACGCACGGCAGCTAAGCGATTTGTTACGTCTAAAGCGCGCATTAAGAGCGTAATATGTATTTTTACCGTTCCTTCGGTTAATCCCAGTTTATGAGCAATTAGTTTATTAGGCAATCCTTCTGCCAAACATTGCAACACTTCTGTTTGCCGCGGGGTTAATATTTTTTCGTTTGTGCTGATATCATTGCCATTATTTGCATCATTTAATTGTTTTATAAGTTCGCGCATTGGTTCCGGTGTTGAAGGCATACTGATTTGCATAACTTCAGGCGGAATATACATACCACCCGCCATAACCAAATTAATGGCACTGAGAATCAGATTATTAGAAAAAGATTTTGAAATATAGCCGGAAACGCCAATATCAAAAGTTTTTTGCAAAATACTTTTTTCAAAAACAGCCGAAATAATAATAATCGGAATTTCCGGACATTCATTATGAATTTTATTCAATGCTTCATGCCAAGTTGCCCCAGGCATTGCTAAATCAGTTAAAATTAAATCAAAATCATGTTCTTTGGCTACGATGTCAAATATATCTGTATAGCTTCGCGCTAAAACAATTTCTGCGTCAGGATAATTTTTTTGCAATATAAATTGCAGCCCTTGCAAAAAAAGTTCGTGGTCGTCGGCAATTAAAAATTTCATGGCTTTTCCCTTATAAAAAATATGGTATAAGTATATTCTTTAATTGGTATTATATAAAAAATGTGTTAAAGAATTTATAACATATTTTATTATTCATCAGGAACAAAACAATGATTATTACAATAGACGGTCCGGCCGGAGCCGGAAAAGGTACGCTTTCTGCGTTTGTGGCTCAAAAATATAAATTAGCCTATTTTGATACCGGAATGGTTTACCGTGCTGTGGGGTTGCAAATGGTGTTGAATAATGTTGATTTAAGCGATGTTAAATATGCAGAAAAAACGGCTAAAGAGCTGACTTTCCCGCAGATGATGCAGTTGGCGCAAAATAAAGATTTTCGCTCTGATATCGGGAGTCATGCCGCGTCTGTGGTTTCGGCATATCCGGAGGTAAGGGCTGCCTTATTGCAAATGCAGCAAAATTTTGCGCTGAATCCGGTTTTTGCCGATGGAACTCCTGCTAATGGTGTTGTTTATGACGGACGTGATACCGGTACCGTAATTTGCCCTAATGCCGATTTAAAGTTTTATATTACCGCACCGGTTGAGGTTAGAGCGCAAAGACGTTGCAATGACCTTATTAAGGCGGGTTTTACCACAGATTATGCCACTGTGCTGGCAGAAATGAAGTCTAGAGATGAGCGAGATATGAAGCGTACTTCCGCTCCTTTGTGCAAACCGCATGGCGCAGTGGAAATAGATACATCTTTGAAGCCTACAGAACAAAATATGGCGGATATGGCAAAAATTATTGATGAAAGCTTCGGTTTTTAGAGATTTTTTAAAATCTGTATGTTAAAGTTATGCAAAAAGTTTAGTAATAAAGAGGAAAAAATGAAAAAAATTGCAATTATCGGTGTTATGAACAGCAAGGGTAGAGAGCTGCTAAATATGCTTGAAGAAAATGGAATATCAGCGGACGATGTTTTTGCCGTTGATACAGATTGTCCACTGGGTACACAAATTTCTTATGGCGAAGATGTGGATATGGACGTTTATAATTTAAGAGATTTTGATTTTGGGTCTGCCGATGTTGCGGTTTTTGCTACATCAGAAGAAATTTCTAAACATTACGTTCCGCGTGCCGCAGCTAAAAAAACTTTTGTAATTGATTGTTCAACCGCATATACCGCAGATTCGGAAGTTCCTTTAATTGTAGCAGGTTTGAATGATGAAAAACTTGCCGCAGCTCCAAGAGGTGTTGTTGCTTTGCCTTCACCGCAGGTTGCTCAATTATTATTGCCGCTTAAAGATGTGGCTGAAAAATATGAAATTACTCGCTTGGTTATCAATACATATATGTCCGTTTCTCTTTATGGCAAAGAAGCTATGGATGAATTGTTTAATCAGACCCGCAAAATTTTTATGAATGAACCTATTGTAGATGATGAAGATGTTTTTCATAAGCAAATAGCGTTTAATGTATTGCCACAAGTTGGTGAATTTATCGGAGATGAAACCAAATATGAATGGGCAATGAATGTAGAAATTAAAAAACTTCTGGGGAAAAATATTAAAGTGCATGCTAATTGTGCGTTTGTACCATCATTTATCGGAATTGGTGCATTTGTTAATGTTGAGTGCAACAAAGATGTTGATGTTGATGATGTAAGACGTATTATGCGTGATACTAAGGGCATTGTGGTTTTTGATAAGCGCACAGATTTAGGCTATGTTTCATTGAATGATGTGCAAGGGGAAAGCGATATTTATATCAGTCGCTTGCGTCAAGATATTTCCGTTAAAAACGGTTTTAGTTTTTGGTGCGCAGCCGATGATTTGAGAGCAGGAAGTGCGCAAAATGCATATAATGTACTTCAACTTATAATGAATAAAAAGGTTAACTGATGAAAAAAATGTTTCTGAAAATCTTTTCTGTATGTTTGATAATTTTAGGACTTTATTGCGGAGTTTCGAATGAGGTTTTCGCAGCACCGATTCCCGAAGCAAAAAGACTTAGCCAATCACAAATAAATCAGGCATTGGCACACACACAAATCACTGCCGAGTTGGAAAAAATTAAAAAAGGATTGGCAAAATCTAATATTGCCAAAGAAAAACTTGATGAATATTCATCATATTTGAATAAAATTGAAATTCAAATTATTGAGAATAAAAAAGAAATAGAAAAACAAGCGAAGTTTGTGCAAAAGCAGCTTGATGCACTTGGTAGAGCTCCGCAAGAAGGAGAGACTGAAGATGCAGCTATTACCAAACAGCGAGAAGATTTAGTGCAGCAACTTTCAGCCGAAGACCGCATAATTAAAGAGGCGGATTTACTCTTGGTGCAAATGGAAGATTTAACGGTGCAAGTATTAAACACGCGCAATCATCGTTTGTATGGTGATATGATGACCAAACAGTCGGCGTTGATTAATCCGTTGGTCTTTTTTGAGGGTATTAAGGCTTATGGAATTTTTTTCTGGGATGTTGTTAAATCGCCGTTGGAATGGTACCAAAATTTACCGCAAAGTCAGCGTTCTTATGCACTTTTCAGTATCGTCGTAATGTTCATTATTTTGATGATTGCACTGGCGCTTGCCATATTTTTACGCAAACTGATATTAAATTATTGGGGATATAAATCAGATATTGCTAATCCGACATTCAATCGCAAAGTTATCGCTGCGGTGGCGGTTGCCACAGCCCGCGGATTGATATTTGCATTTTTGGTCGGTGGGTGCATTTTGTGGATGATTAGCACAAAGATTTTTGACGGCAGTTTGCTGGAAAATATTTTAATGACCACTTCGTTTGTAACTTTATTAGCCATTGCCGAAGCTACTGTTTCCAGAGTGACATTTGCGCCGAATTATCCGCAATGGCGCTTAGTTAACATTGCCAGCGAAAAGGCTACCCGTTTTACGCGGATGATGCTTACTTTTATTTTGGTTAATGCGGCGGCAACAATTCAGTTGATTGTTGCGCAAAAGGCAGATTATCCACATGAAACAATCCATTTTTTAATGGTTATCTGTTGTGCTATTAAAGCCTTTTTCTTAACTTGGTTTGCTAAAATATCATTTGATACATACAAAGACGAAGTTTCTGCTGATGCCGAAGTTGAGGAAACAGAAGAAAGCGTTGATCGTGGTTTGAAGATGATTGTCATCAGCCATTTGTTTTGCATTAGCATATTTGCACTTTCGCTTTTAGGATATCCGGAACTTTCTTTGTTTATTTTTAATCATATTGTAATGTCGCTGATTTTATGCGGAATGTTTGAAGTTTTGCGTCGTTCTATAATAGATGTTTCAAGCAAAATTATTGTTTCAGGCCCTTGGATGAAAGGTTTTCGCAGTTATAAAAAAACGGCAGTTGCAAAAATTGATTTTTGGCTGCGTGCAATAATTAATCCGACCATGATTTCGGTTTTGATTTTTATGCTGCTTAATTTATGGGGATTACCTGGTGATTTTATGCTATCGGCAGCACGCAAAATTCTTTTTGGTTTTAAAATCGGTGGCATTGAAATTTCTTTAATAGCCGTAATTTTGGGGATTGTGGTTTTCTTTGCTTCGCTTACGGTATCACGCGTTGTTAAAAATAAGCTGGCGGCAAATGTTTTAGCAAAAATAGATATGGACGACGGTGTGCGCCATTCACTAATATCGGGTATCGGCTTTTTAGGCTTCATTCTTTCAACATTGTTTGCTATTATGGCGCTGGGAATAAATTTGACTAATCTTGCGTTTATTGCCGGTGCTTTATCTGTTGGTATCGGTTTTGGTTTGCAAGATGTAATTAAAAATTTAGTTGCCGGTATAATCATTTTGTTAGAACGGCCGTTCCGTGTCGGTGACTGGGTTGTTTTAAGCGGAGTTGAAGGTAAAATTAAGCAAATTAATATTCGCACAACAGAACTGGAAAGTTTTGATAAAACAAGCATCATTATTCCAAACGCAACTCTTATTTCTTCAACGGTTACCAACAAAACACATGATGATAATATGTCACGCCAAAGTGTTTCTGTTGGGGTTGCGTATGGTTCTGACGTTGAAAAGGTTACGCAAATTTTACTAGATTGTGCGGCAGAAAATAAACTGGTACTGAGAAATCCGGCCCCGTATGTTTTGTTCAAAGATTTCGGCTCAAGCAGTTTAGACTTTGAAATTCGTTTTTATGTTAAAGATATTAATAGCGGATGGAAAACTCCAAGTGAATTGCGTTATGCCATTAATAAAAAGTTTATTGACGAAGGAATTGAAATTCCGTTTCCGCAAGTTGTGGTTCATCAGGGGAGCTAAACTTTGTGCGGCAATGCCGAATAAATGTAATCGCTGACACAATTAGGCAAAATTGAAATTAACCATGCCGCAAAACGCATTGGCCATGGAAATGTAATTAAACCAACATTTTTTTCAACTCGCTGGGCAATTATTTCAGCTGCTTTTTCCGCACTCATAAAAAACGGCATCGGACAAGTGTTTTTATCGGTAATGCGCGATTTTACAAATCCGGGACAAACTACATTAACTTGAATTCCTAGAGGTTTAAGCTGATTGCGCAATGCTTCGCCATAAGCCTTTACACAAGCTTTTGATGCGCTATATGAAGGACAAGCCGCTAATCCATGATATCCGGCAATAGAAGAAGTAATAACAATGGTTTTAGAACCTGATGATGATGTACTTTTAAATATCTCAACTGTCGGTAAAATTGTGTTTAACACTCCCATAACATTAGTTGCAAATGTTTGATAAATATTTTCAGTGGTCTCCTCACCGGTAGAAATTCCGGCATTAGCATAAACAATATCTAAAGGAGCAGTTTGTTGGCATTTTTGCAGCCAAAGCTCCGTTTTTTGCCGATTCGCAATATCAATTTGCTCAATATAAACATTGCAGCCGAATTGTTCGCACTGAGCTTTAATCTCATTCAAACGTTCAATATTTCTACCGCATAAAAATAAATTTTCAGCATTGTGCTTAGCATAATATAGGGCTAAAGCTGCGCCAATTCCAGAAGATGCACCGGTTATTAAAATATTTTTTAATGTTTTCATTTCAAACCTTTCTCGCAAAAAAAATATTGCATTATTATCTGATTGTTTTATAATGCCATTCGATTTATTTTGCAAGAGGAAGATATGACTGATATTTTAGAACAATTAGATGAAGTAAGACGTGGTGTTATGTTTGTGATTGAAGCCCCGTCTGGCACAGGTAAAACAACGGTTATCAGAAAGTTGTTGGCTGAAGATGAAGATTTAAAATTTTCTGTTTCGGTAACAACACGTCAACGCCGCGAAGGAGAAGTGGATGGGGTTGACTATCAATATGTCAGCGATGCCGAATATGATAAATTGTTGGCTGAAGATGCTTTTTATGAAACTGTAGATTCATTATATGGTTGTCGTTATGGCACATTACGTTCTGAAGTCGACGGCTTTTTGAACGTTGGTCAGGATGTTATTTTCGATATGGATTGGCTGGGACTGGAACAAATGAAGGCGAAAGCACCGCAAGATGTTGTTTCAATATATTTATTACCACCATCAATTAAGGAATTGCGTCGACGTTTAGAAGGACGGCATACCGACAGTATTGAAAAAATTAATAAGCGAATGGGTTTGGTGCTGGAAAAGATGGCCCATTGGACAGAGTATGACTATGTAATTGTATGCCTTAACCCAGAACAGGCTACAGATACATTGAAAAAAATTATTGCAGCCGAACGCTTGAAACGTGTGCGTCAAACCGGATTAAAGGATTTTACGCAAAAATTAATCGATGAAGTAAATCTTGGTTAAGATATTTGCAATAAGAGGTGTAGCCGATGATATATAATTCAGTAGAAGAACTTGTTGGCCATACACCTTTATTGCGCTTAAATAAAGTGATGCATCAATGCGGCTTAAATGCCGATTTGCTGGTGAAGTGCGAGTTTTATAATCCGATATTTTCAGTTAAGGACAGAGTCGCTCTTAATATGCTGGATAAAGCCCCGTTCAGCAAAATTAATTCCGATACGGTTTTTATTGAGGCAACTTCCGGTAATACGGGGATAGGTTTGGCTGCTTTTTGTGCGGCACGAGGATATAAGCTGATTATAGTGATGCCGGAAAATATGGCACCGGAAAAAATTGCGCTTATTCGTCATTTTGGAGCAGAAGTTCTGCTTACACCGGCGGCAGAAGGCATGGCAGGAGCTCTGCATAAGGTGGAAATTTTGAAAAGACGTTCAGCTAACTTAATTGAATTTAAACAATTTGAAAACGAAGCTAACGTTGAAGCCCACAAATTAACGACCGGAGCTGAAATTATCGAAGATACCGGCGGCAATGTTGATGCTGTTGTTTGCGGTGTTGGTACATCGGGAACACTTACCGGCATTGTTTCAACCTTAAAATCTTGCGTACCGGATTTATATGTTATGGCAGTTGAACCGGCAGAAAGTGCGGTTTTAAGCGGAAAACCGCGAGGATCACACCGCATCGGAGGTATCGGAGCCGGTTTTATTCCACCGCTATATCAACCTGATTTAGTTGATGAAATATATACGGTATCGACTAACGAAGCATTTAAAATGAGCCGTTTTGTGGCGCAAACAGAGGGACTACCAATAGGAGTTTCGGCAGCTGCAGCTATAGTCGGCACTGTTAATTTGGCTAAACGTAATGAGATGAGCGGTAAAACGATTGTAACAATTTTACCGGATAGCATCGAACGCTATTTAACTGATGTTTTTTTTACTCAAACGGAGAATAATGCTTTATGAAATTTTTTTCGATTCTCAGTCGCTATCTGACACGTCAATTTTTAGCAAATTTCTTTATGGTGTTTTTTGCCATCTTAGGAATTATCTTGCTTTTTGATTCTATTGAATCTTTACGTCGTGTTTCCGGACGTGAAGATATCGGGTTTTGGTTTACTGCGCAATATGCGGTTACGCGTATTACAAAAACTGTAGAAATTGTAATTCCGTTTGTAGTAATGGTTTCGGCAATGATTACATTTTGGCGCTTGAGTAAAAATAACGAATTTGTTATTATTCGCACTGCAGGTGTTTCAATTTTTAGTTTTTTACGCCCATTAATTATAGCAGCATTTTGCCTAGGTATTGCTAATATTACGTTGCTCAATCCGATTGCTGCCAAAATGTATGAATGGCACGAAGTATTAAGTTATCGCTTGGTCAGCCGAAATCCGAATGCAATGCTTTTTTCAAGCAGGGGATTATGGATTCGCGAGGCCGTAGAAGACGGAAAAGTTTTACTGATTCAGGCAAAGACACTGCGGCAAGAAAAAGATAACTTACTATGGATGCGTGATATCAGCATTACGGAATTGAATAGTTCATCACAAATTACACAAGCATATGAGGCCTATTTTGCTACATTGGAAGGAAATGTATTTCATCTTAAAGATGTCAAGCATATTGTCGGCGGAAAACCTGTGGAAAATATGTCTGATTATGTGTATAAAACAAATATTGATATGCAGAGAATAAAAGAAAATTTTATAGAACCTGACGCTATTTCTTTTTGGCAGCTTCCTGACACAATATCTTTTTATGAAAGTGCCGGATTTTCAGCGCGTTTACATTGGATGCGATATTTGAATTTATTGCTTTCGCCGTTTTTGTTGGTTGGTATGCTAATGATGGCTGCCGTATTTATGCTGCAAAATACCTTACGTGGTTCGGCAATTATGTGGCGCGTTGTTATTAGTATTGCCACCGGATTTTCAATATACTTTTTATCGCAAGTGGTTTACGCTTTCGGGGTTAATGGTTATATTCCGATATGGTTGGCAGTTTCTGCACCAACAATTATTATTTTATTAATGACAACGTCTTTATTGGTTCGTACTGATGAAGTTTAAATTTAGCAAGGAGTAAAAAATGAATACGACAACAATTTTGATTTATGCTGTAGCCGCAATTATCGGTTTTTATGCTTTTAAATTTATTTTAAAACTTCCTTTTTATTTAATCGGAATAGCATTCCTTTGCGGTTTGGGCTGGTTTGTTTTCTATTATCTGTTTCCGCTTTTAGGCAACTAGTTTGCAATACGTGTGGTAAAATAGAAATCTATGCATTTTTCCAGCTGACCTATCATACGATTATAATTTTCCGGCAAATTAGAAATTACGTAAGGGTCGTTTGGGTCAAAATGATATAAAAAACATTTTAAAATTTGTCCGTATATTTTATTAATTTTTGTTGCCGTAGAGGAAATTTTAATGTTTTGCTCAGCCAAAGCATATATACACTCACACAGTTGCCGCAATCCTTCTTTATGAAAAACTCGTTTGTGCAGCAGATAAAATAGAAAACTGTTGTTTTTAGCTTCAAAATTGTTATCTAAAACCTCATATGCATCCATAATTTTAATCCATACTGTTTTACTGCTTTTATTCGTATCATATCTTTATATAAAAATCAAACAGTCTTTATTAAATTTTATTAAATTTTAGTCACCGTCGCGCAAATATTTTTGCTTTAAGCGCGTAATAGGATCTATCTTGGCATCAATAACTTCATGCATCGCCTGAGCTATTTGACGACGTTTACAACTTCGCATAAAGTTTTCCTGATTTTGCTGCATTCGTTCTTCTTGCGGTGTTTGCGGATAATTTAAGTGTGATTGGTGCTTTTGCGCAAATATTCTGCGTTTTTCACGTTCACGCCGCATGAAAATTTCTTCATCTGTTTCTTTAACTTTTTGCCCGAGTAATTTTTGTTGTTGCTTATCTTGTTCTTGTTGTTCTTCCTTAATTTTGTCAGCATAAAGCTCTGTTTCCGGCGCACTTAATACATATGGCAGAGTAGAGTTTAGCCCTGCCGCTTTCATTTTTTTATAAGTTTGTAAAATAATAGGGCGCAAGCGTTCTTGAGATACGACCGTTTCTTGAGCAAACACAATTTCCGGTTCGCCTTCGTTAATAACATTAAGGTAAACAGATTTTGCAATGTCACGAATCATTAAATTTGGCTGATTGCCACGGAAAATTTGCAGACGGCTGTAAAAAATCATATCGTGAATGACACCGCCTGCTGGCACAATGTCGGCAAATATTTCGTCGTTCAAACTTGAAGATGATGGTTGCCAGCAAATTACCCTATATTCTTTTTTTTCCATGTTTTCCCTCCGTGAATTTTATTTAAGTCCGCAAAGGCGCATTGTATCTTTAGCAATAACTAGTTCTTCGTCAGTTGGAATCATAAATACTTTAACTTTAGAATCCGGTGTTGAAAGCATAACTTTTGTTGCGTGCAATTTATTGTTTTCTTCATCAATTTTGATGCCGAGAAATGCCAATTTTTCCATCACCATATGCCGCATGACAACGCCGTTTTCTCCAACACCTGCCGTGAACACGATGGCATCAACGCCTCCTAATTCGGCAATATAGCTGCCGATAATTTTAACCAGCGAATGAACATAGCATTTTGTGGCCAATAAACATTTTTCATTACCGCTCAGTAAGCCGGATTCAATATCACGATTATCGGAGTATCCGCACAATGCTAACATACCGCTTTGTTTGTTGAGCATATTATTTACTTCATCGGCTGTAAGTCCGTCTTTTTTCATAATATACAGCGGAATATACGGGTCAATATCGCCGGAGCGGGTTCCCATAATAGTTCCGGCAAGCGGCGTAAAGCCCATCGATGTATCAATACATTTTCCTTCATCAATAGCCGCCAATGAAGCGCCATTCCCCAAATGGCAGGTAATAATTTTGCCTCTTTTGCCAATTAATTTAGCGCATTCTTCATAAACATATTGATGTGATGTGCCATGAAAACCATAACGGCGGATTTTGTTGCGTTTATATTGATCTTCCGGCAAAGCATACAAATATGCTTCCGGTGCCATGGTTTGATGAAAAGAAGTATCAAAAACCGCAACTTGCGGAATATTCGGCAAAACTTCCTGCACGGCTTTAATGCCCAAAACATGAGCCGGATTATGCAGCGGCGCAATTTCCGATAAGCTGGCAATATCGGCCACCACTTTTTCATCAATCAGCACCGAGCCTTTGAAAATATCGCCACCTTGTGCCACACGATGTCCGACCGCACTCAATTCATCCATACTTTTCAGTGCGCCGTTAAGCAAAAAACCAAACACGCCTTTAATGGCTTCAGAATGTGTAGGTAGCGGCATTAAATGTTCTTGTTTCGGGCTTCCGCCATATTGAATTTTAATCACCGAATTAACCATACCGATACGTTCGGCAATACCTTTAGAAACAACTTCATATTTTTCACCGTCAACATTATAGAGTTGAAATTTAAGTGAAGAAGAACCACAATTAATAACTAAAATTTTTTCCATAATAACGCCTCATTTTATTTGGTTGCTTGAATACATGTAATGGCAATTGCGCCGACAATATCTTCGGCAAAACAACCGCGGGATAAATCATTAATTGGAGCATTAAGGCCTTGCAAAATCGGGCCGTATGCCTCGCATCCGCCTAAACGCTGCAGCATTTTGTAGCAGATATTTCCGGCTTCCAAATTTGGGAAAACCAAAATGCGGGCTTTGCCGGCAACTGGGCTGTTCGGGGCTTTTTTTGCCGCCACTACCGAGTTTAAGGCCGCATCTGCCTGTAGTTCGCCGTCGATTTGAATGCCGCGATTTTTATATCGTTCGGTCAGCAACGCTTCTTGCGCTAATTTTGTGGCGCGAACAACCTTATCAACGCCTTCACTTTTGGCCGAACCTTTTGTAGAAAATGACAGCATTGCCACATTCGGTTCAATTCCGAAATGTATGGCTGTTTCTGCGGCATCTAAGGCAATATCGGCCAGCTCCTGTTCAGTAGGATTGATAATAACTCCACAATCGGTAAAAATGTATGGTTCACCATTGCTCAGCATAATAAAAAATGATGAAACGCTTTTTCCTTTTTGCGCCGATTTAATAATCTGCAATGCCGGACGCACCGTATCGGCTGTAGAATGACAAGCACCAGAAACCATGCCGTCAGCATGGCCGGCTTTAATCATCAATGTTCCGAAATAATTGCCGTTAAGAGCCAATTTTTCGGCATCTTCGCGGCTTAAGCCTTTTTCTTTACGCAGTTGATATAACAATTCAGTATATTCAGCCAAATTAGGCGATTCTTGCGGATTAATAAACGTAATTCCATCTGTTGCCCAATTTTGGGCGGCAAAATATTCCGCTGATTTTTTTTCATCACCTAAAACAATTAAACGAGCTGCACCGCTGTCGGCCACGATGTGCGCAGCTTCTAATACACGCTCATCTTCTCCTTCCGGTAAAACAATCGTTTTAACATCGCGTTTTGCTCTTGTCAGTAATGTTTTAATATAATCACTTTTAATCATTTCCTACAGTCCTTTTCAAATAAATTGATTTTACATAACACAAATTTGATTAAAAAATCTATAAAATGTTTTGCTTTTTATACATATTTGTAATATGTTTTAGGAAAATGTATAAAAGGAGAAAGCTAATGAAATTTGTTGCTTTGTTGTTTATGTATGCATTGCTTTGGATAGCGCCCGCAATAGCAAAAACGGAATTTTCTGCTGAAATTAATGTTGATGTTGCGGCAGCTTCTGCGGTTGAAGCAAAGGAAAAAGCTATGCTTCAGGCGCAACGTGAGGCGTTTTTGCAAGTTGCCGGCAAATTAACAGATGCTGAAAATGTGGAAAAATTGCAAGAATTAACTGATGATGAAATAGTGCATTTTATTCAGTCTGTCGGAGTGGGGGAGGAAAAAACCGGCGGCAACAAATATGTGGCAACATTAACAATTCAAATTGATGAATCGCTGTTGCGTGACTATTTGGCGGAAAATGATATGATTGAAACTGAAACAGCAGAATTGCTGGTAATTCCGGTGTTTAAATCTGGTGAAAATACAATGCCAATGCTATGGGAAAATGATAATTTATGGCGGCAAAATTGGACATCAAAAGGAATAATTAAGTTTGGCACAATGCAAATGCGCACAATTTCCGCATATAGCGGCAATGCCGAAAATATAGATGCAACAACGGCATTATATATGGATAGTTCTCGTTATGAAACGTTAAGCACCCGTAATAATACGGACCGAATTTATGTAGCATATGCCCAAACTATGCAAAACGGTGATTTGAAGGTTACTTTGATAAATGTAAAAAATAAATTAGAAGACAGTTTTACGGTATATAATGATGGTAGCGAAAATGTTTTTGATAAAGCCATTGAAAAAAGCGTGATGTATATATCTAATATGGAGCGAAACAGCAGATATAGCGAACGTCCGCATTCTTCAGGTATGATTAATGTTGTATATATATATGAAAATATGAAAGATTGGTTGAATAAAAATACGGCACTTAGTTCGTTGCCAATGGTAGAGGCTATAGATACCAAAAGTTTCGGCGGCGGTAAAGTTAATTTTAGCTTGCGCTATACTGGTACACTTGATGATTTATGGCTGGCAATGCAAGAAATCGGCTTAAGCCATGAGGCTGCAGATAATTATTTTATTATAAGGTAGTAAAATGGAAAATAAAAAAGAAATTACTCAGCAACGCTATATTCTCATTTTAAGTGTTTTGGCAGGACTGGTGTTTTTGCTGTATATTTTACGCTCGGTTTTGTTGCCGTTTGTGGTTGGTATGGCTGTGGCTTATTTCTTGGACCCGTCGGTTAATAAATTGGCAAGTCGCAAAAAAATATCACGCAATATGGCTACTATTCTCATTATGTGGTTGTTTTTGCTCGTGTTGCTGCCGCTGATTGTTATACTTGGCAGTGCGGCACTTGCACAAGTGGGACAATTTTTAGGCAATTTGCCTCAGCATTTAAGCGGATTCGGTACTAAATTACAACAGTGGTTACATCAGTTGCAGGAATACTTACCGATGTTGTCTTTGGAAAATGTAGAAATGGCATTGCAAGAAAATTTTGGAGATTCGTTTAAACCGATTTTGAAGTTGGTGCGCGGCGTTGTATCAAATGGATTCGCAGTGGTAAATGTGCTGTCACTGCTGTTAATATCTCCGGTAGTGGCTTTTTATATGTTGCGTGATTGGCCTGATTTTATCGGAAAGTTATTGTCACTTGTGCCGAAAAAACATAAACAAACAGTTATTGATGGGGCTAAACAGGTTAATAGTATTATTGCCGGATATCTGCGCGGACAAGTTTTGGTTTGCGTTGCTTTAGGCAGCTTTTATTCTCTTGGTTTGTGGTTGGTTGGCTTAGACCTTGGTTTGGTGGTTGGCTTTTTAGCCGGCTTAATTTCATTTATTCCGTATGTCGGCTCAATTTCTGGCTTTTTAATGGCAATGATTTTGGTGGTTACGCAATATGGAACATTGCCTAAAATTGCGGCAGTGATAGCTGTTTTTGCAATAGGCCAATTTTTGGAAGGAAACTTTTTAACACCAAAATTAGTGGGTGAAAACATTGGCTTGCATCCGGTTTGGGTAATGTTCTCATTGCTGGCCGGCGGTGCGTTGTTGGGGCTGTTGGGCATGATTATTGCTGTGCCGGTTGCCGCTTGCATGGGTGTCTTTTTGCGCTATTTAATCAACCAATATAAGCAAAGTCAGCTTTATTTGGAAAAATAAATATACTCATAATTTTTTTCCATTTGCTGTTTGAAATTTTAAAATGTGTATATGAAAATAGCTGTTTTTTACTCCAGTACAATTTTCATTTTTTTACCGTAAAATTTAAGCAATTTATGCAAGGCATTAGCATCTATAGCTTTACCAAGCTCCATTGTATCAATTAAATCTATTGGCACATGAGAGCGTTTTGCAACCTGATATATAAATAAATACCGCTCCTGACGTGCAAGCCACAATTCTTTGCCGATTTCTTGCAGGGTATTTTTATCGAATGTGATTGTATTATTTATCATATTATAGAACTCCCTTAAAGTTTTTGCAAAATTTAAAACAAAAACCTTGCTTTTCTCAAAGCAAGGGGAGTTCGTAACTGCCTATATACAGTCTGATTTATTCAATATATTCATCAGCTCCCCTTAAAGGGAGTTACATATAGGTGGAGTTACGATACTCCATCGGCAGAACACCTACCGACATTCATCATATTAAAGTAATGAAAATAAATTGCAAGTGAAAAAATGGTTTTGCGTTACGCTACGTTTTATTCTGTTTATTTAACTTAAAAAATCGTCACACCGGCATAATGATTAACCGTTAATGTGGCACAAATTGCCAACACCCAGCAAACGGCTGTATATAAAAGCGGATATTTTAACAGCGGACTGCGTAAATTCATATCTGGGTTAGGCTTACTGATTTTATATGATAATGTAATAAAAATGATTACAGATATAATAGATGCTACAAGCATCATCATTATTCGAATATTCTCTACGATTCTGTTAAAAACATGTTCCGTTACAAAAAAGTTAGAAGCAAAAACAAACAAAACCACAGAATACAAAACAACATAAATTGTTCCATTTGAATTAAAATCCCGACAGCGCTTTTGAACAGTTGCCAATACAATATAAAACAACAATAAACCGACAATATACTTCAGCAATATATTTGAAAACAAAGTTTGCCGACATAAACCGATTAAGACCATAACAAAAAAGAATTGATTTCGCCCAATTTTTCCTTCAAATGAAAAAAAAGACATCAATGTTTGCGCACCGAACATATTTTCTAAAATTTTATGAAATAAGTCACTAAATTTTTGTATCAACATCATTTTTTACTCTATTTTTATCAAAGCATTGGCTCTAAGTGTATACTATAAAGCACTCAGAGCCAATGTCAAGCCGATTTATCTACCACCTGTAATCAATAGCCCGCGTAGCCCATTTATAAGCATTACCTAATCCAACCTGTTCTGCGCGTTGCTTAATTTTGTTTTGCCGTTCTTCATATCCCGCAACCCGATCACCGTAAAGACCAAATGTAAGATTGTTGGCTAATCGTTCCAAACCACTATTTATACCTTCACCAAAACCGGTAATAGCACCCATAACCACATTGTTCCAATTAGCTTTCGGCATAACATAATGATTATGTATAACATCATCATTTCGTTCTTCAATGCTTTTCACAATCGGCGATTTTGCCGGCTCATAAAATGTGCGGCTGCCAACCGGTGTATTGATGGTGACGGGGTTAGAAAAATAGCCCATATCCGTCATCACGCGGTTTAATGTATCACGCACACTTTCATTTTCATTATTAAAATTACTCATGTTTTCTATTCCTTTTTCTAAATTGATTTTAATATGCCAAAACCGTGCAATTCTTAAATCACACGGCTTTGGGTTGATGGTTAAATTTATAAGTTTATGATAATTCTATACTTTTCAACCAATTTGACAATAAATAAAACAGTTCCAAAGATTGCTTTTCAGTTTCGCCTTCAAACCAGCGATATCCGCCGTTAATTTCCAATTCTATGGCTGATATATTAAATGAAGTATGCACCCATTTGCTCATAATATTTTCGGAAAATGCTTTAAAATATTTATCGATTGAGGCCTTATCATTTCCGAACTTATCATTCACCATTTTCTGCAACTGCCGAACACCGTGCATTGTATGAACATTTTTACCGCCGTCAATACATATATCAACGACACTGTCGCGTTTTCCGGAAAGTCCGTGAATATCAACAAAAAGACTTATTTTATGCTCTTGCATAAATTGATTAACAGCCGTTTTATATGAACAAGACGCCGCATCGGTATTAGGATCATCATTATGTAAATTTTCCAGCAGATATTGTTTCGTAATGCAAGAGCAACCGATTTATTTTGCCAAACATTCAACAATAGCGCCGGTATAAAATTCATGTGCTTTAACAACACCGCCGCGAATTTTTTTAACGGAATGCGGCGCTGATAACAAAATCGGCACATCACCGTATTTTTCAACAACGCATGGCGTGCGTGAATTTCCTTTATAATCATTAACTTTATATTTTTCTTCTGCTGTTTTTATTTGTCTTATAATATTTTCACGCTGCATCGTATAGTCCTTAAATATTTAGAAAATTTTTCACTCAGTCAAGTGCGTCAATTTCTTCCCATAATTGTTCACACCATTGCTGTGTTTGTCCTTCTGCAACACATTTTTTAATTTCCGTATACCGATTATAACGCCAAATAGCTAAAGCAAAACAAATGATTAACAAAAACAAAAGCGTTAAAACACCGCTGATTTTTATAAGTCTTAGAAGAATATTTCTCATAATGAAAAAGAATTTTTTTGCCATTTTACCTCTGATAAAATAATCAAGGAGAAGAAGTAATATGCATAATTTTTTCTCCATACAATTATCTAATATTCAGCTTACGCATATTAGGTGTCCTCATATCATCCAATAAATCTAAACAACTCCTATTTGGATTATTTGCTCCAAGATTACTACCGTAAAGATTATTTTGCAAGTCTTTTTTACTATCGTTAATAATAGTTTGGTGCTCCATACCATTAAATTTTTTCTTTACATAATCCCATCCTTCTTTTGCATAACCCAATGCAATGCCATTCTTCTGACTTTGTGGACTAATGTGTGATAATTCGCATTGTAATAAAGGATGATAATAATTATCTATATCTGCACCTTGTCCTTTTCCGAATGTTTGAACCAATTGTTGACCTGTCGCATCCATTTGATCTTTGTAATTTTTTGCAATTTGGATATCTGCAACAAATTCTCCTATTTTCTGCCCTGCATTATAAAGATTTGAAAATATAGGAATCCCCGTTAGCAAATTATTATCCGTTCTAACTTGCTGATTCTGATTCAGCCCCTGTCCGGTGTTAAACAATGGTTGCCCGTCCGGAATATCAGTGGTTTTCAGTTCGCTGAACGGAACGTTACCTTGTCCGGGGTTAATAAAATAATATTCTGTTTGGCCTTCTAACCGATTTTGCCGTTTTATCGGTGTTTGACCGTTAAAAACATTTAATATGTCATTGTGTAAGTCTGTCATTATATTTATCCTTTAAAATGTGAAAACCGCACGCTCTTCGTCGCACGGTTTTCTAAAATTAAAACAAAAAAAACAAGCGCTTTCAAAAACTGAAATGGCTTGCTTCAATTAAAAAAAACAGAATGTATTTTGCTCTTTTAAAAATAAAGACACTGATACATTCTGATAATTTTTATATCATAAAGGTTACTAAGATGTCAATTATTTTTCTTATTTTATAATAATAAAAAGCATTTTTTAAAATGTTTCACGTGAAACATTTGTAACTTTTTAGAATAAAATCAAATGCTTAAGTAGTATTTTTAAATTCTGTATTTCTTATTTATATATATGAAAAATATTATTTTTTATATCATCTGTTGTGCCAGCAGTAAATATTGCTCCGGCGTAATATTTTCCGCACGCATTGTCAAATCAATACCCGCCGCCAAGCACTTTGCTTCCAAATTCGGCAGACTTTTCAAACTTTGGCGAATCATTTTACGCCGCTGACCAAACGCTAATTCGCTAATTTTTTCAACTTGCATTAAAACCTCCGGCGCAATAACGCGCTCTAACGGCTGAAACAACAGCACCGTTGACCAAATTTTCGGCGCCGGAACAAAACAGTTCGGATTAAGATTCATTAAAGGTTTAATTTTGCTGACTAATTGCGCCAAAACTGAAATCCGCCCATAATTTTTATTGTTTGGTTCTGCCATAATGCGCTCAGCCACTTCTTTTTGAAACATCAAAGTCAAGCTGCTGAATTGCGGCATATTTTTAAGCCAGCCGATTAAAAGCGGCACGGAAATATTATACGGCAAGTTGCTGATAATATTCTTAGGCGCATTTTCCGGTGCGCAAAAATCAAATTTGAGCGCATCGCCTTCAATAATATGCAGCTTATTGCCGACAACTGCCTGAATATCGTGCATAATCTGAATGCAGCGCTCGTCCATTTCAATCACCGTCAAATGCTGCGGATTCGCTTTTAAAATTGCTCGTGTCAGTCCTCCCGGACCAGGGCCGACTTCATAAACATCTTCATCGCTGAAATCGTTCTTTTTTTGTGCAGCTAAAGACGTGCGTACAATTTTATCGGTAATATTACTATCCAGCAAAAAATTCTGCCCCAGCGATTTTTTTGCCAGCAAGCCATACGCTTCAACCGTTTCTTTTAAGCTCGGCAGTTCTTTCATTATAATTTTTTCTCAATCAAGGCACGGTTTCGCAAATCTTTAATATATTTTATGGCATAATCTTCCAACTTTTTATTTTGCAAAAACTTTCTTACGCCGTCACGTGATAATTTTGCATCTTTATCTAAATCCGGATGGAATATTTTTTCTAATTTAAAAATATAATAATCGTTACCATACAGCACCGGATTAGAAACGCCTCCTTCTTTTAAGGAAGCAAAAGCTTTTTCCAATGTGGCCGGCATACGTCCCTTAGCCACCCAGCCTAAACTGCCGCCGTTCGCCGCACTCGGACTTTGCGAAAATTGCATAGCATAAAGCGAAAAACGCGGGTCTTGGCGCAAAACTTCAGCCAGTTGGTGAATATCTTTGGCATCTTTTTTGTTAATCACTATTTCTGATACCATATATTTTTTCACCGTCATATCTTTGCGCACATCATCTATAGCCTGCGTAATTTCGCTCTCGCTCACATAAGCAACACTTAAGGCTTTCTTGCGCATCAGCTTTTGCCAAGCAATATCTGCTTCAATTTGCGTGGTCCAAACTTTCATACTAACTTTAGATTCGGCTAACAAATTTTTGAGTTGGCCGGCCGGTATGTTATTGGCTTTTTCAAATCCGGCAACGGCGGTGGCAATTTCCTTTGGGGTAACAACAACGCCGTTTTTCTTGGCTTCTTGAATTTTCAGTTTTTCATCAATTGCCGCTTGCAAAACCTTTTGTGTTATCATATTTTTGGTTTGCGCATTATACGGAATACTTGTTGCCACAATAAACGCATTAATGCGGCTTTGCATTTCACTGCTGGTAATAACCTCACCATTGACCAACGCATAAATTTTTACTTTTCCGCCATAAAGTGTAATCGGCTTCAAGGCCTCTAAACGCTGACGTTCTGCTTCTTCTGCCGCTCTGCGCTCTGCTTCAATTTGAGCTTGGCGTTGCATATATATTTCTTGTTGGCGTCGATATTCTTCGGCCTGTTTGCGCGCTGCTGCACGCTGACGCTCGATTTCTGCTTTTTCTTCAGTGCTTAATTGACGATATTGGTTTGCATTTTGCTTAAACATCAGCGAGTTTGAATTTGGGGCGGAAGTTCTTGAATAACTATCAAGCTCTTTCACATTAATTTCTTCAGCTTGCGCCATTGCGCTCCATAATAAAACGACTCCTGTCAACAATAAATATTTTTTCATGTTTTCTCCTTTTTTAGTGTCCGAAACTACCGATTGTCTTCAAATAAAATGTCATGCCGTATTCATAATTATTTTTCAAATCAGGGTTGCTGCTGTTATATTTACGCACGACTGTTTCCCATTTAAAGCATTCATCTTCATAAATTATACTCCCGCCGTGTTCCAAATTTCCGCGGCTGTTAGCGGTTAAGTCGCGTAAATTATATACAGAAACACTCCAAAATTGCGAAATAGCTGAACTCAAAGCAGTGTATAATTCTTTGCGTTCTGAATATAGGTCATTATAATATGAGTTACCTTGCAGAAAAATATATGAAACATGGCCGCGTAAAAATTCCGGACCGACGCTGACACCAAGTTCGCTATATTTGGCATCAAGTTTCTTTTTATCCAAACGGAAACGATAATTCAAATCTAAATATTCGTGCGGCTGTGCGTTAATACGACCAACATAATCACTTAAATGGGAAGTATTTTCATTATCAAGGCTATCAATGAAGCTGGAATTTCGTTTGCGCTCAAAACTTTGGGCAATGAATGATGAAGTTCGCCCAATAATATTACCATATGTACTCCAACGCAAACCATAACTGACTCGGCTGCCGGTATCATTGCGGTCATAACCGGCATAACGGTCTAAATCCAACACGTTAGTATCATCAAAATAAACATCGGCACTGTCTTCATTTGGTATTTTATCCAGTTTATTACCGCCATCAGGAGCAACAACAGCCACAATCACCGGTTCTAATATCTGCCGCGAATCATCGGTTGCCCGCACAAACGGTAAACGCCATTCCACACCGGCCTGCGGGAAAAACCTTGTCGTTGTTCCGGTATATGTATCATTATTAGCATAGCGGTAATCATTAACATAATAAACATCAGATTTTAAGGAAGCAACAAAGCGATATTTTTCACCAAAACGTGTGGTCATTGGCAATTCCCACGAATTTATTGCAGTCATACGTTGTGTTTCTTCCCCATTATGATGATAAACAGAAGCTGTGTTAAGTTGTGTCTTAAAATATGAACCGATATCGCTCGGGTCAGAATATACCTCAACATCAATCAGCGGTGCAACTATTGGTTTTTGTTCATTAATGCGACGATATTGCTGCGAATTTCGGTTTCGTAAATCATAGCTGAGCATTTTATAATAAAAAGCCTCAATCGATGCATAGTTACGGCCGGAAAAACGTTCAAAATTAACATGCGATGTTAACCAAGCATCATCATCGTGTGGTAAATTTAAGTCTTTTAAATATATATAATCTGAAACATATTGCAAATCATAAGTCATACGCCATAAATCATTAATATCATATTGTCCGTCTGCAAACAAATATCCTCGATTTTGTTTACGGCTATTTCCGCTATCATGCAGCCAACTGCCGCTGATATTGGTATGAGCATTATAAAAATAGTGTTCATAAGCTCCGCCTAAAACCGGATTTTTATTGCTGGAAAATACCGGTGCAAAAATGACATTGGTTTGGTCATCAACAGCCCAAAAATATCGTGGCTGAACGTAGCTTTTTAAATAGTTTGAGCTGCCGATACTTGGTGGTAACAAACCTGAACGACGCTTAACCGTAGGGTCAGGGTGTGTTAAAAACGGAGTATAGAAAACCGGAACATCTTTAATACGCACAACCGCATCAGTATAATTCATGTCTTTGGTTTTTTCGTTGTGTTGCACTTTGCGTGCTTTCACCGTCCATAGCGGGCTTTTTCCTTCGCAAACATCACATGGTGTATAAATTGCATCATACATCACTTTGGTTTCATTATTTTTTTTACGAAAGCGTGAAGCGTAAACATGTGATTTATCTCGCAAAAGTGCTTTGATCTTTTGCATTTCCCCCACACTCATTTTATCGGATAAGGAAACTTTATCGCTATATACAACAGAACCATCGGAAGCTTCTAAACGCACATTACCCTCTGCCTCAATAATGTCCGTAAGCTGATTATATGTCAAACGGTCGGCGTTTAAACGCATATTATTGTATTCTACTTCAACATTTCCTATTGCCGTAATTAAATCTGCATTATCATTGTTTTGCAATTCATCGGCGCTAAAGTTAATTTCTTCATCTTCATTATCGTTCATTTCTTCGGCAGTTGCTCCGAAGTTGACGATATTATTGGTTATATATAAACTGCCACCTTGATTGCGCTTTAGACGTTCTTGTTTTTCGCCGGCTTCGGTAACGGCGGCAGCTTGATTAACTTCCATCATAATTATTACAAGTGCCAAAACTAAAATTTTCAGCTTAATTTTCATTTTTAACCAGTCCTTTTCGATTATGCCGATAAAAATAAAACGGATTATAAAACCATAGTAAATATAAACATATCAGCAAAGGTATAAAACAATTCATATACAAAACCGGAAGCCAATATAGCGAGCGACCGGCTAAATTTGTTACAGCCAAATCAGTGCCATTGATAATAATCATCAAAACCACTTCTGTTGCAATAATTTTCATTTGACCGCGCCGATTGAACAAACCTACTAACAGTCCGACACATGCCAACAGTGCAAACACTAAATTATAAATTGGCGCCAAAATACGGCGATGTCCCTCAACAATATTCTTGCGCACATCTTGCGGCGCTAAAGTTGCATCATCGGCCGAATTAATAAGTTCCCAAAAGTTTTTTTCTCGCACGGAAGCCGCTTTTTTACGGCTGCTGTCAACGTTATTAAAATCTGCCGAATAGCGTGAAAAAACAAGAGAATTAAATTTGAACGTTTCTTTGTTTATTTCTTGGCGCACGCCATTAATAAACAAAATCCGCGGACCTGATTCTGTTTCAATTAAGCGTCCTTTTTCCGCTGTTAACGTAACTTTCAAATTAGGTTTACTTTCGTCATTTACAAAAATTCCGCTGATAGAGCCGTCGCTTTCGTGTTTATCAATAAAAACCGTAATGCCGTTTCTAAGCGATGTAAACTCGCCTTCACGAAACATCATTTGATTTAAATTATTTTTAATTCGCCATTCCAATTCACGGAAATTGCGCTCGGCATTGGGTATTCCCCAATTCATTATATATACATTAAATAATGTTAAAATAATTCCAAGCCAAATTGCGCCTTGAGCGCATTGCCACGGGCTTATTCCTGCTGACTGCATTGCGGCTAATTCTCGGTCGGAAATTAAGCGGTTATAAACAAACAAAACCGAAACAAACACGGCAATTGGAGATAAAACATTAAAAATGCGTGGCATAAGCAAAGATGTCATTTCCGCAAACAAATATACCGGCAAGCCCTGTCTTGTTACCATTTCTACAAAACGCAACGACTGTGTAAGCCATAACATAGCCAACAGTGAACAAGAAATCAGCACAAAGCCGACAAATATTTGTTTAAAAATATATCGATTTAATATTTTCATGGGGCTGATTATAGACTTCTTTTTCCAGATTAAAATAAATTTTTTCAAGATATACCCACCGAAACAGACATATAGCTAAACCGTAAAAAATTCATTGTGTTTTATGAAAAATGTGTTATACATTTCGGCTGAAAGAGGAAAAAGATGTATTATCTGAAAATTAACGGGCAAATTCAACCGCAAAAATTTCAGCTGGTTAGTGATGCCAAGGCGGAATTAGAACGTTTACGGCAAGAAATGACAATTAATTCTTGGAATATATTAACCGAGAAATCTGCCGCTTATGAAGGAAAGTCCATGCATGCAAAGTGGCAATTTTCCGCTGTTGAAAAAATATTTTTTTTAGGGTTGTTGTTGCTGATTTTTTTTGCCGGAGTTTTCTTTGTGCTGCGCGGATATAATAAAACAATATATTATGTTGAGCCTGAATTAGTTAATTATCGAAATGAAACGGGTAACATTTTGGGACAATTGTCAAAAGATGCGGCTGTTGAATGTGTGCAAATTAAAGAAAATCGCTGCCAAACATATGTGAAAGGGCAAACAGCTTATATTTATATAAATGTTTTAAAACAAAAATAACCAATTTTTTGAGAATGTGTAAAATCGGTTATTTATGTGTTTGCAAATGTTTAATGCATTATTTTGCTTTAGTAACGATAACCATTGCCTCACGCAAAATACGGTCATTGATTGTCCATGCCGATTGCAACTCAGCCACAATGGTTCCGGCCGGCTTTTCGGCATCTTCAACTTCTTGCACAACTCGCTCTAAATTAGGGTCAAAAACTTTACCCATGCAATCAACTTTTTTTACTCCGAATTTTTCAAACACATGGAACAATTCTTTTTGCGTCATTTCTACGCCTGCAATAAATGCTTCACAATTGCTGCGTGTATTATCATCAACCGCACTTAACGCACGCTGCAAATTATCTGCTACCGAAAGTAATTCTTTTGCAAAAGATGCAATGGCATATTTTGAATTTTTTTCAATTTCTTGCTGACAACGTCGTTTTGTGTTTTCGGATTCGGCTGCTACACGCAAAAAAGCGTCTTTTAATTTGGCGTAATCTTCTTTTAATGTTTCTAACTGTGTATCGGTTGCTTCCGCGTCAAGTTCTTGCTGTGCTAATTCAGCCTCGTTCTCAGCCATAAATTCATCTTTTTTTTCTTGCAAATTCTTTTTCTTATCTTTCATTTTGCCCTCTTTAAAATTAAAAAATTCACAACTATATGTGTAGAACTTAGTAATAAATTCCGAGCAAGTCAAGAGTTATGATTTTTTTAAAACGGAACTTGCGCTTTTTTATTGAAGAATAAAAATAATTGAGCTACAATAGGTTATATCTTAAAAGATGAAATAATTTTGTATAAAGGTTAGCCCATGTCTGAAAATGCGAATTATACGCGAGAAAAAGTTTTTAATTTTTTGCCGCTTAATTTTAATAAGCGCAAGTTTTCTGTGACTTACGGAGTTCCGCAAGATGCAATTTTAAAACAAATGCAAAATATGGCAAAAAAACAGTGCTTAAATGAAAGCTGGCCGGAAATTAGAGAAGTTAACGCTTGGATGATAACTGCGGAAACCGCTACTTTTATGAAATGGGGCGGTTTAGGTATGGTGGCTTCAGAGCTGCCGGAAAATTTTAATGCCGTTTTTGGAGAAAAAGGACATAATATCAGCATTGTGTGTCCTATGTATTTAGGCAATACAGGCAAGAAAAAAGCAGAACTTGGTGGTGGAATATATATTGGAGCGGAAGGACGGCAGGTTGCCGTAAAAAAAATAAAATCTTTCCAAGTGGCATTTCAGGGGAAATTAAACAAACTTCGCAAATTTAAAGTTGATGTATATCAAGGAGAATTGGCAGGCGTAACCTATTACTTTATGCACAACAAAAATTTTTTCAGTATTAATCCGGCGACGGATAATCCGTCAGGGCAGGGAGGTTGCTATGTTCTTAATGAATTTTCAATTGATGAAGTTGAGCGTTTTGCGTTTTTTTCAAAATGTGTATATACCCTGTTAGAAGGGCTGATTTTGCTACCTCAAACAGATATTGCTTTGCCTAATGTTTTAATTGCTAATGATTGGCATAGCGGTGCGCTTTCAGGCTTAACAAAATATTTGAGTTTGGCCAAAGCATATGCAGGACGTTTAACGCCGGAAGTGGCAAGAAGTATAAGAAATATTCCGATTGTTTACATTGTTCACCACATGGGGTATCAGGGATGGGACTATAAAAATACCTCACGCATTTTAAATTCACTATATGAAGATTTAGCTAGCATTGTGTTTAAGCATGCAAAGGCGGTTAAAAACAGTAATCCGCGCACGGCAAATACGCTTATTGTGGCAGATACATATAATCAGGCAGCTAGCAATATTCATTTGGCTGACAGGGTGATTACGGTTTCTAAAAACTACATGGAAGAAGTTTCTAAAGAAAAAAGTTTTGGTTTTGATTTTCGTGATATTTTGAAAATTCGTAAAAATTATCGTAATTTTTTTGGCATTGTGAATGGTTATGAAAAACGCTTAATTTCGCCTAATGCTAAAAAAATTGATGAAATTAATACTTATTTTAAAGATACTGATTTTCGCTTTTATAATGGTGAACAGCTTGATGTAAAATTACATAATAAGCGTGAATGTATTAAGTTGCTTTCGCGTTTGGCGAAAGATGAAAACTATAAAAATTCTGTTATTCCGCTGATTGATATTTATCAATTTGATGACATTTCAAAATTATCGGCAGATGCTGCTAAAATTCCGTTTATTTGTATGACCAGCCGTATGGTTGAACAAAAAGGTTATGATGTGGCGATTAATGCTATTCTGCAAATTAGCTTCAAATATCGTAATTCGCCTGAAAATTTTCCGATTTTTGTGCTGGGAGGAGCAGGCAATAAAGATTTGTACAGTGATTTAATGACGCTTAAAGATAATACAAAACAAATTTTTCGTGACTTTGCCAAACGTATTTTTGTTTTTCACGGTTATAAAGATGAATTTGCTTATGCCATGCAATTAGCTGCCGATTTTTATATGATGCCGTCATATTTTGAGCCATGCGGTTTAACGCAAATGGAGGCTATGGCGAAAGGAACATTGCCGATTGCTACTTCGACCGGCGGCTTGGTAGATACAATTAATGATAGTGTAGACGGCTTCCGTACTCAGGCATTTTTTGCCGGCGGAGAAAAGGTTTATGGCACCAATTTAATGGCTCAGCATTTGAAAAATAATCTGAATGCTTATGAAGATGCGTTGGAACGTGCCTTGCGTTGCTTTTATGTAGCTCCTCAAGATTTGCATGAGATGCAGCGTAGAGCAATGGATGACGATTTTAGTTGGTCAACGCCGCAAATTGGCTCAGTATATAAATATTTTAAGTTATTAACTACCGGTTCACTTTAATTCGAAAACAATTAAAAGTAGCTTGGAAACAACCGTTTCCAAGCTACAATAAAAACCATGACTAAAAAAGTCAAGCGGCAATCACTTGCGGCTTTCAGATTTTCGCGGCAATCACTTGCGGCGTTATTGACCGGCTTGAAAACTCGTTTGTACCGGTAATCTGCAATAAACTAATAAATAATACAATAGGCAAAAAAAATATAAAAGCGAGTAACGTATAGCACAATATTTGATTGAATGTCAATAGAAAAATTACAAAATTTTGTTTCATATTTAACAAAAAATAAAAAAAATCCCAACTTCAATAAGTTGGGATTATGAATGGTAGCGAGGGTCGGATTCGAACCAACGACACGCGGATTATGATTCCGCTGCTCTAACCAACTGAGCTACCCCGCCAAAAGCAAAAAGATCTATACAGCATAATTTTCGTCTTGTCAATAACAATTTATAAATAATTTTTAAAAATGTTAGAAAATTTTATTTTAATTCGTACATTAATTAGTTATTTGTTATTCTTTTGCAATATTTCTATCAGATGATTTTTGTGCATTGATGCATTTTTTTAAATTATTTTCAAAGAATTGTTAATTTTTTAAATTTTTTTTAATTTTTTACTTGCAATGCGGCAAAGATTGTGCTATAAGCGCGCTACAACAATTGTTTTGAGAGGGTTTACCTCGCAGCGAAGCAAATATAAAATATAGGGCAAACCTTTGTTGCGAAAGCGTTTGCTGAAGTTTAACAAGTTTAGACGGCATGGAATCATGTTGTAGATTTTTTTGCTGTTTAGTTATAGGAAAAAGTATAAATGGAAACACAAAATATACGAATCCGCCTGAAGGCTTTTGATCACAGATTGCTCGATCTTTCTACTACGGAAATTGTGCATACAGCCAAAAGAACAGGCGCAGAAGTCAGAGGGCCGATTCCTCTGCCTAACAAAATCGAAAAGTTTACGGTGAACCGTTCACCGCACGTTGATAAAAAATCTCGTGAACAGTTCGAAATTAGAACACATAAAAGACTTTTAGATATTGTTAACCCTACACCGCAAACGGTTGATGCTTTAATGAAGCTCGATTTGGCTGCCGGTGTTAATGTTGAAATTAAATTGTAATAATTAATGTTGGCACTTTATAATATATAAGGAAGTCAACCTATTAAGAAAAGGAAAAAATAATAATGCGTACGGGTCTAATCGCAAAAAAATTAGGAATGTCCCGCATTTTTGAAGCAGATGGAACTCATGTTCCTGTAACTGTTTTAAGTGTTGAAGGTTTACAAGTTGTCGGTGTTAAGACAGCTGAAAAAGACGGATATAATGCTGTTCAATTGGGAACAGGCGCCATTAAGGCTAAAAACGTTAAGAAACCTCAAAAGGGATATTTTGCAAAAGCTAATGTAGCACCAAAGAAAAAATTGAGCGAATTCAGAGTTTCTGAAGATTGCTTATTGGATGTTGGTGCAGAACTTTCTGTGGAACATTTTGTTGCAGGTCAATATGTTGATGTTTGCGCAAAATCAAATGGTAAGGGCTTTGCCGGTGTTATGAAACGTCATAACTTCGCCGGTTTGGAAGCTAGCCACGGTGTATCTATTTCGCACCGTTCGCATGGTTCTACAGGCCAAAGACAAGATCCAGGTAAGGTTTTCAAGGGTAAAAAGATGGCCGGACATATGGGTTCTGAACGTGTTACCGTTCAAAATTTGAAGGTTGTTTCGGTTGATGCTTTGAAAGGCTTGATTATGGTTAAGGGCGGCGTTCCGGGTTCGGAAAATTCTTGGGTTAGAATTACCGATGCCGTGAAAAAACCGATTACTGTTTCGGTACCGATGCCGGCCGGCTTGAAAAAAGTTGATGAACCTGTTGTTGCAACAGAAGCTGCTGAAGCTCCGGTTGAAAATGCATAATAGAATTTGAGGAAAACGAAATGAAACAGGACATCTTAAATTTAGAAAATAAAAATGTTGGCACAATTGAACTGAACGATGCCATTTATGGTTTGGAAGTTCGCGCTGATATTTTACAACGCGTTGTAACATGGCAATTGGCCAGATTGCAAAGCGGCAATCATGCCACCAAAGGTCGTTCCGATGTGGCTTTGACACCGTCTAAACCGTTCAAACAAAAAGGTTCGGGTAATGCACGTCAAGGTTCTCGTAAAGGCACACAATTCCGTAAAGGTGGTGTAGTATTTGGTCCGGTTGTGAGAGATCACTCTTTCGACTTGACTAAGAAATTTAGAAAACTCGGTCTGAAGACCGCTCTTTCGGCAAAAGCCAAAGAGGGGAACCTTATTGTTATTGATGAAGCAAAGTTGTCGGCACCGAAAACCAAGGATTTGCTTTCTAAGCTGAATGCTTGTGGGCTTTCAAACTGCTTAATTATTGACGGTAAGGATGTAGATGTTAATTTTGCTTTGGCAAGCCGTAATATTGAAGGTATTGATATTTTACCGACAATTGGTGCCAACGTTTATGACATCTTAAAGAAGGACAAATTGGTATTAACAAAAGATGCAGTAAGTTGCTTAGAGGAGAGATTAAATGGTTAAGAGCAAATCAAACAATGTAACTGCAGCAATGTATGATACATTGGTTCGTCCGGTAATTACCGAAAAATCGATGATTTCTTCGGAAGCAGGTAAGGTAGTGTTTATTGTTCCGATGTCTGCTACCAAAGATAGCGTTAAAGCAGCTGTTGAAGCTATTTTTAACGTAAAGGTAAATAAGGTAAATACCATTAAACAATTTGGTAAGGTTAAAGGCTATAGAGGTCGTCAAGGACGTCGTTCTGACTTTAAAAAAGCCATTATTACCCTTGCTGATGGTCAAAACATTGATGTTACAACAGGAATTTAATCATGGGTTTGAATACATATAAGCCCACATCGGCAGGTCGTCGCCAACTGATTCTCGTTGATAAAAGCGAGTTATACAAGGGCAAACCTGAAAAAAGCTTAACTAAAGGTTTAAGCAAAACCGGTGGGCGTGATAATTACGGACACGTTACAAGTCGTCGTGTCGGTGGCGGGCATAAGCGCAGCTATCGTATGATTGACTTTAAGCGTAAAAAAATGGATATAGAGGCAACGGTGGAGCGCATTGAATATGACCCGAACCGCACGGCGTTTATTGCTTTAATTAGCTATAATGACGGCGAAAAGGCATATATTTTGGCACCGCAACGTTTGAAAGCCGGCGATAAAGTTATTTCTGCCGCAAAAGCAGATATTAAGCCGGGTAATGCTATGCCTTTAAAGAATATGCCGGTTGGTACAATTGTACACAACATTGAGCTTCGTGCGGGCAAAGGCGGCCAATTGGTTCGTTCTGCCGGTTGCTATGCTCAAGTTGTTGGTAAAGATGCCGGTTATGTTCAATTAAAACTGAGTTCTGGCGAATTAAGAATCGTTCGTGAAGAATGTTTAGCAACTGTTGGTGCAGTTTCTAATCCGGATAATCAGAACGTATCGTTAGGAAAAGCAGGCCGCAATCGTTGGCTGGGCAATCGTCCGGTTTCGCGCGGTGTTGCAATGAACCCGGTTGATCACCCGCTTGGTGGTGGTGAAGGCAGAACTTCGGGTGGTAGACATCCGGTTACGCCTTGGGGTAAGCCGACGAAGGGCGCTAAGACACGTTCTAACAAGAAGACCGATCGCTTTATTATGAGATCGCGTCATGATAACAAGAATTAATAGGGAGAAATGCTAATGACACGTTCTGTATGGAAAGGACCTTTTGTTGATGGCTATCTCTTGAAGAAAGCTGAAGCGGCAAGAAATTCTGGTCGCAATGAAGTGATTAAAATTTGGTCGCGTCGTTCAACGATGATTCCGCAATTTGTGGGGTTAACGTTTGGTGTTCATAACGGCCATAAATTTATTCCGGTATTGGTGACTGAAGATATGGTTGGTCACAAGTTTGGTGAATTTGCACCGACTCGTACTTACTATGGTCATACCAAATCAGCTGATACAGCGAAGAGAGGTAAATAATGGTTCAAGAAAATAACAAACAAGCAAAAGCTGTATGCAAATCTATTCGCAGCAGCGCGCGGAAATTGAACTTAGTTGCTCAAACAATTCGCGGGTTGAAAGTTGAAAAGGCGGTTGCCGAATTAAGCTTTTCGAAGAAGAGAATTGCTAAAGTTGCATTAGAATTATTGCAATCTGCTATTTCTAATGCTGAAAATAACCATAACCTGAACATTGATAAGCTCGTTGTCAGTGAAGCTTACGTTGGTAAAGGTATTGTGATGAAACGTATGAATGCACGTGGTCGCGGCAGAAGCGCGCGGATTTTGAAGCCGTTTTCTAGCATGACCATTGTTGTTTCAGAGCGTGGGGAGTAAAAAGATGGGACAGAAAGTTAATCCTACCAGTCTTCGTTTAGGTGTTAATCGCACTTGGGACTCTCGTTGGTATGCTGATAATGATAAGTTTACCGACTATCTCCACGAAGATCTGAAAATTAAGAAATTTTTGAATGAAAAATTGGCGCAAGCCGGTATTAGTCATATTGTGATTGAGCGTCCGGCAAAGAAAGCGCGCGTAACAATTCATTCGGCAAGACCGGGTGTTGTAATTGGAAAGAAGGGGCAGGATATTGAGAATTTGCGTAAAGAAATTCAAAAATTGACTGATTCTGAAGTTCAATTAAACATTGTTGAAGTCAGAAAGCCTGAGCTTGATGCGAAGTTGGTTGCAGATGCGGTTGCACAACAATTGGAAAGACGTGTTGCTTTCCGTCGTGCAATGAAGCGCGTGATGCAGTCGGCATTGCGTTTGGGGGCTGAAGGTATCAAAGTTAGCTGTAGCGGTCGTTTAGGCGGTGCTGAAATTGCCAGAACGGAATATTATCGTGAAGGTCGCGTGCCTTTGCACACGCTACGTGCGGACATTGATTATGCAACCTCAACGGCTCATACCACTTATGGTGCTTGCGGCGTTAAAGTATGGATCTATAAGGGCGAAATTATGAGCCACGATCCGATGGCGCAAGACAAGAAGTTGGCTGAACAAAAGTAAGATGTGAGGTTAAGATATGTTAAGTCCAAAACGTTTAAAATTCCACAAGCAACATAAAGGTCGTATTCACGGCTTAGCCAAAGGTGGTTCGGAATTAAATTTCGGCTCTTTCGGCTTAAAGGCATTAACACCGGAACGCGTGACGGCTCGTCAAATTGAGGCAGCTCGTCGTGCAATTACGCGTGAGATGAAAAGACTTGGTCAATTGTGGATTAGAATTTTCCCAGATGTTCCTGTATCGGATAAACCGGCAGAAGTTCGTATGGGTAAAGGTAAAGGCGCTATTGAATTTTGGGTAGCCAGAGTTAAGCCTGGTCGCATTATGTTCGAAATCGGCGGAGTTTCAGAAGAAGTTGCTCGTAAAGCATTTGCTTTAGGTGCAGCAAAATTGCCGGTTAAGAGCAAGTTTGTGAAACGCTTGAACTCTGATGCTGGAAAAGGAGAAGCATAATGGTAAAAATTAATGATTTACGCGCGAAAACGGTTGATGAATTAGAAACAAGATTAACTGAGCTGAAAAAAGAGCAGATTAACTTGCGCATTCAACAATCGACGGGTCAGTTGCAAAATACTTCGAATATGAAGAAAGCACGCCGTGAAGTGGCACAAATCAAGACGCTCCTTAGTGAGCGCAAGAAGAATAGCTAGGAGAAAAAATATGCCTAAGAGAATTCTTCAAGGTGTGGTTGTTAGTGATAAACAGGATAAAACTGTCGTGGTCAGTGTAGAGCGTCAGGTTATGCATCCGGTTTATAAGAAGTTCGTGAAAAAGAGCAAAAAGTTTGCTGCACACGATGAAAATAATCAGTTCAAGGTAGGGGATAGAGTGTCCATTGAAGAATGCCGCCCTATTTCCAAGCATAAATCTTGGACTGTGGTAACAGAAAACGCCTAAGATATGAAGGAATAAAAAAATGATACAAATGCAAACCAACCTAGATGTTGCTGATAACTCCGGCGCACGCCAGGTGCAGTGCATAAAGGTTCTTGGTGGTTCCAAGAGAAAAACGGCTTCGGTCGGTGATATTATCGTGGTTGCAATCCAAGATGCATTACCGAAAGGGCACGTTAAAAAAGGCGATGTGTATAAAGCTGTGATTGTGAGAACAGCCAGCGATATTCGTCGCAAGGACGGAAGTGTTATCCGTTTTGACAGTAATGCCGCAGTTTTAATTAATAAAGACGGTGAACCTATTGGTACCCGTATTTTTGGCCCTGTGACCAGAGAGCTGCGCGCAAAGAAATTTATGAAAATCATTTCATTAGCACCGGAGGTGTTGTAGTATGCCTAAAATGAAAATAAAGAAGAACGATACGGTTATCATTATCTCGGGCGACGAGAAGGGTAAAACCGGCGTGGTGAAACAAGCTCTGCCGAAAGAAAGCAAGGTTATTGTTGAAGGTGTAAATATGGTTAAGCGCCATAAGAAACCGGTACAAGGCCAAGGCGGTGGAATTATCACCAAAGAGGCTGCCATTCATGTATCTAACGTTGCGCTTGTTAAAGACGGCAAGCCGACGAAAGTAGGTTACAAAACCGTTGATGGCAAAAAAGTACGCGTTGCACGCAAAACCGGTGACGTAATCGATTAATGGGAGAAAATTTTATGACTAACTATGAAAAACTATACAACGATGTCATAAAGAAATCTCTTGTGGAAAAATTCGGTTACAAGAATCCACACGAGATTCCAAAGCTGACGAAAATTGTTTTGAATATGGGTATTGGCGATGCCGTTACCGATAAGAAAAAAGTTACTTCTGCAATGGAAGAGTTAGCTTTGATTGCCGGTCAACAACCGGTTATGACAAAAGCCCGCAAGTCTATTGCAACCTTTAAGTTAAGAGAAGGTATGCCGATTGGCTGTAAAGTAACTTTACGTTCGAGCAGAATGTATGAGTTTCTGGAAAGATTGGTGAATATGGCATTGCCGCGCATCAGAGACTTTCATGGTATTACGGGCAAAAACTTCGACGGCAGAGGAAACTTCGCTTTCGGTGTTAAGGAACAAATCATTTTCCCTGAAATTAACTACGAAAAAGTAGATGAGGTCAGAGGTCTTGATATTGTTATTTGTACAACAGCTAAGACAGATGAAGAAGCGAAATATTTGCTTACTTCGTTCAACCTGCCTTACAAGAAATAAGCGGAGATTTTACGATGTCAAAAACAAGTTCGGTATATAGAAACTTGAAGAGAGTTAAGATGGCGGCAAAGTATGCGAACCGTCGTCAAAAACAAAAAGATATTGCGATGGATAAAAATGCATCTCCGGAAGAGAGATTGCAAGCGCAATTTGCTTTGCAAAAGTTTCCGAGAAATTCTGCAAAATGCCGCATTCGTAATCGGTGCAGAATTACGGGACGTTCACGTAGTTATTACAGAAAGTTCGGTTTAAGCCGTGTTGAATTGAGAGATTTGGCAAGCTTTGGCGAAATTCCTGGTTTAGTAAAATCAAGCTGGTAAGGAGGAAAGATACATGTCTATGAGTGATCCTTTGGGCGATATGCTCACACGCATTAGAAACGCACAAAGAGCCAAGAAGAGTGATGTTGTGTCACCTGCTTCGCGCTTGCGTGAAAATGTGTTAGAAGTTTTGAAACGTGAAGGTTACATTGCCGGATATACAAAGAGCAATGTTAGAGCCGGTGTTGATGAACTTCATATTCAATTGAAGTACCATGAAGGTACTGGTGTTATTACGGAAATTTACCGTGTTTCGACTCCGGGTCGTCGCGTATATTCAAGCGTGAAGGATTTACCGAGAGTATACAATGGTTTAGGCATTTCCATTATTTCTACGCCGCAAGGTGTTATGAGCGATAATGAAGCGCGCAAAGCCAATGTTGGCGGTGAAGTTTTGTGCCAAGTATTCTAGGAAGGAGGAAACAATGTCAAGAGTTGGTAAATATCCTGTTATTGTTCCTGCCGGAGTAGAATTAAGCATCAACAATAACACCGTAGTTGCAAAAGGTAAATTAGGTGAACTGAGTTTTACATTTGATGACAGCCACGTAGCAACCAAGTTAGAAGATGGCAAAGTTGTGGTTTCTCCATTATCAGAAAGCAACACGTCGCGTGCCTTGTGGGGTACAACGCGTGCCAGAATTAATGATTTGGTTAAAGGTGTCAGCGAAGGCTTTACAAAAGATATGGAATTAGTCGGTGTGGGTTATAAAGCCCGTTTAGACGGCAAAAATTTAGTGTTGTCGCTTGGCTATTCGCACGAAATTGTGTTTAAGACACCTGCTGACATTAAAATCACTTGTGAATCTCCGACGCAAATTAAAATTTTCGGTGCGAATAAACAGGTTGTCGGCCAAGTTGCCGCAGAGTTGCGTAAATATAGAAAACCGGAACCGTATAAAGGGAAGGGTGTAAAATATGCAACTGAAACTGTTCGTCGTAAAGAAGGTAAGAAGAAATAAGGAATAAGTCGATGAATACACCAAGAGATTTGTTTGAAAAGAGAAAGGCGCGGGTAAGATCTGCTTTGAAAGCAGCTGCCAACGGCAAGTTAAGATTGTCGGTTTTCCGCAGCGGTAAGCATATCTATGCGCAAATTATTGACGATGTTAAAGGTTTAACTGTAGCTTCGGCTTCGACACTTGATAAAGAAGTTCGCAGTCAGCTTCAAAAATCTTCAACGGTAGAAGCCGCAGGCTTCATTGGTAAAGTAATTGCTGAAAGAGCAGCAAAGTCGGGTATTTCTGAAGTGGTATTTGACCGCGGCGGATATATCTATCATGGTCGTGTTAAGGCCTTGGCAGATGCTGCACGTGAAGCTGGTTTGAAATTCTAGGAGATGAAGATGGTACAAGCTACAGATCGTCATAATAAAAAAGAAGTAAAAGAAGAATTGGTTGAAAGACTGGTTCACGTTAATCGTGTTGCTAAAACAGTTAAGGGTGGCCGCACCATGAGCTTTGCAGCTGTTGTGGTTGTGGGTGACCAAAAAGGCCGTATCGGTTTTGGTACGGGTAAAGCTGCTGAAGTTCCTGAAGCAGTAGTTAAGGCAACAAACGAAGCCAAAAAGAATATGATTCGCATTCCGTTACGCGAAGGCAGAACTTTACACCATGATATTGCCGGCCGTTTTGGCGCAGGTAAGGTGGTGTTAAGAACAGCTCCGGCCGGTACCGGTGTTATTGCCGGCGGTCCGATGCGTGCCGTGTTTGAAGTTTTAGGTGTTCAAGACGTGGTTGCAAAGTCTTTAGGTTCTAACAATCCGTATAATATGATTAAGGCAACTTTTGCTGCTTTAACGGCAATTAATTCTCCGAGAATGATTGCAGCTAAACGCGGCAAAAAAGTCGGTGACATTGTCAGCCGTCGTGAATATTCAACAATGGCTAATAAAGAAACCAAGGAAGAGGAGGCATAAAAATGGCTAATAAAAAGACTATAAAAGTTACCAGAACGGGTAGCACAATCGGTCGTCCGGCCATTCAAGAAAAAAACTTGCGCGGTTTGGGTTTAACAAAAACCGGCCGCACGGTTGAACTTGAAGATACGCCTTCTGTTCGCGGAATGATTAGAAAGGTGGCTCACTTAGTCCGCGTAGAAGAATAGGGAGCGTGCTAAGAGGTTGTCATACTTGTAATTTTTTTCCTTGTGTATTTTTTTTATACACGGCGTCAAAAAATCACAGCGTAGCCCAACCTCTTATCCCACTCTTCGAGTTCTATTCATTTGAGAAAAACGAGACTTTTTTAGAGTGAATTTAAAATTAAGGAAAAAGAAAATGAAACTTAACGAATTAAAAGATAACGAGGGCGCAACGAAAAATCGCAAACGCGTTGGTCGCGGTATCGGCTCCGGTAAAGGAAAAACCTGCGGTTTAGGTCATAAAGGCCAAAAAGCCCGCAGCGGTGGCGCTAAGATGGGCTTTGAAGGCGGTCAGATGCCAATTTATCGTCAGTTGCCGAAGCATGGATTTAAAAATCCGTTTGCCAAGACTTTTGCCGTTGTTAATTTGGATACATTGCAAAAAGCTATTGATGCAGGTAAGTTAGATGCCAAAGAAATTACGGTTGAAACATTGCTTTCTTCGAATATTATTTCGAAAAAGTTAGATGGTATTCGTTTGCTTGCACGCGGTGCTTTAACAAGCAGCATTAATATAACAGTTAATTCTGCTTCAAAATCTGCCGTTGCTGCAGTAGAAAAAGCCGGTGGTAAAGTAAATCTTATCTAATATCGGATAAAACATTAAGCCTCTCTGTTTATGTTTAGCAGAGGGGCTTTTTGTATTTAATTTGCAAATTTTATGCTTGGCGGATATTCTGATTATTTCCGCGTTCCATAGTGTGATGATACAGCATATATTGGTCATCAAGTTCATGGCGGAAGTTGCGCAGCAAATTTTCATCTTTAGGTGCTCGCTCAATTGCTTGAACTAAGGCCAACCCTTGATTACTGTTCAGCACAGCCATCATCATACTGCGCTCTGTTACATCAAGAACCATATATAAATTAACTACAAGGTTATTAAGATATGTATTACCCTCAAGCGGTGGACGCGCTCCAAATTTATCTTCCAAAAAGGCGGCAAATTTTTTACGCGCCGCTTCTTCAGCACGCTTTTTGGAAAGTTCGATTTCATTATGCTTAATAATTGCTTGTTGCCACATAGAAACACGATTATCCAGCGATAATCCGAGTGATTTATACGATTCCATACGTTGTTCCGGATTAATGCACTGTTCACATTTTAACGGCTGTTCCATACTTTTTTGCAGCGATTTTCGAAATAATTCGCAATATGTATTTTGCGCTTTCAAAAAAGGACAATACTCCGGACATTTTTTATTTGTACTTTCCATTTTTTCTACACCTCAAATTTTACCATAAGCAAAATTATTTAATTTTTCTTAAATAAATTATCGACCATAGCTTGAGCGGGCGGCATATCCTGTATGCAAAGCAGTTGGTGTTGCGGTGGGTGGAGTGCGCCCCAAGCGATGATTGATTAAATTGCGTGTTGCAGCATCAATCCCAGGTAATCTGTCTAGCCCGCGCAGGTTGGTAGGAACATTACCCTTCATTTTGCGTCCGCTGGCCACACAGGCAGCATATAACATTAAAGCCTGCTCGTCATTCATGTTCGGCATAAAGTTAACAACACCGTTTTTATTGCTTGGTTCGGCTAAAATTTGCATATATGTGTTAAAACTGCTGTTTTTACTCACTGCCAATGTATTTTTACTATTATATTTTATAGCATCACTTCCAAGCTTAAAAGTATATTCTTCATCGTTCTTGGCAATTTCAGTGTAGTTAGGCAACCGCTGATAATATGATTGTAAATGATTGCTCCAAGCCGCATCTGCACAACTGATACCATGTGCGGCAATATAATCGGCATCGAAGCTTTCAATGTATATATTTTGCGGATGAATATATTCCGCCGATGTTCTGTTATGCCGCATAAATGAGCGTGCTTGTTCTAATAAGCTGATGTCAGCACCATTATGAACATCTTCATCATATTTATTTTGCCTTTCTGCCAAACGAGCTTGTACCGACGGAACAATATTTGTTTTGGCATAGTCAGATAATTCTTCCATTGAAGAGTCAACATATTTATCTAAATATTTCTGCTCATATTTGCCGCTGTCAGGATTATATATGGCAAAATGATAATACATTTTTTTAATTTTTTTATAAGTTTCATCTGTTGCATCTTCAGGTAAAAACATCGGAGTTCTATCAATAAAATCAAGCACAGTGCCTTGACGTGGCATGCTTCCTACTGTGTGTGGACCAAATTGATTTTTTTCATACCAATCAAGATGATTTGTTTTCCCATTTTCACTGGCTTTTGTAACATAATTGCTTAGATCTTTTAAAAAATCTTTACGTTCATCAGCCGGCATTGCACGCAATTCACGCACTAACCAACTAGCCTCGCCACTGGTAAAGTCTTCAAAATTATCCCAATCACCACGCTTCATATATTCGTTTACCTGATTAACAAGTTCACTAATCCGCGGAGCACATTCTTCATGGGCTTTTAAAAGCGCTGCCTGCTCTGCTGAAACTCTTTTATCAGCAAGGTTAAAATATACCGTATCTTCAAACATGGTAATTTTGCAGTGCTTATATTCGTGGCACATTGTTAACCTTAGGTTTTTATTACTCTGAAGTTCATTTTTATAAATAGAAAATAAAGATTTATCCGGCTCTGATAATCCGTTAGTAAATCTTTTTAAGCTTAATCCTGAGCGCTTAAATTCATCAATTAAGTCGTTCATTTTATTTTGTGTTTCACTATCCATTTTAAAATGATGCCGCCATACGCTTATTTTTTTGTTATCCGTATTAATAGAGGCGCGTGTTGAATCAAATTCTTTGCGATCTTTATCAAACAGTTTATATTCACCACCAAGAAGATCAACTTCCCATTCCACATCATAAGGCTCAATTTCATACCCTAAATTTTTAATATCTTGCGGCACATCGGCATCATTAATGGTATAATCTACATCGGGTAAAGTTGGCGCCATACCTAAAGGTGCAGCGGAAGCTGTTTCGTTTTTATATTCACTTGGCTGCTTTTTATATGAATAACCATGAATTTGTGAATTTACAAATACGCTATTTTTTTTATCAAAATTACCGGAATAATCTGCAGCAAGAGAGCCGGCATTGCTTTTATCAATAAAATCGTTATAATCATGCGTGGCAAAAAAGTGCGTATATTCACTTTTTTTTGCGTTAAGACGTGTTCCGCTATATGGCATATCCATAATCACAATGTAATTATCTTTAGTGCGAAACATCATTTTTTGAACCATTTTCTATACTCCGCCGTAAATTATTTTTTTAAAAATAGCATAACATCGACAAAATTTCAACAAATAAATGCAAATTTATGCGAAAAAAATATTTTTAATTTGTTTATAGGGAATTTTTATCAACATAAAATTCAGCGGTGGTGGTTTGGCGAATGTCATCAAGCGAGGAATATGGACTGATTTCAATTAGATGCAAGCCATCTTTCTGCACGGTGAATACGCCTTTTTCAGTGATAATCATATTAACTTTGTGCGCCACCGTTAGCGGCAAGGTGCATTTTTGCACAATTTTTGGTGCTCCTTTAGCAGTGTGTTCCATGGCCACTATCAGTTTTTTAGTGCCAACAACTAAGTCCATAGCTCCACCCATACCGGGGGTAAATTTTCCCGGAATACACCAGTTTGCCAAATTACCTTCAGAATCAACTTGCAATGCACCTAAAACCGTAATATCAATATGGCCGCCGCGCATCATGGCAAAAGCCATAAAACTATCGGTGAAGCAACCGCCTTCATTAAGTGTTACCATGGCGCCGCCGGCGTTAATAATGCGCGAATCGGCATTATTTTCATCGGGGTAGGCGCCAACACCGAGCACACCGTTTTCAGATTGCACAATAATTTGCACATTTTCCGGTAGATATTGCACGGCTTTTGTTGGTAAACCAATGCCTAAAGTAACAACATCGCCGTTATGAAATTCTTTGGCCACGCGGCGGGCAATATATTCTTGTATTTGTTCTTTATTTAAGTTCATTTTTACCTCGCACCACCACATAATCTACAAAAATTCCCGGCACCACCACATGATTTGGGTTGAGAGCTGTTTCTGAAAGTTCATCAACTTCGGCAATAACGGTTTGCGCTGCCAGTGGCATTATGGCATTAAAATTGCGGGTTGAACCATAGAATGCCAAATTGCCGTATTTATCGGCATAAGTGGCATAAACCAGCGCCACATCGGCTTTCAATGGCTTTTCTAAAAGAAAATCCTGTCCGTCTACATTAATCAGTTGTTTGTTTTTTGCCACATCGGTATTCAGTCCGACTGGTGTTAAAATGCCGCCCAAACCTGCACCGCCGGCACGAACACGCTCTGCCAAAGTGCCTTGCGGGACTAAATCAACCTCTAATTTGCCACTGTTCATTTGTTCAACAGTTTGCGGATTCGTGCCAATATGCGACACAATGGCTTTTTTAATTTTATGAGCAGCAATAAGCTTGCCGCGGTCGCTTTCCGGTGTTGAAGTATCGTTGGCAATTAGTGTCCAACCAGCTAAATTTGTTTTTAGCAACTCATCTATAACAATTTGAGGTGAACCGCACGTCAAAAAACCGCCAATCATTAAGGTTTGGCCAGATTTGAAAAATTGCACGGCTTGACTAGCAGAAATAATTTGCGCCATATTTTCTCCTTTACTTCTGCGCATTTTAATCAACTAAGTATTAAAAGGCAAGCAAAACAAAAAAGCCTGTGAGTTACTACATTTTTGCTTATTTATGACACAAAATTTCAAAATTATACAAAAAAAAGCTTAAAAAATGAAAAAAATTGAGTAATATATAGATAAACATTAAATTATTAGCATATGAAAAAAAAATTATTATGGACCGTTGTAATGATGGTCGTTTGTGTTAACGGGATGTTTGCGCAGACAGAAAATGAAATCAGTAATGGCACTTCTATTGAAGCCGATGCTGGTGATGATGGCGTTGGTGCCGTTGATGACGTATCAACTAATAAGACGCTTTCTCCTCGAAAGATGAAGAAAAACTCGGCGCACAGATTCTCCGATTCCGCTACAGAGCGCGAAGCTATGGAGATTCTGTGGCGAAAGTTCTCAGAATATGCCGCAGAAGCCCAAAATGAGGAACGAAACTTAACCGAGGTTCCTGTTTTTGGTAAATCCAAATTTACCCAGAGGCATTACATCACTCAGCGTCTTGAGATATCTGTCATTGGCGGTACGGATATTAAAGACGGTGAAGGTTCATCGGTGAAGAATGAGTACGATTCGCCTGAGGATGAAGATAAGAGTGAACCGGGATTTAATTGGGGGTTAAACTTCGGCTATTCTCTAGTTTTTGCTCCCGGAAGGGTTGAAGGCGATAAGCTGTATCTTAACCGTTTTGGTATAGCCTATTCTACCGGTTTAATAGCCAGCTTTGATAAGCAAGATAAATATGGTACAACCTGTGATTTCTTGCTGAAGTTAGGAATTGAGGCTGGTCACGGCCACCCGATGGGAATTGGCTTTGATTTATTAGTCGGAACCGGAAAGTCTGCCGGTGAATATAATTTCACTGTGGAAGATGATGAGGCAGCTCCGAATAATAATAGTGAGCCGGAAGAAATGAATGTGCCGTATACAAAATGGTGTTTTAAATATGGCACGCAGCTATGGCTACGAAGCAATTTGCTGCAAGCAAAAGTTAAGAACACCGACGTGCGATTGTTTGCACGTTATGTATATTCAAAAAATCCTGAGGATGAGGATGAACTCCTTAAGGATGAAATCTTTTGCGATTGGCACGAAGAAAGTTGGAGTTTTGGTCTGACCTTCTGCTATACATTCTAAAAAAACGAAGCGCCCTTTTAGAGCGCTTCGTTTTTTTACAGAATTTTCTTGATTTCCTCCAAGAGCTCCGGCTCGTAAAGAGCCAATTTTGGAAATAACTCCTGGATTTCCTGTTTTTCTTGCTCCGTCAAATCTTTTTGCATTGGCAATGATTGACGGATTTTTTCAACGAACGACTTTCTTATCGTCAACGTTGCATTTGAATCCCCCTGATTATGGCAGAGGATTCTTATTGGCAAAAGGATATTACACATATATATATAAATTATAAATTTTCACTCTTACCAATGTAATATTTTTTTCTAATAGAGTCAAGTTTTTTGTGCTAGTTTGTGATATTTTTAAATTTTGTCAGTGTTTTTAAACTTTGCTGCTACGGTCTTATTTCTATTGGTGTTCCGTCTTTTACCAGTTTCCAAATTTCTTCAATTTCTTTATTTGTTACTGCAATACAGCCTTGCGTCCAATCTGATTTATGAAAGTGATTAAACAAAAAATCAGGTATCCGATTCGGAAAGCCGTGTATCATAATATCTCCTCCTGCAGAAACATTATGTTCCTTTGCCCACTGTTTATCCGCTTCGTTAGGATATGAAATTTTTAAGGAAAGATGAAATTTACTTTTAGGGTTTCGCCGCTCAATAATATACAATCCCTCCGGGGTTTTACCATCATTTTCCTGTTGCTTAGCTCCAATTGGATTGGAACCTAAAGATATTTTATATTCTTTGAAAATTTGCCCATCTTGCATCAGATACATTTTACGCTGTTTTTTTTCAACAACTATTTTATCAGCGAATATTTCATCATAATTTGCTACTCTTTCAGATTTCAGATTATTCATTTTATCACGCAACACTCTTTTAGACCACTCCAGTTTATACATTTTACAACGATACAACAACTTTCCTTCTTTTTTGCAATAAACATTTACAAGACTTTCAAGCTCATCATCAGGCATTAAGGAACATCCGTTTTCTCCGCTATATTGGCAGTCAAAGCGGCATAAATGGTATTCCTCATCCCAAACTCCGCCGTCGTCCGCACAATAGTCAATAGCATCATAATCAGAGCCATTATAAGGAAGCAAACTGATTAGCCCAAACAATGCTAAAATATATATAACCGATTTAAGGACAATTCTTAATATCTTAAATATTTGGCGCATTATCTTCTGTATCACTCGCATATTATTCACCTTACGTTCTAATTATGTTCTTTTGTAACACAAATTTACGCTATGTCAAATATTTTATGATATTTTCTTTTCCTGCTTAATTTTCTTACCGTAAAACTAACAGCATTCGCACTTAAAAAGACGAATGCTGCTAATAATTTTTATATACTATTGAAAAATACTTTATTTCTTTTTTACTAAAGCGGCTTTTCTGAGCAAACCTTCATACTGATAGGCAATTAATCGTGATTGAACCTGTCCGATGAAATCCATAGTAACTTGGACCACAATGAGCAATGTTGTGCCGCCCAAAACAAACGGAACACCAACTTTAGCAATTAATACTTCAGGAATGATGCAGAGGCAAACCAAATAAATGGAAGCAACAACCGTTAAACGTGTGATAACATAGTCAAGATAATCACCGGTTGTTTTGCCTGGGCGAATGCCAGCAATAAAGCCGCCGTGTTTTTTCAAATTATCAGCTGTTTCCTGCGGATTGAACACCACGCCTGTATAGAAAAACGTGAAGAACAAAATTAAAAACGCATACAAAGCTAAATAGAGCGGTTGACCATGTCCTAAGAGTTGGCTCAAGGTTTGTACCCACCCAGGTCCTTGTTCTGCCGACAAGTTGGCAATAGTAATCGGTAGCAACAGAAGTGAACTGGCAAAAATCGGCGGGATAACACCGGTTGGATTAATTTTGAGTGGCAAGTGCGAAGAATCGGCTGCCGTCATACGCATACCCATCTGACGCTTTGGATATTGAATTACAATCCGGCGTTGCGCACGTTCAACAAACACAATAACATAAATCAGCGCCAAAGCCATAGCTACCAGCATTAAAATGGTAATAATCGACATTTGTCCGGCGCGCCCTAATTCAAACGTTTGCGCCAAAGCATTCGGAATGTTGGCAATAATACCCACAGTAATAATCAGTGATGAACCATTGCCGACACCGCGTTGGGTGATTTGGTCACCAAGCCACACAATGAACATTGTGCCGCCAACGAGTGAAACGATGGTTGAAAACTTGAAAACAAAGCTACTTATCATAACCGCAGAAGCGCCGTTGCCTCCGGTTACGCTCAATAAACCGACTGCAATACCATATCCTTGAATAATGGTAATCAGCACCGTTAATACTTTGGTATAGTGGGTAATTTTGCGGTGACCGGCTTCGCCTTCTTTTTTAAGCGCCATCAAAGACGGAATAACCGATTGTCCGAGTTGGATAATGATTGAGGCGGAAATATACGGCATAATATTGAGGGCAAAAATTGTCATACGTTCCAAAGCACCGCCGGAAAACATATTAAACATACCTAAAATACCGCCGGCATTACGATTAAACATTTCAGCTAAAACACCGGCATTAATCCCCGGTAGCGGAATATATGTACCTAAGCGGAACACAATTAGCGCCATTATTGTAAACCATAATCTTTTTTTAAGTTCTTCTGCCTTACCGAAGGCCGACATATCCATATTTGCGACCAATCTATCTGCCATTGAAGCCATTTTTTTCATCCTTCTAAAATATAAAATTTATCCGTTAGCATAATCTAATACATAAAAAACAAATAAGATGCAATAAAAATCTTTTTATCTACAGAAAAACATTGTAAAATTAAAAAAAATATTTTAATGTTAAGCAAATGATATGTGTTGGAGAAGCCGTTAATGACGAAATTCGGTAAAAAACATCAAAAGTTTCAAGAAATGCATTTGACTGATGAAAATGCAGAAAAAGTCCTTAACCGCAGCCAATCATGGCAAGCTGTTTCTAAGCAAATCAATAAATATGAGAATGAACCAGCTAAAGGTTCAATCAGTCAAGATATTATTTTCAGTGGGAAGGTGCTACAAGGCGGTAATTTTGCCGGAGAAAATTTTGAAAATGCCGATTTTTCCGGCAGCAATATGCAAGAAGTTAACTTAGCACAGGCTAATTTACAGAATGTTAATTTTACGGGAGCCGATTTAAGCGGTGCTGATTTAAGTGGAGCCGATTTGACAGGTGCGGTTTTCAGTGGAGCAAAATTAATCGGAGTTAATTTTGCCGGTGCTAAAATGCACGGTGTTAAACTGGTTGATGCTGATTTGCAAGATGCTATTTTGCTGGATGCCGATTTAGATGAGTTAGCCATTGAAGATTTACAAGAGCTGGTGGAATATTTAGCAAAATATTATCCATATAAGTTGAACTTGAGCCGATTAAACTTATCGCTCTTAGATTTGAAACGTATTGACTTGCGCCAAGTAAGCTTAAAAGGAGCTGATTTACGCGGATGTGATTTGACCGGAATTAATATTTTTGAGCTTGATTTGAGTGAATGTTTGATTACCCCTGAGCAAATTGCTCAAGCCATTGGACATATGCCTACTCCTGATGAGTTGGCAAAAATTTTAGCCCCGAAAAAGAAAAATGGTAAAAAGAAAATGGGCGGTATTGATTTTGGCGACTTTTTTGATTCTCGCGGCGGGTTTGATTGGGATGTAACAAAATCTGATGACAGTGTGGATAAGCTTTTTAAATCCGGTAAAGAATTTATAAAAGGTTTTAAAAAAGGTGATAAGCACAAGGACGTTGATGATAAAAAGCAAACTACGGAAAAAGATGATAAATCTAAACAAACTGATGTTGGTGAATTGCGTAAGGCGATTGAAGAACATAAGCGAGAAGTTTTAGAACAACGAATCGAACAGCAAAAATCTGAACAACAACGCGAAGCTGAACGTGAAATTGTTAAAGAAAAAATACATGAAACTAAAGTGCAAATTGCTAATAATAACCGAGAAAGATAAAAACCGATGGATAGCACATTATTTGCAAGCAATGTAAAACGTCCGTTGGCTGACCGTTTACGCCCGACCAAGTTAGAAGAAGTGGTGGGACAAAGTCATTTGGTGGCTGATGATGCTCCTTTGGGACGAATGATTAAGTCGGGAAAAATGACCTCGTTTATTTTGTGGGGACCTCCGGGGTGTGGAAAAACAACAATTGCAAGGCTTATTGCCGAATATACTAATTTATATTTTGAACAAATTTCGGCTGTTTTTTCGGGTGTGGCCGATTTGAAACGAGTTTTTCAGTTTGCGCAGGAGAGACGGGCTAACCAAGGTAAAGGCACATTGTTGTTTGTCGATGAAATTCATCGTTTTAATAAATCACAGCAAGACGGATTTTTGCCATATGTGGAAGACGGCACGGTGATTTTGGTGGGTGCAACCACCGAAAATCCGTCTTTTGAACTTAATTCTGCTCTGCTTTCGCGCTGCCAAGTGTTTGTGTTAAACCGGCTTAATTCTGATGATTTTGAAGTGTTGTTGCAACGCGCCGAAAAAGAAGAAGGCGAAAAACTACCGATAGATGAGGAAGCGCGCGAATTTATTAAAGCAATTGCTGATGGTGACGGGCGCTATATACTTAATATTGCCGAAAATATATGGGCATATGCACAAAAAGGTGAAATTTTTAATAAAGAGCAAATTATTCACATTATTCAATCGCGTGCGCCAATTTATGACAAAGGACGCGATGGGCATTATAATCTGATTTCGGCGGTGCATAAATCGCTGCGCGGTTCAGATGTTGATGCAGCGCTGTATTGGGCGGCACGGATGTTGGTTGCCGGAGAAGACCCGCGCTACTTATTGCGGAGGTTGTTGCGTTTTTCTATTGAAGATGTATCGCTGGCTGACCCTAATGCGGTTGTGCAAGCAACATCCTGTATTGAAACGTACGAACGTTTAGGTTCGCCTGAGGGCGAATTGGCGGTAATGCAATTGGTGGCATATTTGGCAACGGCACCAAAATCGGCCGGCGTGTATAAAGCCATGCATAAGGTATACGATGCCGCTAAAAAAACCGGCTCGTTAATGCCGCCGAAACATATTTTAAATGCGCCGACCAAGTTGATGAAAAATCTCGGTTATAGCGACGGCTATGTTTATGACCAAGATTTGGAAGGCGGTTTTTCGGGGCAGAATTATTTTCCAGACGGAATGGCACGGCAAAAGTTTTATCAACCGGTGGAGCGCGGTTTTGAACGTGAAATTAAAAAACGTATAGACTACTTTGATAATTTGCGCCGCGAAAAACAAAAACAGATAAAAAAAGAAAAATAACATATAAAAAATTGCCGTAATAATTCGGCATTTTTTTTGAATTTTTTGTATTGGTAAAGCAAATTTTTTGCTGTTTTTTAGTTGAAAAAATACGCAGAAATGTTTTTTTTATAATTACTTATGTAATTGCAACATATGGTCTTCAGAAAATTAGAAAAGAAAATCTGTCAATTGGATACGTTATTTCCGCTATGGCTAAAATTAACAAAAAACAAAGTGTTAAATATTAAAATTAAATATTTACATTAAGTGTTTCAGATGGTTAAATAAGTGTAAAACAGCTATGTGCATCAAAATTAAAGGTGAACTTTTATCCGAATGCCAAAGTGATATTATTAAATGAAATCGGTTCAGCGGGACCATATCCGCCACCTGGTGTCAAAAGAGCGCAAAAAGATGAATTTGAGCGAAAACTCAAGGAGTCAAGAGTTGATGCCGTTATTTCCGGTAATGGCGGTTGCGGTATCTGCACGCCGAAAGAAGAGGGTTCTTGCATTTCTGCAGAATATTCTGGTATTCCTTGCGTGATGATTGCGGCACCCGGGTTTGTCGAACAAGCAAAATCAACCGCCTTAACGGCAGGCGTAACGGTACAAAGAGTAGCTGTTTATCCCGGAGCGTTTTCTGCTCATACAAACGAAGAATTAAAGCAAAACACCAGGAATATTTTATGGCCGCAAATAGTTGATGGTCTGACAAAACCGATTACGGATGAAGAAATCAATGAAGCTTCCTCTAAAATAAAAATCGGCAAAGATTTTGTAATATCATTAAACTCTCTGGAAGAAGTGCAGGATTTTTTTGAAAATCAAGGCTGGTCAGACGGATTGCCGATTGTGCTTCCAACCAAGAAAAAAGTTGATGAGTTTCTTAAATACACTTCGCTTGATAAAGATTATGTCATCGGCAATATTCCGCCGAGCTATAGAAAAGCAACCGTGTATACGGTTGCGGTTATCGGCGCAATGAGCGGCGCAAAACCTGAATATATGCCGATATTGATAGCTTTTACCAAAGCAATGATGAATGGTGATTTCAGAAGGACATTATCTAGCACACACGCGTGGACACCTTTTATTTGGCTCAACGGACCGCTTGTAAGACAACTTGGTATCAGTTCAGAACAAGGCGAAATATCCGAACAGAATAACAAAAAAATCGGTCGCTTTATTGATTTGGCAATGCTAAACCTCGGTGGATTTGATATTAAGAAAAACCGCATGGGAACATTCGGATATTTGTCATCTTGGGTAATGGCGGAAGATGAAGAAGCAAACGCGCGCATCGGTTGGTTGCCGTATCATGTGCAACAAGGATATAATATCAACGATAATACCTTAACGGCTGCATCTTCTTTGAACTGGGGTAATAATTTAACTCCGGCAACTTCTGATGCAGACAAGATTATGGAATTGATGTCTTGGGATGCGGTTGAAAAAGAGCAATTTGCCTTGGGCGGAGGAACACCTTTTGTTTATCGCACCTTCTTTATTACGGAATATGTCGCAAGGGATTTAGCTTCAAAATACAGCAAAGACGAACTTGAAGATGCTTTGATTAAAAATGCTCGTCGTCCGCTCGATGAAAGAGCTTACGCCAATTTTTATGCGAATCCGGGCAGTTCTTTTGATGGCAAACATTATACTTTAGAACAGCATAAAGATAAAATAGCGGAGGCAGAAAACGCATCAACAACTAAAACACCGAATTGGTTAAAATGGACAGGTAAAGCGCAAATGGAAACCGTTCCGGTAATGAAAAAAGGTAAAACCGCAATCGTGGTTACCGGTGATGCAAACAGAAATAAGGTTTTAACCGTGCCTGGCGGCGGTATGGCAACCATAAAAATTGAATTGCCGGACAATTGGGATTTATTAATGCAAGAATTAGGATATAAACCGCTTGAAAGTTACTTTTTGACGGAAATTACACCTCAGAAACTGTCCCTTCGAAGCTCTCAACAGGAAGAAACTGCAGCAAGCATGCAATATAATCACCGAAGACTAACTAAAGAACAGTATATGAGATTGCGTCAACAACGCGGATTTGATAATAAGAATAATAGTCATCGCCAACGACCGACTAAAGAACAGTATCAAAAAATGCGCCAACAACGCAGAAATACACAAAACTAAACAACATAAAACAACTGAGCCGAGTTGAACGCTAAAGCTTTATTTGTTGTTACTTGTCTAATATACCTATGCCTCGAAGAATGCCAATCATTCCTTCGGCAGCGATGTCATTAACTACTTTACCTTCATCATTGAAATAATAGAAGTTCATAACCGAAGTAGAGAAATGCTTACCGGTGGCAGGCATTCCCATGAACGCACCTTTATGTGTTCCGCTTAATGTCCAGCGAACAGCAACAACATTTCCCTCTGCAACCATATCTTCTAATTTCCAGTGAACATCTGGGAAACTTTGGCGCATCCAATGAACAACCGAAAGATAACCTTCACCGCCGTAAAGAGGTGTCGGCGATGCAGGCGTATAGAACGGAGCATTATTAGCAACAAGTTCTTTGGCTATATTTGAATCTGCCGTGTTAATCATTGTTTCAAAGCGTTTCATTGCCGCTTTGTGAGCCTCAATATTATTATCAGGCTGTTTGGAACAAGCAACGAGCATTAACAAAGCACAGCATATACTAATTAGATGTTTCATTCTCAATCTCCTTAATGTTTTTTGTGATGATATTTTATAGCTAAACAAAAAGCAATACAATCAATTGATACTGCATTTTGAAACCTCAATCTTTTGCAAATTATAGAGGATTTTTTTGACTGTCAATTAAAATATTTTTTTATGATTCAAACTATTGAATTTAAAAGAAAATCATGCAGAATCATGGGCTTAAATGCATTTTTTTGTTGCAACTTCAAGATGCGTTAAAGCTGATTTTTGATAACATATTGAATTAACATAGAAAATATATCAAAAACTGGTGCATTTAAACGTACGTTTTTGTCAACCACTTTTTTGACAATTTTACAAATTTTTTTATCTTGAAAAATCAATAAGTTATAAATTTTGATTTTGGATAATTGCAGCTGCGCAAAAACGTACGTTTATGCCATTATAAGAGTATAAAAATAACAACAATATGAAAGGATAAGGCAATGGCAGTTTCAAAGGAAAATATCACTAATATAACGGATAAAGAAAAGCAGAATCTTGTAGATGAAAGTGATTTAAATGTTAGTGTAGATGAGTATCAAGACGAAGAAAAATATGGTGATTATGATACCGAAGATGATGAGTATGAGAGTGAAGAAGAATATTTATATGAGGATGACGACTATCAGGAAGATGACAATGCACAAATTGGTGAAGATGATGTGGAGAATGAAGAATCTAATCCGGATATTTATTCGTTTGAAATTAAAGAAAATTTTGCAGATCTCAGTGAACATCTTATAAAGAGCATGAACGAAGGTATATAAACATATTTCTCGAACAACGACACCGAATAAAGGCGGTAGAGAAGATTAGTTTTCAGATTTTTATGGACTTAATCATCAAAAACGGCAGATTTTTTATCTGCCGTTTTACTGTTTCATCGTTACGGGATTTGTAATCAACGCCTTCGCTTGCCCGTATTTTAGATATTTGTTTACTTTTGGTTAGCGTGTAATAGGATAATAGTCATTATAAAAAATATATCCATCATTAAAAATTGTTTACAATTTTTAATGCCCCGAAGGGCAAGCTGATACATTTGTAATGTTATATTTGTTTGAAACTTGGTGCCACGACACCAAAGGTGTCGGCAGATATGCTTGCCAGCAAGCATATCTGATGGAATAAATTTATGCAATATCGGTAAAATTTATAGCAAATACTTATTCTCAGGCATTTATCGTGGAAAAGTTTTCCGTCACAGATTTTTATGGAATGATGAAAAAAAATATGTTCCAACAGAAGAAGTAAAATCAATTTTTCGAGATTTAAGAAAATCAAAACTATAAAATTTTACAGCCAATTTATGCCTTTTTTAACCAAAATTGCTCTAATATTACCTCAAAATGAGGTAAAAATGATGAAAAAGGCAGTTTTTATAGTGTTTTTAGGCATAGTCGGATTGAGTGCAATTTCGGCGAAAAGTATGCCAAATCCGTGGATAGAATGCGGAAATGATATCAGTTGCGGCGCTCTAAAAGCCGGCTTTAACTTTCCGCTCAACGTGGAAAATTACACGGTTCGGGCAATGGAAGGTATGTTTGAGTTTCGCTTTCCGCTGGATGAAAAGCGCAACGTGATTGTGCGTAAGTCTACGATATCGGAAGGCGAGGCGGATGAAAATGGAATTATAGACATTTCCGGCGACTATAATCAATATCCGGTCAACAAAACAGTTACGCTTGAAAACGGTGTAAAATTCAGTGTCAGGGGCGATGAAGACAACTATAAAGTTGTGAACTTTGCGGCCGAAAGCGGTTATTACAGCATAATATGCACAGAAGGTCTGAACTTGCAGGATATAGAGCATTTTTATAAATTACTGGAAGAAGCCGAAGCCCCGAGATTTATTGAATCGCCATACTTTGCTATGCCGGATGTTTTTGAAATGAAGTCAAATGAAAACTTAACAATTTTGAGCCATTATCCGACTTTTCAGCAAACAACGGAATATTCATGCGGTCCGGCGGCGGCTTTAACTGTTTTGCAGCATTATGGGAAAAAAGGGATTACCGAAAAAGAACTGATAGAAAAAATGGGTGCGAGTTTTAAAACCGGAACGAGTGTTAAAGGTATTGCAAATTATTTCCGTAATTTAGGGTGGAATGTTAAAACAAATCTTGATGGATGGCAACCGCTTGAGGATTATGAGCCGTTTGCGGCTTTTGTGCAAGAGCAATTAAAATCAGGGCACCCGATTATGGTGGAAAATGTATTTAAGGGCGGACATTGGCGAGTTATTATCGGCTATGATACCATGGGAACAAAAGAAACCGCTGATGATGTGCTGATTTTTGCCGATACGTATGACACGGCTGACCATAATCAAGACGGATATGGTATTGAAAACGGAGAAAACTTTTTCTGGTCTTGGTTTGACCATCAGATACTGCCGGAAGATGAAAGAAAACAACCCTTTGTATTGGCTTATCCGAAAGAGAAAATGGGTAATTGATTATAACTGATTTATTTTGAAAGTTTATTCAGCCAAGCGTTGATTTTATTGGAAACTTGCTCTTTATACTTTTCATCAATGTTGTTGAAATTTTCGCTCGGCAGGATTTGCGCATTTTGAGCCATATCCGCAAAATCTTTATAGAATGAGCCAAAGTTGCTACCTTGCGTAGAGAACGGAACTACACGAGCACCGCCGAAATCGGTCACTTTCAAATAAGAATAAAGTGCCGGAGCCATCGTATACCACCAGACCGGACCGCCGACAAAAATGGTATCATAATCTGCCACATTCGGAAGATTTCCTTGTAGCTCAGGATAGTTTTTGCTCGTCAGCTCCTTCTTGCTTTTCATATAAACTGACGGCGAAGAATAGGTCTCGACTGTTTTTATTTCAAAAATGTCGGCACCGGTTTTAGCGGCAATCTGTTCGGCGATATCCTTGGTATGACCGGTGAGGGAATAATAAACGACCAGAACTTTGCCTAAATCGGCATTCAATTTGACCTCTTTATCAAAGTTAGCCATTTCGGCTTTATTTTTGGCCGCAACACGGCGCAGATGATAAAAACTTGCCCCACCGATAACAATGGCCGCTAAAATGATGACATACAAAACAATCTTCAACATATTTTCCCTCCCGGATGAATTTTCATACTTTTATATATAAATTTGCCTTTGAGGCGAGTCAATGTAAATTTTTTGCATAATGTTAAACAATCCTCTCAATCAGCACAAAGTTTAACATTTTTTTATTTGAGGTATTTTAGTCATTTTCAAAACTATAGTATTTTCGGCAATACCCAAGAAAATGTTAAACAATGCACGTTCTTTAACATTTTTTAATTGATATAAAAAAATGTTCAGTTAAAATATTTTCAATAAGTTCAAGAAAAAGAAAGATTTTAAAATGCCTAAACAAAGAAAATTGTCTGTGTCAGTTTTAAATATAACTGTTCAACCTCATAGTCCACAAAAATATGTAGAATTATTCAATGATGTCTTTAAACAAAAAAATGCCTGTAGATTGTTGAGTTGAAATTTCAGATAATGTTTTCCATTTAGAATTATAGGCGGTGGTGTCACATAAATCTAAATAAGCACCATCAGGGAACATTGTTTCAAGCAAATCGTGATAATGTGCTTTAACATCTTCTATTTGATTGGAGTGAATACGCGTTTTTCTAGATTAAATTTTTATATTGAAATTTAAAATTTTTTATTATATATGAAACATATGTAATAAAAAATATACAATTTAAACATTTTTTGAAAAAAATAGGACTTAAACTAAAACAATGAAGAAAACAATAAACATTAACTCACTGTTGTTTATTGCAATTATAAGTATTTACTTTGCAACATTCTTAAATCTTAAATTTTGGTCATTTTCAATTATTAATGCAGAAATAAATAATATTTTTGCGGTGCTTGCTTTGTTTTTTGCAATATTTACTGTATTCTTTTTATTCTTTATTTTGTTTAGTTTTGTGACTTGTCCTTATATCGGGAAGATAATAACTGGAACTTTATTAATTTTTTCGGCAGCTTCTGATTATTGTTTACAATATCTGGGAATTGTAATTAATCACGATATGATACGCAATTTGGTTGAAACGGATTATGGAGAAGCACTAGATTTTATAACAGCTAATTTTATATGCTATGTTACGATACTCGGAATAATACCGGCAATAGGGTTATTTTTTATAAATATAGTATATGATAATTTTAAGAAAGAACTAAAAAAACGAGCATTATGTATTTTAAGCGGAATACTGATAATAATTTCAATTCTCCCGTTTTTTTCTAAATACTATTTGTTTTTTGGACGAAATCATTATCAGATTCGCTATTATCTTAATACTGCTAATTATATATATGGAGTTATTCGTTATTATAAAGAAAATGCAAGTATAAATAGAAAATTTGTTATTCTGGATTCTGCTCCTACGATAATTCCTAATGAGAGTGAAAAACCGGTTGTTACTGTCTTAATAATTGGAGAAACAGCAAGAGCAGCAAACTTTTCTCTTTACGGCTATAAGAAAAAAACAAACCCATTACTTGAAAAACAAGATATTTATGTATTTAAGGATACAACATCTTATGGAACTTCTACAGCTGTTTCTTTGCCATATATGTTTTATGCTTCTGAAAAAAAAGAATTTTCCGTAATAGATGCAAAATATAAGCAGAATATTCTTGATATTATAAAAGCGACTGATACGGATATTATATGGAAAGATAATGATGGCGGGTGTAAAGGTGTGTGTTTGAGGGTTCCTTATACGGATGCACGTATCGAAAAGACTTCTCCGTACTGCTTTGATGATTATTGCTATGATGAGATTTTATTGAATGGGTTGGATGACTACCTTAATCATATCCAAAAAAATACTTTAATAGTGCTGCATACAATGGGAAGTCATGGTCCTTCTTATCATAACAGATATCCGACTGAAATGGAAAAATTTAAGCCTGTTTGTAATACAAATGACTTACAAAAATGTACCTCAGAAGAAATAATAAATGCATATGACAACACAATGCTCTACACTGATTATTTTATTTCTTCAGTTATAGACATTCTTAAAACAAAAAACAATATACAAACTAGTATGCTATATGTTTCTGATCATGGAGAATCATTAGGTGAACATAATATATATTTACATGGTATGCCGGCAAAAATTGCTCCCAAAGAGCAAAAGAAAATACCTATGATTTTATGGTTATCTGATAGCTTAAAAAAGAATATGGATATAGATGCAGATTGCTTGCATAAAAAAGCAGCAAAAGGAACTTTTTCTCACGATAATTATCCACATACTGTTTTAGGCTTAATGAGAATTAAAACAACAGTATATAAAGAAAAATTTAATCTGCTTTATAAGTGTTCGAAAAATGTAAATTGAGTGATGTGTAAGATAATCTGCTGCTTATATTCCTTAAACTTCTTAAACAGAGTTTCCCAGTGTGTTTTGACTTGTGGCGCACGAACCGTATTGGCTGCACGCTCTTCTTCAATATAACTCAAACAGCGCTCAATCACAGCCGGAATGTAGAAGTTGCGATTATCGGTAACAATGGCTTCGGCTCTATTATGGGCATAATCATCCGCCATTTGCATACCGTTTTCCAGTTTATCCAACCAATCAGGACGGGCAGCTTCATCCGGATCAATGGCATTTTTCTTTACTGTGCGCTTCAGGAAATCAAATACCGATGGCGGAATACGTTTGTTATTTTTCATTGCCATCACATATTTCTTTACAAAGCTGATAACCTGTTCGTCCTTAAATTCTTCGTATGAACCGTCAAACGGTGTGCTCTTATAATCTTTTTCTTCAAGCATGGTAATCGGGAGGTTATGAGGGGCAATTTCACCATTTTTAATTTTATAATACGATTCGTCCAGTTTATCTTGGATTTCCTTGATTCGTTGAGCAATGATATTTTCAATATCGTCTTGCGAAAGATGCAGTTTTCCGTTCCTAATTTCCATCACCAGCCACCTTATGTCATTGAGAAGGGTATCATACTTGAAAGATTCCCGTTTTACCAAGTGTATGGCGATATTATAATCATTAGTGTTTAAAGAATACCTAATACATTCTTTTTCAAAAATGTGTCTCACCCATAAAGGTATCCAATACCTAAAGTAAAAGGTATGTTTTCTGCGTTCTAAATGGTTATATCGTAAAGCCAAACTGTCTCACCCCACTGTCTCACTTATGTGAAAATACCGAAAAATCGTTATTTAGGGGTCTTTTAAACAAAAAAAATCGCTGTAAAAACAGCGATTTATCAAATTTATTGGCTGGGGCGGCTGGAAGCGTTTTTGTCAACCCCTCAAACCTCTGTATTTTCAAAAATATTTTCTCATGGGCGGAGGTATGGCAACACTTTGTGTCACATTATTGTGTCACACCCATCTGCAACTTAAAGACAGCATACAAAATTGTACCTAAAAGTCAAATTAATTTTTCGGTAATTTAACACATTTCATGGAGTTGGCAACAAATTTTACCTATCGGTAATATTTGAACACATTTGTTACAAAATGAAAAATATTTTCCTTTTCGGTAAAATTTACTTGATTTTAATTTTTAATATGTTATAATTTTACCGAGAGGTAAAAAATGAAGATTAAGACAACAAAAGATATTGCCATTCTGATTAAAACCGAGCGGAAAAAGCAAAACTTAACACAAACCGAACTTGCCGGATTGTGCAACGTCGGTTTACGTTTTATCGTGGATGTTGAAGCAGGTAAAGAAACTTGCCAAATCGGTAAAGTGCTAAAGGTTTTGGATGTTTTGGGCATTAATTTAGAGATAAAGGAATAAGGAAATGCCGACATTGGATGTATATTTCTATGGTAAAAAAATAGGTAAACTGACCGAAAAGAACTCTCGGCTATCTTTCAAATATAATGAAAATGCCGATACACCGTTGTCGGTCAATCTGCCGTTGCAAAAAGAAGCCTTCAACGACAAACTGACACGCAGTTTCTTTAATAATCTGTTGCCGGAAGAAGGAATTCGTGAAGCCGTTGCTCGCTATAAGCAGGTTTCATCCAATAATCCGTTTGCCTTATTAAAGGAAATCGGCGGTGAATGTGCCGGTGCGGTTGAACTGTATCCGGAAGGATACATCAGAGAAAATGAACCGTCGGTATTAAAGCCGATTAGTCAGGAGAAAATCGCCGAACTGTTGAAAAATCAGGCACAAATACCATTGCTGACCGGTGAGGAAATCCGTTTATCATTGGCCGGAGCGCAGCAAAAGATTGCCTTGGCGATTATTCCGGAAGGTTCGGATAACTACTATCTGCCGCAGGGAGACTACATTTCAACGCATATTATCAAGCCGCAAAATCCGTATTTTGAGGACATTATTTACAATGAGCATTTTTGTATGTCGCTTGCAAAACTTATCGGATTGCCGACTGCAACTTCATTTATAAAGAATTTTGCCGGAGAATTCGGATATGTGGTGAAGCGCTTTGACCGTGAAACAGATAGCACAATGGCCTCGGGCTTAAAACGCATACATCAGGAAGATTTTTGCCAAGCGTTGTGTATGCCGGATAAAAAATACCAAAAGGAGGGCGGACCGAGCATTAAACAATGCTATAAGTTTATTGCTGCGGCTGATTTTAATCGCAAGGCCGATGCTTTAATGAATTTTTTGAAAACCATAGTATTTAACTTCATTATCGGTAATTCCGATGCTCACGGCAAGAATTTTTCTTTTCTGCATCGTGGCGGCAAATATGAACTTTCGCCATTGTATGATTTGGTATCAACGCAGGTTTATACAGTGCTTTCACCGAATTTGGCAATGTCTGTCGGAGGTGAATACAATCCGAATTTAATTCATCGCAGTCATTTTATTGCCATGGCAAAAGATTTGGAAATTAAGCCGACAATGGTGGAAAAGATTATTGATGAAATGAGCGCCAAAATAACAGCGGCATTACCGGAACTTGATAAGCAATTCGCCGAAAACGGTATCAAAACAGAGATTATTGCTCAAATAAAGGCATTGATAGAAAACAGAATAAAACAAATTTCATAAACTTTGGGACCGAATGTCTACTTTTGCAAAAAAAAGTAAAGGAGGCCACAAGGCCTCCTTCTTTTAGCGGAAAAAGTTAGGAATAATCATTGCTATACAAAACCCAAAATATAACCCGTAAATCGTGCCGATGATTATAGACAGCACTTTAAGAACTTTGGGCGGCAAGCTGTGTAATGCAAGCATAATAATCGCCATCGGTGCAATGATTTTGTAAGTATTACCGAGCGGGAACCATAAAAAGGGTGCATTGTCTTGGCATAAAAAACATATAACCGCTCCAAAAGCAATTTCGCCCAAAACGCACAAGTATTGATATTGTTGCGGAATGATTTTGCGCCGAAAAACTTCATAAAAAACAAAAATCGGCAGCGACCAAATATAGAAAAACAATATCCATTTGGCATTTACGGCACATGTGCATATTTGCGGGTAGGTGCAAGCTCCTTGCAAATAACTTTGATAATCAAATGTTTTTGTAATGTATCCGTATTCGAACGCAAAGCAATCAATCAGCTCAAGTTTGTCTTGGTCTAATTCGGCAATAAGCCATATCATAGCCCACAATAAAATATTGCACACAAGAAAACACCCGAGATATTTAAATGTCGTATATATTCTATCTTTTGTTACCATTTTGTTCATTTTTATTATCTTTTCTTTAACCACGGTTTTTGATTATATATCGTTCTGGTTCTCGCGCCATAATCGTTGACCTGCATCGCTCCGGTTCGGTTATAAAGTGTGGCGATTTTCTCTATTGTAGGATTATGAATGGAATTTTGCAACCTTTTTATGACTTGCACACCCAATTCTATATTTTGTTCGGGATTATAAGTGTCGTAATGCTGTCCGTCAAAATTTCCCCAAGTCTGCCCCTGAATGTTCATCGGCATCTGACTGCCAGATGTTCCCAAAACATCCCCGACATAATTAGCTCCGCCCCAATGCCCTGTAGCACCTTCATTATACATAATAGCTTTAACTAAATCCGGGTCAACATTATACTGACTTGCGTATTTTTCAATAACATCACTGTATTTGTTTACATAATGAGCTCCTATAGGTGGTATAGTATACATTGGCATATCATGATTTGCATTTGGATTGTTCTCTATATCCAAGAATAAATTGTTGCCGTTACTCATTTGTTCAACTCTTTCATCTTTGTCCATATAATTATCATATGGACGTAACGATTGTTGATTTTGTTCTTGCCATAGATTTCTTGTATAATCCGTATTACCTGCATTATTCAAAACAAAACCGTTTTTATCAACAAGGTGATAGCTGATACTGCCATCAGGTCGTGTAAAAGGAACTATTTTTGCTGTGTTTTTATCAAAATTTTGAAGATAGCGTTCATAATCTTCTTTGGTTGCATATGCACCAGTTCCGAATATTTTTCCGATTGATTTACTCATTTCATTACCTTTCATGTTAAATTGTTAAAATCGCACCAAAATATATATTTCTTATTATATGATGACGCATAATTAAATTGCAGAAGTGTTAAAACCGTTGCAAATTGTTTAGAAATATGCTATTTTGGTAGTGTATCTATTAACATAAAACAGGATAGCTGTCAAGTTTAAAATAAGAAAAATATAAAAATAAACCTGTGTATAAAATGAAAAATCTTATTTTATTACAAGAGTAAAGGAGGCTAAAGAGCCTCCTTCTTTTAGCGGTGTGTATCCATAACATACGCAAGGTCATCATCATTCCACAGACCTTCTTGTTTGGGATAATTTAAAGCAAAATTAAAATCGGTAATTTGATTAGAAAATAATATTGACAACAAATGACTCGCCTAAAATCCGAAGGTCAGATTAAAGGATAACAAAATCAAAGGAAAAACGGAAATTCGGTGAGGCGTGGTGCTTTTCGTGGGGCAGAGATAACAAAAAATGTGTTTCTTTAATATATTTTAAATAGATATTACATAAAATACGTTCAGAGGTATAAAAATGAAAAAGTGTATTTTGATTTTAGGGTTGTTTTTGAGTTTAGTCGCAAATGCTCAGGCTGATGTTTGTTATCATATAAATGAAACAGTAGCTAAAAAAGCGGTTGGTATAATTAAAATACAAAAAGAGATATACCAATATTGTTCTATTTGTGCCGATGCAGAGCCGCAAACACTTGAAGTTCATGATATAAAGGATAATAATCCAATTTATGTTAACGGTATTGCTTTGGATTTGGCTCATACATATTATAAGCAAAATAACAAGTTCGTAAATCTTGGTATAGCATCCGGTTGTATTGAAGCCGGAGAATATAACATTGCTGCCGAATTAGATGATTTGCCGACAATTCATCGTACTAAAGAAAGAGATAAAGAACAAGCCCACGCAAAAACTCAGGAAATTTTTGAGAAATGTGTTAATAATGCAAAAATAAATGATAATGTAACCACGGCGGATATGATACGGCAAAATACAGAAATAAATGATTGTTTGGAAAATGCCATAAAAGCAGAAATAAAAAAAGGTTTTAACGCTGAACAACAAGAAAAAATGCTTGAATATGTGAAACAAATTCGAGAGGTAGCTTTGAAATTTTATTTTGGAGTTTATACAGAAAACAAATATTGTTATGGTGTGTGTGGTTCAATGACCAATATTTTGCCATATTCTGATGAAGGTAAAATATTGGCGGATATTCTAGAAAGATTAATTTATTTAAACATTTCTAAAAATGGGTATTAGCAAAAAACTAATACCCATTCAAAATAAGTTTATTTTATCCTAAACCGATCGAATCTATCAGGTAATCCAACCGTATAGTTATTATAATTAGGATTTTGATTTATTAATTTTTGTTGCTCATAATCTAGTTGTCTTTGGTCTAGTATTGCATTGTTTACATTGGCTATTTCCGAAGGTGATAAATTATTTAGAGCTCCGATTGTTTGAGAACCAAATATACCATCCTCATCAACGTGCATATTTGTATTTTGGTTTATTGCTTTTTGTGCCCAATATGCAGGTGCTTGAGGGCTATGATTAAAAAATGAATCAAACATAGTTTCTTGTAGCGGTTGATGTTGTATTTCTCCAATACGATATTTATCGAAGTAATCTTTTCTTGCAATTTGTCGACCTTGGTCATAAGTCAAATCTTTAACATTTTCCGGATATCCTTGAGCTAAATCAGGGTGTGCGGATTTGAAGTTATCTAATGTTGTTTGTTGAAATCCCATATTTGTTGGCGTATCAATACGATTTGCTCTATCTTCATATCCACCTTCTTCTCCTAATGTTCTATTAAATACTCTATCAAAAATAGCATCTTGATTATTGGCGAAATTTTGTTTTTCTCTTGCCAAGCGGTATGCTTCGGAACTGGGTATTCCACCTGTCGCTCGTCCATAAGCCTCATACGAAGGTAAACTTCCGTCTGAACGTGTTATACGCCTATATTTTTCATTTTCATTATTAAAATCCATTGCTTTTCTCCATTAAATTTATTATTAAATTCTTACAAAATAATCAATTTCTTATTATGTGCTGACATATAATCAAATTGCAGAAGTGTTAAAACTGTTGCAATTTGTTTAGAAATATGCTATTTTGGTAGTGTATCTATTAACATAAAACAGGATAGTTGTCAAGTTTAAAATAAGAAAAATATAAAATAAACCTGTGTATGGAATGAGAAATCTTATTTTATTACAAGAGTAAAGGAGGCTAAAGAGCCTCCTTTGTGTTGTGTGAGCCGAAAGACTATACTTGCATATATCTCGGCGTTTCAGCAGTGGCTTGCGCCATCAGGACCTCGTGAACGACATCATCAACCATTCCTTTGGCCGCTTCATAAGTACGGATTTCCGCAGCTTTCTTTTCCGTTTTTTTCTTTTCACGCTCAAGGCGCTTCTTTTCACGGCGTTTTGCACTGTTGACCTTCTTACGGGCTTCGGCTTTTTCAACTTCATTACCGAGAAACTCCGTGATTTCTTCATCAAATTCGCCATTGACCACTTCGGTATAGATATCCGACAAGAAGTTCAATTTCTCATTTGTATCTAATAACGAAAGAGCATAACGGGCAATTCTTTTGCCACCGAGACGAAGCGTAAAGATGGATTGACTATCGGTATCAACAATCAACTTGTTCATACGATTTTGTTTATTCCAACTATCTTTCTTGAAGTTGCGCATATTGTCATCCAAAAGATTCAAAATGCGTTTTTTGCAAGTATCGTAGTTGAGTTTTCCTTCATCTTGATATGTTTCAATCTTGACTGCGTTAAATTTTGCTAATGCGTTTTTCATTTTAGTTTCCTTTCAAAGTATATTAGTGGTTAATAAATGATTTTTCTGCGTCAAAGCCCTCATAGCCAGAAAATGCTTTTATTATTGCCTGTTTCTGACATTCGCAAGAGCATACGAATTGAATGGGATTGACATCACAAAATACTGCTAATTCCGCAAATATTGCTTTTTTTGATAATTCATCAAAAGCCATACTTATTCTGTTACTAAAGTCAAACCCTATTGGGACATCATAATTGTTTAACGTTCCATCATATGCATGAAATTTATATTCACTTCTGATAATTTGTTCACCATCGGTAACTAATTCCATTATAGGAATGAATGTATATGCCTTTGATGGTTCGTGTCCGTTTCGCAGAATATTTTTATCTATCGCATTTCCGTTTATCGGATTGATTATATATACTTGACTGTACGTTTTACTTGTCATTTTGTTTCCTTTCCTAAATAAAATTGTTGTTAATGTTAAAAAGGCATAATAATTCTGTTATCGGAATTGCAGACGTCATCTGCCAAACCAATGGTTAAATCGGTTATTGTTAGGGGTTAATTTGTCGGCTTAAAGCTAATATGCCATGCGAGCGATATTAACGAGATTTTCAAGCCTTTGGGCTTCTTTCTTCGTCAGATACGACTTCCGGAAAGAATTCCAAATGTAAAATAACTTTCTCATGTTCAATCCTTTCATCTTGCTGTTTTGGGTATAAAATCCCTGTTATGGAAAATAGGCATCCCTTTTTACCATTGAGCTTTCATACTTAATGATTACGTTATTTTTTGTGGCGCTATTGTCGCCTTACAATCATAGTATCAAATTTAAAAATCTGATTGTAAAGCATTATTTTGAGGTCAAAATTTTCAAAAACCGGTTTTGGATGGATATTGATGTAAATGGATGTAAAACGATGTAATTTTTCTGAAATCCGAAATGCCGGATTTTGTAATTTTTTATCACTTTTTAGGGAAAAATGCCGGAGAATCGGAAAAATTAACTATTCGGAATCAGCGGAATTTGACTCATTTTTGCTGTATTTTTCACGCAGTTTTTTCAATGTATCCCAATCCTGCATTTTGAATGCGTGCAGGGCTTCCAACGGATATGTCATAGATTTCCCATCTCCGATGTAAGGTATAGTTTCTCTCGTAATTCGTTGCTTGTCTGCCATACGCTTCTTTGCCAGATTGTCCTTGGACATTCCGAGATAATATGCAGCATACTTCGGTCGCAAGAAACCGCTCTCACAAGCAATCTTATAAGCTTGGATGTCAAATTCTTCCGGTGCTTCATAGTTTGTTTTAATAATACCTGCTTGTTCTGCCGCCGCTTGTAATCCGCTTGCCATCAAAGAATTGGCAAATTGATTTATGGAATCATCCAGTTCTTGTGATGGTTCGGCATTAAACGAAACGTTCTGGAACTTTGAATACTTGCTGAAATAGCATTTATCAACCATAAAAGGCTTCATAAACGCTACGTTTTTAAGATTCAAATTCGTTTCCGATTTCTTGCTAATATTAGAAAACGTCAATGTTCCGTTTATTATAGTATTTTCTATGTGAACCATATTTTCGGCCATATCAGGTTCATCTTGAATATCGGCTATGATTGTTGTGCTGTTAATCCCGAAATAACAATTCAGAATATCCAATACATACGGCATATGTTTGCTGTTTGTGCATGAGCCAAATTCCGATTGTCCTAAAAACTTACATTTTAGGAAGCATAAATGTCTGTTCGGAGCCACGTAAAGTACCCTAAATCTTTTTTTAAATACACAGTCATAAAAGAATATCGGAAGCTCTACAGAAGTTATAGTTCTCTCTATATCATGGTTAAATACGCAATTTTTAATGCCGATTTCCTCAAATATTCCGTACTTATTATCCAGTAATTCTTCATAGATATTGATACTTTCGTAGGAATTAAAATTGATATTTTGCAGCAGCAAAGCGCTATTTTTGATAACAAAATACTCTGATATGGTCGGATTCACCTTCAATAATGCTGTTTTATCGTATTTAATGCGATAATTTGAAATAACTCCATTCACAATATCCGGAGCAATAAATTTGGAAAATCCGGTCAGAATATATTTGATAAAATCCTCAATCAGAGGGAATAACTCTCCAGGAAGCGTCTTTTTGATTTTTACTTCTTTAACATAATAATCAAAGTACCAAAGAGTTGTATAGTGCTGCTCAATATCGAGCACCAACTGTCCGTTTTCATCTTGTTGGGATACCAGATGTTTGCCGATGCCATTACAATCAGTCATATACCTTATGAATTTAGCAATATCCAATTCTTCGCCATCTGTGATAAATTTAGAAAATTCTTTCTCCAATTTTTTATCCAGCTCTGCATCGGCTTCCAAACAACAGGATAGCATTCGGATGTATTTTTCTTCTATAATTTCTAAAAGCGAATTTATGTTTTCAGCTTCAGCGAAAGCATTGTTTACTGCAAGTTCGTGCTCGATATAGGTCTTTAGTAAGAACGGCTCTATGTCCTTTTCATATGAATAATTGATTTCATCACCGCCGGCCTTATTTTTCAAAAATAATTCATTCATGTGTTCTTGAAAAGTATCAACTCTTTTTATTCCATAATTACCAGCTCTACTCATTTCTTTCGCCTTCACTGTTAATGATATGGTGAAATGCTAATCCCAAATGTTAAAGATTTGGCTAACAAGTGTTACAAAGTGTTAAAAATGCAGGGTGGGTAGGGAAGATATCAGCCCAAACCAGAGCGTTTTAGAAAACGATTGAGTGTCATACGCTGCACACCCAGAATGCGGGCAATTTGTGCCTTTTTTAGCCCTTTGGCCAGCAACTCCTCAATCTTCTTGGCATTCTTGGTCAATTTAAGTTTCTTGGCTTCTGCACCCATCGGACGACCGAGACGAACACCGGCAGCCCTCCGGTTATCCAAAGAAGATTTGGTGCGCTGCGAAATCAAGTTGCGCTCAATCTGCGCCGAAAGCCCGAACGCAAAGGCCAACACCTGCGATTGAATATCATTGCCGAGGTGGTAGTTTTCTTTAATCGTAATAACTTGGCAATTTTTAGCTAAACAGGTCTGTAAAATCCCCATTACTTCTAACAATGAGCGCCCAAGCCGTGAAATTTCGGTGGCAATTAAAACATCATTTTCTTGTAATTCTTCTAATAATGCTCCGAGTTTGCGCTTTTTGAACCGAATTGTTTTGCCGTAAATAAAGGTTATATTATTTAAGTAACATAGGAAACATAAGGAGTTTCAACGGGTTTACAGACGTAAAATAATCGGACTTCATCGGTGTCAAAGCCAAATGAACACAATCGTTCATTTGTGTTCAGATATTCCCAAGCATAAACAACGGAGAAAAAAGATGCGCAAAACTTTGGGGACGATTGCTTTATTTTTGGAACTGATAACCGGCACGGCTAATGCCGAAATGTTGCCGATTACGCTGCTGAAAGTTACGGACGGCGATACAATTAAGGCACTGGTGAACGGCGAAAAGGAGAGTATTCGCCTGCTGGACATAGACTGTTATGAAACAAGTAAGAACCCACGGGCAATTTGGCAGGGCGAATATTATCATTTATCGGTCGGGCAGGTAATGCAAAAAGGGGAATATTCCAAACAACGCCTGAAAGACCTGCTCGGCAAACGTAAGGATTTGAAACTGGAGTGGAACAAACGAGACCGTTATAGACGCATCCTCGGCAGGGTATATTTAGACGACCGCAACATCAACGACTATATGCTTTCCTCCGGCGGCTGCGAAAAATACGTAGAGCGGAAGAAGTAATGGAACTTGGTGAAGTAATGATATGAGCAAATATAAAGATTTTTTAGTCGTAGAGAGTGATTGTGATATCGGAGAAATGTCGGCAGGTCAGATACTTGATTTTATCAAGGCGCCAGATATTAAAAACGCAGCTAAAATTGCTAAAAATAGGGGATATAACATTCATCAAAATGCCGCCATTATCGAGAATACATCGCTGAATATAAGCACACAGAAGCTTTCTGTGATTGCCGAAACAATCCGCAAAATGATTGATGAAGGCCTGGATGATAAGCAGCTCTCCGCACACAAAAGAGAATTAAGACAAATAAAGAGATTGCTCCGACAAATAAATGCGTAAAAGTCATTGAATTAACGAAAGGAGATTCAATAGGATAGATTATTAGGAAAATTACAATATTTCTTTTTGGGTACGCTCTTTTTCGTAAGCTGATAGCTTTTGAGTTACAAATTCGCTATTTTGTTTAATATATTTAATAAAGGTCGCAGAAGAAATACCTTGCGGTACACTGCTATCTATTTTTTTTATGGCTGTCGTAGGTATATCAAATTCCAATAATAGGCTTGCCCTTTCAGATACATAATCATTTTCTATCATAGAAATAAAATAGGAATAGTCACCCGCAGGAACGCCTTTTTTACTACATATGAATTTTTGTATTTCATTAAAAGCTCCAAACCATTTAGGAATTTTATAATCAAACCAATGTCGTTGGATTTGTAAAGCATGTATCATTGCCCAATTATAATCCTTGTTAAGTGTATCATGATAATAGGATACTTCATTTTTTATAATTGTGCTTAAACTCCTAACATTATTGCACTTTTGTATAATAGTGGCTAGTTTTCGGGGTGATACATTTTGGGTTTCAGATTTTTTTAATAAATGCTTGAAACATAAGTTAAGTATGAATTCTGCCTGGTCAAAATTTGGAAAATTATACCATTGCAACAAAGGATAAGCTGTAATAAAATCTGAGTTGATATAATCGTAAATAGACTTTTGACCGTCTATACTGAGACCTGTAGATTTATACAATTCCAGCTCATCATCAGGTAATTGCATAAGTTCTTTGTATTCTTTAGACCCTTTATCTTTTATATCTTCTTCAGGAGTTTGGGCTAATATTTCTTTGCATAGAGGATTTTCTTGGTCTACAAATGGTATATCAACGCTCATATCTTTTTCTTTAATGCTGGGGTAAAAGTTATATAATACTCCCGTATAGTGCTTGAACATTCGTCCAGAACGTCCCTTGATGTTTTTATAATCAAAATAATCGATTTTATTATTAGTTTTTCCTCGCCAATCATTATATAATATAACGTTTTTTGCAGATGTGTTGACACCTTCTATAATAGTTGATGTACAAAATAAATATTTTAGTGTCACTCCATTATTAAAATAATCCATAATCGCTGCATTTATATGTTTTGGAAAAGCACCATTGTGTAACCCTATTTTGTGTTTTAAGCATAAAATAACATCCCATTTATAAGAGAAATTATCACAAATCCACGAAATTAATGGAACATTGTGTTCTGTGTTTTGAAATTTATAATTTGTATTTTCTAAGTATTTTGCAAAACTAATAGCTGTATCAGTTGCTTTTTCGGGAGAAGAACAATAAATGATAGTTTGCCCATCGAGGTTTTCTAATACATTAAATAGTTTCAATTCTTTAATGTCTTTTTTCCTATCAGAATAATATTTGTTTCCATTTTTTATTTCTTGCTCCTCATTTACCACAAGGCTATATTTATACCTTTTGAATATCACGTTATATTTTTCTATGAAGTCTTGTGATATTGTATCTATATTTGGACCCAAGAAATAAAAACGAGACTTATGGAAATTTAATATCTTACTACATGCATTATTGAGAATTTCATACCGTTCATCAGCTCTTTTCTGACTTATTTTATAAAATTCATCTAAAATAAAAAAGTCTATTCTAGGTAAATCTTTATATTCCATAACTCTTTCAGCAGTCAACAGAAAGAGATTTCTCTTTTCATTAGTCGGTTTATCCGATACACGAACAATAATTTGATATATATCATCATATTTTCGTAAATTATTTCTTGTTTCGTTTAATAAAGCGAGGGTCGGCTGTATAATTAGAATATTGTTATACTTTGCACTTGCAACAATTTCTTCAATTAATAAACTTTTCCCAAAACTGGTCGGAGCACTTACAACAATATTTCTTTCTGTGTTTAATAGTAATTCTTTTACTTCATTTTGAGCTTCATGAAAATAGATTTGAGTATCGGATTTAATAAATTCGGATTTATGTAATTCTTTTTGTATTTCCATTCTTAGATTATTAAAATCTAACTTATCTTTGTCTTTTTCTAAATAAGGATAAAAACCACATTGTGCTATTATATCAGTGTATAATTGTCTGTAATTGTTAGGGACATTATTCCAATACTCTAAAATATAAACTACAATTTCTCTAGCTTTAATTTGGTTATCTTCATTATCAGATAGCATATAGTTAATATATTTTGCCAAAACAAAGTAATCGTCTCTTTCTAAACTATTATTTTTTATTTTATTTACATATTCAAGGTATTGACTCATGATTTACCGCACCCTTTATCAATACGTTTATAATACTCCTCTATTAGTTTGTCTTTGTCAGGAATTGGAAATAGCATTAGTACTATTGATAAACAGCTAGGTTTATTAATATCTTTATTTCTAAAATAAGCATCCAATTCTCTCATTTCTTTTTCATACATCTCAATAAATTCTTTTGAAACACGGGAATGCTTTGTATATTCATCATACGTATACGTGCATAGCAATGGTACATATAGTTCGTCAATAACTTCATCTAATGTGTTCGCACTTCGTAATTTTAATTCCCAATCATCTATTTGCTGAATTGTAGGCATTACGATGCTTTTTTGAATTTTTTCATCAGATGAATGGGTTAATGCGGAAATCTTTACAAATTGCTTTCTAGCATAATCAGCGGTAAAATGTTTTTTTATATCATCAACAAGAGCATCAATACCTTTTTTACCCACTTTAAACATTTTACTTTCACCTAGCACTAGGATTTTTTTATCTGGTTTAGGTAAAATATGAATTACATCAAAACTTTTAGCATTTGTATTTTTATCAACAGCGAAATAAAATCTCCCTGTTAGGGGAAAAGTGTTTAGGTATTTACGCAACAATGCATGGAGTATAATTTCTCCCAAATCGCCTTCTTTTTGAGGATTACGCTTTTCTTTATATAATTTCTCACAAGCATTGAAAAATTTTTGATGTGATTGAGGGTTGTTAATATTACAATAATCTATTCCAAATACAAATTCTAAAAGAGAATCCATAAGTATATCTAAAAGTTCCTGAGATTTATCCCCGTTCTCATCAAAATTTAGATAGTATGTTTTTAATTCTTTTTCATTTATATATTGTATAGCTACATTTTCCATATAACAACTATATGAAAAATAATAAAACAATGTCAACTGTAATAATATATATCTACGCAAGAAACTGCATTTTATTATACATTATAAAACCCAGCATTCCTTAACATACCTATGTAAAGTGTTCCAATCGCAGCCGAGGAGACGGGCAATTTCGGCTTTAGATACGTGTTTATCAAGCAATTCCTTGATTTTGTTGTGCTTTTTCTTCAATTTGCGATAAGTGCTGCCACGAGGGCGACCAATGTGTTTTCCTTCGGCTTTTACACGTTTTAGGGATTCTCTGGTGCGGTCTGATATCAGTTGGCGTTCTATTTCACTGGCAAGAGAAAAAGCAAAGGCTAACACTTTGCTTTGAATGTCTGCGCCAAGCCTGTAATTCTCTTTTAAAGTCCAGATTTGGCATTCTTTTTCAAGACATTGCTGCAAAATTCCCATAACTTCAAGCAAATTGCGTCCTAAACGACTTAATTCAGTTGCAATTAAAATATCATCTTTCTTAAGTTTTTTAAGCAAACTACCGAGTTTTCGTTCATTTAAAGGTTTTCGTGACGATATGGTCTCGCATACCCATTTATCAATCTGAATACCATTGCTCTCGGCAAAAGTCGTAATTTCGTGGGTTTGGTTTTCTAAATGCTGCTGCTCGGTGCTGACTCTGATATATCCGTAAATCATTGTAAATCCTTTTGTTTGTAATTATTTATTCGGATTTCACAATAACTTATAACAAAACAAATACTGAAATAAACCCACCGATTTTGATGATAAAAATTTGATTGCCTAAAAATTTAGTGGAGATAGATATTAAAAAACTTGAATTTCAGAGCCTTTCTGTTAATAATGATTTTATATTTTAATATTACAAACGGGTTAATTTTAATACTGAAAAAAATCGGTGGGTTTTGATGAGTGTGGCAGTTGAGCAAAATGAGGAGATTGATATCTTGGAGCAAGACATTCAGGATATCAGCCCATTTCTGCTTAAAATACTGTTAGAAGATAAGACTACAGGCAAATTTATACGTTTTGCTTGCGATGAATACCTTAAATATGGCGAAGCATATGCCGCAGACAAAGAGATTTATCCTGAACTGATTATCGGAAACAATACCAAAATTATCCAACCACGCACAGCCAAAAGCAAAGATGAACAAATAAACCGCACACGTAAGGCAGCAGAAGTTTTTACGCCAAGTTGGATATGTAATGAAATGAATAATCATTGTGATGAACAGTGGTTTGGTCGTCCAAATGTTTTTAATACACCTAATGGGCACGACTGGACACCTAATCCTGAACCGATAACATTTCCTGAAGATGGCAAGAACAAACGTGCTGGTTGGATGAAATATGTTGATTCTAAACGTTTGGAAATAACTTGCGGTGAGGCTCCATATTTGGTTAGCCGCTATGATACAACAACGGGAGAGTTTTTGCCGATAGTTAAGCGTATCGGTATTTTAGACCGCAAACTCCGCATAGTTAATGAAAATACGAACAATGAAACAGATTGGTATAAATGGGCAAAACGAGCCTTTGAAAGCACTTATGGCTATGAATATCAGGGCGATAATCTGCTTTTAGCCCGTGAAAACCTGCTCTGGACGTTTATTGACTATTATCAGCAGCGATTTGGTATTGAGCCGACATTGGTTCAGAAAAAGCAGATTGCCAACGTAATTGCGTGGAATGTATGGCAGATGGACGGATTGAATGACACTGTGCCGTTCGCAACTTCGGAAGAAAATGATAACCAATTAGAATTGTTTGATGATTTACCGAAGATTTATACCCCAATGCTCTGCAAGATGAAAGACTGGCGGAGTAAAGAGATTTTTTATTTCCAAGACCTAAAGAAAGGAACAAAAAATGAAATTTGATGTTGTTATAGGAAATCCACCGTATCAAGATAATATTGAAAATAGAGGAGAACAACCTCCGTTATATCATATGGTATATGATGCGGCTATTGATATTTGCGATTTTGTAACACTTATAACTCCAGCAAGGTTCCTTTTTGATGCAGGAAAAACACCGCATATTTGGAATCAGAAAATGTTAAACAACGAACATTTCAAGGTTATCAAATATTATCCTAACTCAAAAAATGTTTTTAGTAGTGTAGATATTGAAGGTGGTGTTGCTATTACTTGTGTCAATAAGAAAATTAAATATGGTGCAATAAAGATGTTTATTCACGATGACATCTTAAGAAATATTACCATTAAAGTAAATAAATCAAAACCAACATCTCTTAATACTATTTTATATTCCAATACCAGTTATAAGTATTCAAATAGTTTTTTTGCTGAAAACAAAGGATTTGCTGAAAGGGTATCAGGAGGTTCATCTCGTTATTTATCATCGTCAGTTTTTGATAAATTTCCCGAAGTTTTTCATGATAATATACCTGATACAAAAAATGAATATGCACAAATAATAGGTAGGCAAAATAATGAGCGAGCAACAAAGTATTTGAAAAAAAGTTACTTAAACCCACCTGAAAATTTTGAAAATTACAAAATATTTATTCCAAGTTCCAACGGTTCTGGTGCAATAGGCGAAGTACTATCTACCCCAGTAATGGGATATCCAATAATGGGATATCCAGCAATGGGGGCAACAGAAACTTTTATTAGTTTTGGAAACTTCAAAAAACAAAATGAAGCCAACAACTTATTAAAATATGTAAAAACAAAGTTTGTAAGACTTATGCTTGGTACGAGAAAAGTTACTCAAGGAAATAAAAACCCTAAAGTATGGAGTAATGTTCCGCTCCAAGATTTTACTTCAAACAGCGATATAGATTGGTCTAAATCCATACACGAGATAGATTTGCAGTTGTATAAGAAATATGGTCTTGATGACAACGAAATCAAATTTATTGAAACACACGTAAAGGAGATGGCGTAATGGCAGCAATCAATATTAAGACCGCAAAGCAAATTGAACCAAAATGCTATGCTTATACAACTCCTGAAATTAAACGTCACGATGGTTGGACTAAAATCGGCTATACCGAGCAAGATGATGTTAAAAAGCGCATTCAGCAACAAACCCAAACAGCAAATGTAGAATTTAACCTTGAATGGGAAAAGCGGGCGATTTATGAAGATGGTACTGGTGATGCGTTTAGGGATAAGGATTTTCACGCTTATTTAAGCAAAAAAGATTATGAAAAGATGCCAAATACAGAATGGTTTCATATTCTACCAAATAAATCGCTTGAAGAATTTTTGTATTTCCGTAGCCATCGTGGTATTTTGGAATCTTACGGTGCATTACCATATCAATTAAGACAAGAACAAAATCAAGCTGTTCAACAAACCAAAAATTACTTTACCTTGCATACTGGTGATGAGCCAGAGTTTTTGTGGAATGCCAAGCCTCGTTTTGGTAAAACTCTTTCAACTTATGAACTTTGCAAAACGCTTGATGCCCGAAAGATATTGATTGTAACCAATCGTCCGGCAATCGCAACATCTTGGTATGATGACTATGTAAAGTTTTTAGGAACACAGTCCGGATATTATTTTATAAGCCAAGTGGATACATTAAAAGAGCGTAAATATGTGCTTTCTCGTGAGCAATATGTGAGTGTTCGTGATAAACTTAAGGGATTTATAGAGTTTGTATCTTTGCAGGATATGAAAGGTTCAATTTATTTCGGTGGAAATATTGATAAACTGAAAGAAGTTGCCGAGCTTGAGTGGGATATTTTGGTAATTGATGAAGCTCACGAAGGTGTTGATACCTATAAAACCGATGTGGCTTTTGACCATATTAAACGCAAATATACACTCCATTTATCCGGTACCCCGTTTAAGGCTTTAGCAAACAGTAAGTTCCGTGAAGAAGAAATCTATAACTGGACATACGCTGATGAGCAAAAGGCAAAGCGTGAGTGGGACAGCAGCAGCGAAGAAGAAAATCCATACGCAACATTACCGCAACTGAATTTATACACCTATCAAATGTCCGAGATTATCCGTGATAAGTTAAAGAAAGGTGCGGACTTTGATAATGATGGTGAAGACGAAGAATATGCTTTTGATTTGAATGAATTTTTTGCCACTCAAGCCAATGGTAGTTTTAAGTATGATGCCGATGTAGATAAGTTTTTAGAAGCATTAACAACATTGCCGAAGTTTCCGTTTTCTACCGATGAATTGCGCCAAGAATTAAAGCATACATTTTGGCTGCTTAATCGTGTAGATAGTGCTAAAGCATTGGCAAGAAAACTAAAAGAGCATCCAGTATTTGCTGACTATGAGATTGTTTTGGTTGCTGGTGACGGTAGATTGGACGATGATACCGAGAATAAAAAGGCTTTTGATAAGGTAATTAAAGCCATTAAGGAAAATGAGAAAACGATAACAATTTCGGTCGGACAATTAACCACTGGCGTTACTGTTCCTGAATGGACAGCGGTTTTAATGTTAAGCAATGTTAAAAGTCCTGCACTTTATATGCAAGCGGCGTTTCGGGCGCAAAATCCATGTCTATTCAACATAGATGGTAGCCTGTTCCGCAAAGAGAATGCGTATGTGTTTGACTTTGACCCTGCAAGAACTTTGGACATTTTTGAACAATTTGCAAACGATTTGAGTGCAGATACCACCAGCGGCAAAGGTGATATGGATACAAGAAAACGCCACGTTCGTGAATTGATTAACTTCTTCCCTGTATATGGTGAAGATGACGAAGGCGAAATGATAACGCTTGATGCGGAAAAAGTGCTTTCTATACCACGTAAGATTCACGCCGTAGAGGTGGTTAGACGTGGATTTATGAGCAACTTCTTGTTCCAAAACATAAGCAATATTTTTAGCGCACCGAAAGAAGTTGTTGATATCATCAAGCAATTTGAGCCAGTGAAAGAACCTGTTCCAGTAACAAAGAACACAAAAGATGACTTATCCATCAATGATGATGGGGAAGTTGAGTTATCACAAAAGACCATTGATATCGGTGTAGATAACGTGTTTGGCGAGAAAATCTATGCAGTTGTTGATGATTTGCAGGACACAATAGAAGAAATTCAGAAAAAGCCGACAGATATCAAGAAAGATACAACTTTTGAAGCCCTAAAAGAGCAATTTAAGGCGACTGTTGCTGAACCTTTAATTTCTACAGCCAAAGAGCATTATGGTAAAGATATGTCTGCCAGCACGCAAAAAGCCGTAGAAAGGAAGATAAATGCTGAAAGTGATACGGTTATTGCTAAACATTACGGCGATTTCAAAATTCAACACAATACCATTGAATTAGAACGCCAAAAGGAAATTGAACAGGCAAGAATTGAACACAAGCCAGAGAAAATTGCTCAAATCAACAAAGTATATGACAAGAAACAAGAAGAAAATAAAAAGAGCTTTGTTGAGAGTATGCAAGAAAAGGCAGAAGAATTGGTTAAAACCGCAGGACAAACGATTGTTGAAGCGGTTGAAACGGATAAGAAAACCAAAGAAAAGAATGCTATTGAAACATCCGTTCGTGACCATCTACGTGGATTTTCAAGAACAATTCCGTCATTTTTAATGGCATACGGTGATGATGATACAACTTTGGAAAACTTTGATGAGATTATACCGGATGAGGTTTTCAAAGATGTTACCAGTATTAGCCTTGATGAATTTAGATTCCTGCGTGATGGTGGCGACTATACAGACGAAGAAACAGGAGAAACAAAGCATTTTGACGGACATTTGTTTGACCCAGTAGTCTTTAATGACTCAGTTAAAGAGTTTTTACGTTTGAAAAGAAAGTTAGCTAACTACTTTGATGAAAATAGCACGGAAGATATCTTTGACTATATTCCGCCACAAAAAACGAACCAAATCTATACGCCGAAAAAGGTTGTGATAGAAATGGTTGATAATCTGGAAAAAGAGTGTCCGGAATGCTTTGAAGACAGCGATAAGACTTTCATTGATTTGTATATGAAGTCTGGTCTTTATATTACAGAGATTGTCAAACGGTTATTCAGAAGCAAAGCATTGAAACGAGAGTTCCCTAATGAAAATGACAGATTAAAGCACATTTTTGCTAATCAAGTCTATGGCTTGGCACCAACGGAAATTATATATCGTATTGCAAAAGCCTATATTTTGGGCTTTGATGAGGATATTGAAATCAAAAAGCACCATTTGCGGCAGTTTGATACACTTCCATCAGTCCAAAGAGGAACTCTGGAACGTGATTTAGACAGGGTTTTTGATGATGTAGGTTAAAATGGGCGTAATTGTTTTAATTATAATAGGTGTTGTGATTTGGTTAATTATCGGTAATGATAACAAAAAGCCGAAGAAAGCAACACATCATCGCCAAAGCAAGGCTGATAAAGAGTTTGAAGATATGTATTTCAACGGTGCTTCGGGCGATGATATTGATGACTTTTAAGCCACTTGCATTGTCTGTGCCTGCTTAATCATCATATCAATTTGTTCTTTAATGCAACTTTGCAATGATAACTGCATTAAAGTGATGTTTTTAGAATGTGGTCATAAAAAGCATATAAAGCGATATTTATAAACCAAATTATTCTGTATTATATTCCGGAACGGCAGATTTTATGTAGCGATGCAAAGTTGACCAAGAACATCCGAGCATACGGGCAATTTCTGACTTTGATACTTTCTTAGAAAGCAATTCTACAATTTTGTGATGCTTGCGTTTTAATTTTTTGGAAGTTTTACCAACAGGTCGACCGATGTGTTTTCCTTCTGCCTTTACACGTTTTAGGGATTCTCTGGTGCGGTCAGAGATGAGTTGTCGTTCTATTTCGCTGGCAAGCGAAAAAGCAAAAGCCAACACTTTGCTTTGAATATCAGAGCCAAGACGATAATTTTCTTTCAAAGTCCAGATTTGACAATCTTTTTCAAGGCATTGCTGTAAAATCCCCATAACTTCCAGCATATTGCGTCCCACTCTCGAAAGTTCGGTCGTAATTAAGATATCCTGCGCTTTTAATTTTTTGAGCAATTTTCCGAGTTTGCGTTCATTTAATGGTTTTCGGGACGAAATAGTTTCTTCAACCCATTCATCAATCTTGATATTATGGGCAGAAGTATATTTTTCTATTTCAAAATGTTGGTTTTCTAATGTTTGCAAAGAACTTGATACACGACAGTAACAATAACAAGTCATTTTAAATCCTTTAAATTTTGTTTATACAATTATTTATCAGATTTTATTTCTATCAAAAAAAAGACCGGTTTTTTGCAATAAGATTTGCGAGTATATTACAGCAAATAAAATAAGAGTCAATACCCCAATCAATCCTTTACACAATATGACTTTTCGGCATTTTTCTTAATATCATATAATAAATTCGAAAAATAACTCGCCAAAACCGGTCTTTTTTGGAGAGGTTAATGTATCGCCCAAAGCCATATGAAAATTTGAAAGGAATTAAATATGCTTAATATCTTAAGAGAACCAGACAAAAAATTTATATTAAGAAACTGCTTGTTATTAAGCACAGTATGTGCTGGATTATTGTTTAGTGGAAATGCGAGAGCAGAAATACCTGTATATTATAATGGAGCTAAACATACTTTTGGTATAGATTCATCAGATGAAATAAAGTTAGGAATCAATCATACTGGTGAAAATCAATTTTACAAATTTACTATGCCTGAATCAGATAAAGAAAACATTTTTACAGCTAAACAAACTTTCAATAGTGTAACATTTTCTTCTACAGGTTCAGCGACTGTTAATACTATAGCAACAAGTGTTTCATCTTCATCAACAAATAAACAATTAGTAACAGCAAAAGGAGTATATGATGCCCTTAAAAATGCAGGTGTAACTGATATGAGCATTTATGCTAAAACTGACGATGTGTATGGTAAAAGTGAAGTTTATACAAAAGATGAAGCAGACGGTAAGTTTTTAACATCGCACCAAGATATTAGCGGTAAGGCAAATGTAGGAGATTCATATACAAAAGCTGAATCAGATGGTAAATATGCTACAAAATCGGCATTAAATGAATACATTAAGTCATCAGAAATATATGACTATATAGATTATGTAGCACCTAAGGCCATTACACCTACTCGTGATGCGATGATAGCATATCAAAATGATGCTAATCATGGGAAATATGTCACAACATCCGCACCAACAGGGGCTGATAAAGAGCAATTAATTCTATTGTCAAGTAGCAGATTTTATTTTGTTCCAAATGAAGTTTCACACGATATGGAAAAAACATTAAATCAATTATTAACAAGTACGGATAAAAAATTTTCATATTCCGGTGACTATGTTTTCACAAGACCAAATATGAGCGGTTCTTGGACATTTGATACATCAGCACTTTCTGCTTCAAATATTATCACGACCGAAGCAACATTGGATGATTATACTTATACGAAAGCAGATGAAAATGGATTTCTTACTGCGTATAAAGTATCCGGTCTTAGAAACACAGACGAACGTAATACTAATCTGACAACAAATATAATCGGCGGATATTACGAGGGTCAAAAATCTACCAAAGAAAAGGAAGGTGGAGCATTAACCATAACCAATAATACCATTAACAAAATTGAAGCAGACTTTGTTGGTAACCAGCATACAAACGGTCAGTCCGGCGGCGCTATCTACAACGGAGAAGGTGGTATTGTTAAAATGCTTATCGGTGATTTTGCCGGAAACAGTGCCAGATATGGTGGTGCCATTACAAATGCGAACACTATTACCACAATATTAGGTGATTTTATTGGTAATACTGCTTCAGGTTCCGGTGGTGCTATTTCAAATTCTGGAACAATCACAACATTGATAGGTGATTATAATGGTAATACAGCTACTGTTATGGGAGGTGCTGTTTTTAATGGTAGTGGATCTACCATAACAACATTGTCGGGAAATTTTAATAATAATACGGCAACAAACTCTTTTGGTGGCGCTATTCTTAATGGGGGTGTAATATCATCAATAATCGGAGATTTTAATTACAATAAATCAGGTAATTACGGCGGCGCTATTTATAATACTTCAGCAAATAGCGAAATTGGAACAATTACCGGTAATTTCAATAATAATAAAACAGTAAAATTCGGTGGTGCAATTTATAATGAACAAGGAACAATTCATAAATTAATAGGTAACTTTAATAGCAATAAGTCAGAATGGGATGGTGGAGCTATTTATAATGCATCTAATGGAACAATAGAAACAATTATTGGAAACTTTGAAGGTAACGAATCCTCAGATGGTGCAGGGATATATAATGCAGGAATAATTGAAAATTATACAGGTGATTTCAAAAATAATAAAGCGACAACATCGGGTGGTGCCATTAGTAATTCTGGAACAATTGGATTATTGGCAAAAAATCAGGATATCACGTTTTATAATAACATCGATAGCACCGGTTATAATGACCTTTCTGGTGGAACATATAATTTGAATGCTCAATCGGGTTATAAAATCAATTTCGGAGGTTCAATCAGAAACGCACAGTTAAATATCAACAATGATACATCTGAGGAAAACAGCGGAGGAGAATATATTTTCAACAACAAAATTACATCTAGTATGAAGCTTTATAATGGTGCTAATGTTAAATTAGGAAGTATTAAACAAGAAGACGGAACAACTACCTATGGTTATATAACACCATATGCAAGTATTTCTTTGCAGGTTAATGGTGATGGTAATAATATTGATATGCGTAATGACCATATTGATACCAATACTGTAAGCAATTTGAGCTTAGGTGGTAATTTAGGACTAAGTATTGATACAAGTTTGCGCCGGTATAGTGACAGTGCTTCTGATACACTTGTCAGCAAGGCAACGGCAACCGGTGACGGCAAAATGATTATCAATGCAATTAATCTTACCAACAGCACATACGGCGAAGGTGATAGCATAAAAATCAGCATTGCCGATGACAAAACTAAGGGAAAAATTGCAATCGCTGATGATATTTTGGATAATATAACCGGTGCAACTAACTATTACACAAAAGTTGAATATGATGAAGATACCGGCGATTTGGTATTTACAGATAAGTTGGTTAATAAATCTACATTAGACCAAGCATTGCAAGATGCCGGTATCGGCGATATGAGTATTTACGCCAAAACTGCTGATGTGTATGATAATGTATACACCAAATCGCAGACAGATGATAAGTTTGCTACAAAAGAGTCTCTCGGAAGTTATGTTACATCAGAAAGTTTAGGCACTACACTCGGCGGATATGTAACAACCGACGGATTAAATACGGCATTAACGCCGTATGCCAAGTCATCTGATGTTGCGGAAACTTATGCCACAAAAGATTCTATTACTGATATGCTAACGAAGACAGAAGCAGGTAGCACTTATGCAACAAAAACAAGCGTATATACGAAAGACGAAGCAAATGAAACATTTGCTGTCAAAGGTTCATCATACACAAAAAGTGAAATAGATGAAACACTCAGCGGATATGTAACAACAGGCGGATTAAATACAGCATTGACACCGTATGCCAAGTCATCTGATGTGGCAGATACCTATGCCACCAAAGAAGCACTTACTACTGGTTTAGGTAATAAAGTTGATACATCAGCTTTCAATGAATATAAGACAGAAGTTAATAATACATACGCAAAATCTGGTGATGTTTATTCTAAAAACGATATTGATACAAAATTTGGAGGTTATGTGAAATCTGATGATTTAAGCACAACATTAAGCGATTATGCCAAATCAACAGATTTAAATGACTACGCAAAATCAAGCGATTTAGGTGCTTATGCTAAAACATCTGATATTGCCGAAACATACGCTACAAAACATGAATTAGGCAATTATGTAACATCCAATAGTTTAGATAATAAACTTGGTGATTATGCTAAAACTTCTGATTTGTCTGACTATGCAAAGACATCTGATTTAGGTAGTTATGTTAAATCTTCTGATTTAAATTCAACATTGAGCGGATATGCAAAAACTTCTGATATTAGCGATATGCTGACAAAGACTGAAGCAGGTAATACCTATGCTACAAAAGCATCACTTAATGACTATGCGACCAAAACATCGTTAAATGATTATGTTAAGTCTGATACATTAGACAGCACTTTATCTGGTTACGCAAAATCAAGTGATTTAGATGCTTATGCTAAAACATCTGATATTAGTGATATGCTGACAAAAACTGAAGCAGGTAATACATATGCTACGAAAGATTCTTTAAACGGATACGCAAAATCTGATGATGTATATTCAAAAAATGATATGGATACAAAATTGAGCGGTTATGTCACTTCTGATAATTTAGATGCAAAACTCGGAAGTTATGTTAAATCGGATGACCTTACAACTACCCTCGGTAGTTATGCTAAAACAGAAGATATAGCAAATACTTATGCTACAAAAGATGAATTAGACGGTAAAGTAGATACTTCTGCGTTTAATACCTATAAGACAGAAGTTGGAAATACTTACGCCACGAAAGATGAATTAGGCAATAAAGCCGATGTTTCTACTGTTACCGCACTTCAAACCACGGTATCTGATTTAAGTGATACTGTTGCCGGTAAAGCAAATCAGTCCGATTTGGAAACATTACAAACAACCGTTGCCGGAAAAGCAAATGCGGCGGATGTTTATACCAAAGATGAAGCAGATAATAAGTATGCTACACAAAATGCTATCAGTGATATGCTGACAAAGACTGAAGCAGGCAATACTTATGCGACGCAATCGGCATTAAATGATTATAAAACAAGCAATGATAATGCCGTATCTGCTTTAACAGGTAAAATGACACAAGTGGAAACAGATATTTCGGGCATCAAAGGTTCAGCGGTTATGTCTTCCGGTATTACGGCAGAAAAAGTTGCCGCATACGAAGGATATGCCGCATTGATTGATGCCAAGCAAGATGCTTTATCAACAGAACAAATGGCAGTATTAAACAGCGGAATAACCGCTGCCGATATAGCAACCGTTCAAACAGCAAATGCTCGTTTAGATGCTATGGACACAACAGTTGCTGATTTGAGTGCCGATTTTGGTGATGTTTCTGACTTTACTAATTCTAAAACAGGTAATTTGAAAAATGATGTTCCATCATCATCAAAACCAAATGCTACAACTGTTACGAAAGCAATCGCCAATATGGATGCGACAATCGGTCAAATTCACGGACTTGCCGCAAAAGTCGGTGTTGAAAACGGTGGAGCAAACCTTGGTCAAAACACAACTGTTGAAGAACATTTGACTTCTTTGGCAGGTTCTATTGGTAACAGAACACACTACACACAGCAGAATTATATTAAAAATAATCAAACGGTAGCACAATCGTTAGATAATTTGGATGTTGCTGTAGGTAGTATCCGTAGAGATTTCAATTCGGCACAAATTGCCAATGAGGCAAGATTTAATGATATAGAACACAATATCAGCCACTTGGAAAATAAAATGGAAAAAGGTTTGGCAGCAAACAATGCTTTAGCAGGATTAAAACCATTAAGTTCTACATCAAGAACACAATTAAGTGCGGCAATGGGTGGTTATGAAAATAATCAGGCATTTGCTATCGGTGGTTTCCATTATGTTACGGATAAGGTATTATTGAATACTGGTGTTGCTTATGGCGGTAACAACAGTATGTCATATAATGTCGGTGTAACATTCGGGTTTTAATTACGGATAATCGGGGAGATGTCTAATCTCCCCATATTCTAAACAGAGAATAAGATGATACAAATTAAATTAAAACACTTTTTTATTTTGGTCGCATTATTGGTAGCGTTTGCTTGCGGTGTTTATGTTAAATCAATTTTTACCCCATCAATCGCTGTAGTTAATTTGGAGCAAGTTTTAGAGCAATCACCGAAACTGAATGCCATTCGCAAGGATAATGAAGCAAAATTAAACGAACTTACGCAATGGATAGATGAGGTTAATAAAGAGATTGATGCCGAAACAGATGCGGTAAAACATCAAAAATTAGCAAATCAGTATCGTAAATTAACCAGCGAAAAGGAAAAGGTTATTAAGCAGGAATATAATAATCGTCTTAAAGAAGTTGATGCCGAAATCACAGCACTTATTGACCGAGTAGCCAAACAGCACGGATGTAATTTTGTATTTGCCAATACATCTATGGTAACAGGCGGAAAAGACATTACAAACGATGTAATTAAGGAATTAAAATAATATTAAGCAAGAATTGGAACAGGACATAGATATAAGTTTATTAACTCCATTTATGACGAATATAATGTCCTATTTCATTGGCACTACCTGTTAATTCAAGTAGTGTCTTTTTTTATAAAAAATTAGTATCACGAAGTATACTTAAATGATTCTAAAAAATCTGTTGTTTCAAAAAATATAAACTATAGTAAAATAGGCATTTTTTATAAAAATTATCTTGACAATAGTATAATAGTATCATAATATCAAGACAAGATGATACTGTTTAATATTGAAAGGATAGTAATATGAAAATAAAATATGTTCGGTGCAGTTCTATAACACAAAACTATGATAGACAGTTAGAGGATGCTGATAAGTATGATTTAATCTTTCAAGAAAAAATCAGCGGCAAAAGTAAAGATAATAGACCTGAATTACAAAATATGCTTAAATCTATTAGAGCAGGTGATGAATGCTATACAGAAGACATATCAAGACTTGCCAGGAATACGCTTGACTTGCTCACTATTATCCAAGAAATAAAGGACAAGGGCGCATCCATCACCTTCATCAAAGAGGGATGGACATTCAGTAATATCGAAAATTTTGCAACAAAAACACAAGAAATGATGCTTACGATTATGGGAGCAATAGCTCAAGCAGAAAGAATTACAATAAAAGAACGACAGATGGCTGGCATAAGAGTTGCTCAATCTAAAGGAAAGTATACAAAAGCACATCCAACAAAATTAAATAAAGTTATCATACAACAAATAAAAGATGACCGTGCATCAGGTATGAAAGAAAGAGAGTTAATGAATAAGTATCATATATCAAAACCAACATTATACAGATATTTGAGAAAGTAAAACCATAACTGAAATATACCAATACTATAGTTGTATACATTTTTTTAATAATATACTGATAATGATTATACACTATTTGATTGTCAAATAGCGTTAATAACGTCATAAATGGAGAATTAGTATGACAGAAAAGCAAAGTAATACTGCTTCATCTAATGTTGCAGATATTAAACCTGTGAAATTAGAGTTTCGTGGGTATGATAAAAATATGGATAAAGCAAGCCAATTTAAGAGAAAGGTTGCTACCATTAAGAATAAAATTGCGGACAGCATTCAAAAGAATATGACTTTTGAAAAAGATGGTTCTCAATTACCTGCGTCAATGAGAATGCTTGAAGATACTGATACACATACAGTTATTACTTTAAGATGTGGCGCTTACAAAATCTTCCAAAACACAACAACATTGAATCAATATTCACACCTGCAAATTTTGGTGTCATTGGATGAAATGTTAAAGAATGGTGCATTTGATAAGGAAATTATCGCATACGCCAATAAGAAGATTAAAAAGAAATCTACTACAAGCACAACAACCAGCACAAGTTCAACAAAAGAAAATACACCTGCTGCTGATGCTAAATAAGTAATAGATAAACATTAAAAGGGGAGGTAGAAATACCTCCCTTATTCATTTATTACGTTTCTTGATGGCTTCAATGTTTCTGTTTAGAAATGGATACTTCAGTTTTTCCAGTTCATTGGATAATTTTTTGACGGATACGTGTCTGCCATAGACATCTTCACCGATATTACCGCCAACCCATCCGCAGAGTTTGTGTTGATATTCTATTGAAATGCCTGAATCCCGAAGATGTTGTTTCACTGTATGACGGAACGAGTGAAAGGCATTTGTATTCTTTTTTATTCCGAGTTGTTTCAAATATCGGGCAAACCATCCGCTCATAGTGTTTGCGTAATGATTTTTTTCGCTATAGGAAAACTGGTAAAACAAACGGTCTTTTTTCAGTTCCTTAACTCGCTTTATGTAATCCAGCAAACCAAGTTCTATCAATGTTGGATGTATTGGCACATTGCGCTTGGATGCTTTATTTTTGATATGCTGGTCTTTTCGTTCATCAGTCAGCTTGAAATACCAAACTTTTCTTTCACACTTGATGTCATCAAGGTAAAGTTGGCAAATTTCATTCAGCCGCATACCTGAAAATAGGGCAATCAAGGGAATCCAAAAACGGTATGGATGCTGAATGTCTATCTTTCGTGGATATGTTTTAACATTGAATATGAGTTTCAATTCATCTTTACTAAATTCCTCACGTTCAACAGCTTCTTTAACTTTAGAAATACGGATGTCATTGTATAAGTCTCCCACATTATATCCGTTGTTCTTACAGAAGGTCATAAATTCACGAAATACTCGCAAATATTTCTTTATCGTTGTCAGGGAAATGTGGTCTTCGTTTTGCTGGGCTAAAATATCACTCAATTTCTTGCCTTTATAACGTTCCTTCCACTTCTTTGGCAGGTTATAGATTGCTCTGCTGACATTTCTACAATCCTGCGATGTTATGCTCTCAACTGTGGTTTTACCAATCATAGCAAAGATTGTTTCCAGACATTTTTCATCCTTATTGATGCTATTTTCGCTTACACGGTCATTACGCTTGTCTGCTGCAAATTCGGCAAAGACCTTAAACCACGGTGAAGATGTTGTAGGAGTGTTGGAACGGTCATTTTTCTCATTTTCCAGAGCGGTCAAACAACGCTTTACACGGTCGTTAATACGCTTGTTGAACACTACATCCTGCTCGATGCTGTCAAACTTATCTTTGATGTATTTGTCCAGCCCTTTAATAGCTGCCAGTGTTTTCATAATAGGTTCTTCAGGAGCGGCTTTGTTGGTAATTATAGGGATTTGCTCTTTTTCAATCCTGCCGATTTGCTTAACAACGCTTCGGTGGGTTGTTCCATACCTATTGTCCTTCAGGTCGTTGAAATACTCTTTAATGAACAACTCTACGCATTCAATCTCGTATTGGTTCTTCTGTGCATCAGGAAACTTTTTTATATTTTCAGGGTTGCTTAAGGTAGTGTAGTTTTCGGGGGTAAGTTTATGAGAAGCAATATCTTCTTCCCGATTCTCAAAAATATACTCAACTTCTTGCAACTTAAACTTGACCATCTTATCAATATCTTCATCGTCAAGTATGAGTTGTCCCTTCCTGATTCTCATATCAATCTCCCTCAACAGGTTAATCTTTACATTAACCTTATGACTCTCTTTTGGTAATTTTGCAAGTGCTTCGTAGTAGTCGTTGGTTTTGAGGGAATACCAAAATTGGGTGGAATTGGCAAGATATACCAGAGACGAGGGGATTCTTGCCCTGATATAGTAAGTGTGGTTTCTGCGAACGAGTCGGTTGTGTCCGTTCATCAATGCTCCTGTGATACAGTGTTGTGATACACCTTTTGAAAGAGCAAAAAATCAAAAAAATGCAAAAAAAATCATCGTAACTACAGATAGTTACGATGAAAATGGCTGGGGCGGCTGGATTCGAACCAACGAATGTCGGCACCAAAAGCCGATGCCTTACCACTTGGCGACGCCCCAATATTTTCCAATCGTTTATCAATATTAAGCGACCTTCTTGCTATATGCTGTTTGCTGTCAAATATTAGCAGTTAACATTAGCACTTTCCATCACCATATATTAGCAACTAACTCCTTGTCAATAGGTTATTTTTAGGCTTTGTGGAATTTTATTTGCTAAAAATGGAAATTCTATTTTACAAAAACTTCATTTCCGTGGATTTTGTTAATTCAAATTTACAAAAATTAATGCGGTGGTCTGAATGTCGTCGGTGTGCGTTTTGTATTGAGTCGCATATATCGTTTCCCTGCGTTTTGAGTGCGGAAATTGATTTTTTACGGTAAATGATGCACAAAACAGCACCACCGCATTGTATGACGAAAAAACGCAAGGGAATTGATATTGATATATTTTAGCTTGCGGTGGTTCTAAAAATAATAGTTTCATTTTTTAGCGATAATAGTTTCATTTTTGCAACTATTATTTTGATTCTAAGAGATAATAGTATGCGGTTTGCCTTCGCTTTAATCGGTTTTGAGTGAAGAAATTGTAATTTATATGCAACTCGTCGTAAAATCTCTGCAACGACTTTGTGTGATTGGGAAAATATCGTTAAAATCATTTTTTTTGTATTGCTTATTATTTGGTTTTGGGTATAAGATGCTTCCATAAGAGTAAAACCATTGGGGGATTTAGGTATGCCAGATAAAAAAGAGCTTATTGAAATATTTAGAAAGAACGTCAAAGGTAAAAGTCCTTGCGTTGATGGTATGAATGTTCGCCATGATGGTAGAAAAGGTCATTGGCTTGAACAACAATTCGGTGTTCATCACAATGCTGATAATTCCGCAGATATATATGGTTATGAGTTGAAAAATGAGACGACTTCAAAAACAAGTTTTGGAGATTGGTCTGCAAATGAATACATTTACAATGATCCTAAATATATAGCAGTATTTAACTATCCAACATCAATTCAAAACAGGGATTTATTCTTGTCAATATTTGGAAAGCCAAATGCAGATAAAGGTGGTAGATGTTCTTGGTCGGGTGAACCTTGTCCAAAAATTCAAAGATATAACAAATTCGGGCAACGTTTGATTATCGCTGAGAATCAGGACATTATAGCCGAATACAGTTATAGCCAAGACCAACGAACAGATAAAGCAACCATTGTACCAGCTATTTTACAACAAGAACATTTGCAACTGGCTAGATGGTATGGTAATTCCACTCCTGCAAATAAAAAAGGTAAATGTCTGAAATTAAAAGTGGAAGATAAATTTAATAATAAAGGCTGGTTTACTTGTAAAACAGACGATTTTGGTCGTTATTGCAAAATATGCTTTGGAGAGCCAATGACATTTGATAACTGGATTAAATTAGTATCCAAAGGTATAGTGTTTTTTGATAGTGGAATGTATCAAGGAAATAAAAGACCTTATTCTCAATGGCGAGCAAACAACTCCTATTGGGATAGTTTAATAACAGAGGTTTTTGATTAGGGGAGTGATAAATGTTGGAAGCAATAAGTTATAGTTCAAAAATAAAAATTAATGATATCCCACCTCAATGGTTATCAAAAATAGAGCTATATTATCCTGAGTTACCGAATTTTCCTGTTTTATATATTCACAAGTATGTGAAAGCACATCGAATTTATGGCTTTCCTGTTGCAATTTCTTCCACAGAAATGAATGATGAAGGGTTACTGAATATAACATTTGAAGTATTATCTAACTTTGATTTAAATGAAGATGATGAGATAAAAAACTCATTTGCTGATGATTTAAAGGAACGGATAGGAGCCTCTGATAAAATATCAAAAAATGATATTGATGTTATGTGTAAAGGAGACCAAGATTATATTAAGTTTTTTAAAAAATTATGGGAACCGATAGAAGAAGTATATGGTAAATATATTCCTTATGGAAAATTTTGTGAAGAATTATATTCAATAGTTCGCTTTGTTGCTGCATTTCAACCGAAAACAGGTAAGCAAAGTGAAATGCGTATGCTTTATAATTTTATGAGTATTTTTGGTGAAAGAATCGAAGTATCTGTGGAAGGGAAATGGGAATTTTGCGATTTTTATTTAATTCCTAGTTATACGGATTTATTAAATAAAAATTTTAGTGATTTTCCTAAATTTCAAAAATTATTTTATGCCATGGAAAAAGTGCATAATTTAAGTTTTATTTCCGTTATAAAAATAGGAAAAAGTACTCCTATCTCTATCAAATGTCAAAAAAAAGCATTTGCACAAAATAAAGAAACTTTCACTAAAGAAAATTTGGAAAATTGGGTAGAAAATGGTAGCATTACAGAAGATGATAAATTTTATATTGAAAGGCTCGTTGATGCATTTAATCGTCTTCCTCGTAGAGCGGCTTTCTTTATTTCAAGTATCTTTATCACTTTTCAAAAGCCATATGAGACTTGGAATAAAGAATTTTTTATTGAATTTTATACTTCGGACAAAAAAGGTATATCTCCCAAAGTAGTAGCATGCTTTATACAACAAGGCTTCAAAAATACAGCTGTAATTCCTATTGATACTTGGGTTAAATCATTTTATGAAGGTGCTTTAAACATTAATGACAATATAACCTTTTTCAATGCTTTCAATGATATAGGAAAATTAGAAAGAATTATTTGGTTATCCTCTCAAGCCAATAAAACGAATATTAGACAATTCTTTAATACATTATGGTGTTGTCGCTATGGTACAAAGGGTAATAAACAGCTAAGAAAACAAAATCCTTTAGCCTGTTATGAATGCAATTTAAGAGAAGTATGTAAAGGTTATAAAAATATAGAGAATAGAAAGATATACATTGCAGAAGGAGTTGTTAATCTATCCAATTTATTTAATACATTGTCAGATGATGTATTATTTATTTGTGAAAAAGATAATAACATTCCTAAGAAAATATATAGACGCAGTAAAAAGGAATACTATTTAACTGATGAATTTTCTGGATATTTACTAGAAGATAACAAGACACTTCTACATAACAAAGTAGTTTTGGTTGATGAATTATTGCAATCAATATCACCAGCATATGATACATCAAAATTTAATAGTTTTGAGTTTAGTGAATTATAAGATTAAGGATTAAAATAGATTGAATTGGTAGTTTAGCTTTACATCATCGTTGGAAGTATTATCAGTCATAAACATATTTCTGAAAATGGCTTCAAGTACTGGAACAACAATACTATTCCCAGCTTGCTTATATAAACTTGTATTACTCACCACTTGAGCTGCTTTAAGAAAATCGTTATCTTTGCACCCCATCAAGCGCCATGTTTCATTAGGCGTTAATCTTCTAACTTTATATTTGCCATTTTTAGCTGTTTTATCAGTAACAAGTTGACGACGATGCTTAACTAAAAAGTTTTCAAGAGTCGAACCTTTCCAATAATTTGAATCAATACAATAGCTTACTTCTTGTTTAATCGGTTCATTTAAATTAAATTCGTCTTTTAAATAAAAAGAAGGAGCAACTTTTTCATCAAGCATATCATACATAAAAGTTTTTAGTTTTGTTGGCTTTGGAAACTTATAATCAAAACTATTATCAAGCGAACTTATACAAAATACACGTTCTCTATTTTGTGGCATACCATAATCACGAGCATTAAGTACCGCCCAATTATTGTGATATCCTATACTTTCAAGGTAATGTAAAAATTTATTGAAATTATGACGATGATTAGAACCGACAAGATTTTTTACATTTTCCATCATCAAATATTTTGGTTTTTTTGTTTCAATAATTTTACAGCATTCCCACAATAAAGATGATCTTGTACCTGAATTACTATTTAAACCGTGTTGATAGCCTGCAACAGATATGTCTTGACACGGAAAAGAGTAAGTAAATAAATCAAAATCTGGCAAATCTAAAGGATTTATACGAGTAATATCGCCATAGTTTTTAATAAGTCTGTTGGCGAGGTACATATCTTTTAATTTATCTGTTTTTAAGTTTTTTGCACGATTCTTGAAGGTCTTATAATCTAATGGAACATTGATTTGTTCAAGATATTGCACCATTTCTTTTTTATCAGCAGTAATAATATCATCAATATGGGAGCGTTCTTGCAAAAAATCAGTGTGGATAGCTGCATAAGACAGTAATGCATCTTCAACAATTTCTGAAATTCCAACAACTTCAAAAGGTATGCCTAAATTTCGTAAAGCCATTCTTTGGCTTCCATACCCCGCAAATGCTTCAAAAACCTTTAACATATTATACCTTTCACTTGGAAAGTATCATAATATTATAAAATGGAAATATCAATTATATATTTGACTTATTCAACAGAATGTGTTAATTAGAGGACAAATATGTAAGAGATTAACACAAATGGATTATTCTACAAATATCAAAAGTAAAAGAGAAAGTTTAGGCTTAACACAAAAAGACTTTGCCGATGCTTTAGGGCTTGGTAAATATGGCGACCGAACATTAAGACGATGGGAAAATAAAGAGAGTAAACCATCACCGCTTGAATATAAAGCAATAATGTCTTTTGCATCAAATACACCATACATAGAGCATAAAAATAGTTATGATTTTACATTTATTGATTTATTTGCTGGCATTGGAGGAATACGTATACCATTTCAAGAGCTTGGAGGAAAATGTGTATTTTCATCTGAATGGGATAATTTTGCTCAAAAAACATATAGGGTTAATTATGGCGAGATACCTTCTGGTGATATAACAAAAATAGAAGCAGCTACTATTCCTAATTTTGATATTTTATTGGCTGGTTTTCCTTGTCAACCATTTTCACAAGCTGGCTTAAAAAAAGGTTTTTCAGACACAAGGGGAACGCTATTCTTTGACATAGAACGCATTATTGCAGAAAAAAGGCCTAAGGCGTTTCTTCTTGAGAATGTTAAACAATTACAGACACACGATAGAGGAAATACATTAAGAGTAATTATCGAACATCTAAAAAAGCTGAATTACACAGTTGATTATAAGGTATTAAGAGCTGCTGATTTTGGTGTTCCTCAAAACCGTGAGCGTCTTTATATTGTTGGTTTTAACAAAGATATGTTTCAAATCCCAAAAAACTTTTCGTTTGAATATCCAAGACCGACATATCAAAAAACAAAACTAGGTGATATTTTAGAGAAAAATGTCGATGAAAAATATACGATAAGTGATAAACTATACGAAGGGCATTTACGTCGTAAACAACAACATATTGCAAAAGGTAATGGTTTTGGGTTCTGTTTATTTAATGAAAACTCGCCTTATACAAACACAATAAGTGCTCGGTATTATAAGGATGGGAGCGAAATACTTATTGAACAGAAAAATAAGAATCCACGAAAATTAACACCAAGAGAGTGCGCTAGACTTCAAGGATTTCCTGAGTGTTTCATAATACCTGTATCAGATACACAAGCATATAAACAATTTGGTAATTCGGTCGCAGTGCCAGTCGTTAGGGCTATTGCAAAACAAATCGTGAAAACATTAAATAAGATTGCTTAACATTGAAACATGAAATTTTTAATAGGAAAACACTAATCAAATCCAAGCAATTTATAAACTTCCGTAATAAAACTTGGATTTTTTGCTACTCTACTATTATTTCCTAACTCTTCATATTTAAGATAAATTTTGTCCTTCACTTCATTCATAATATCGTAAGTAATCAAGTTGTCATCTAGGTTATGTAAATCACTGAAAGTAATTTCTTTTTTATTTAAAATTTTTGCGATAGATGCATATAATACATAAAATATAATATCATTTCTAATAACAGAATCTATTGCCGAATCTACCAAAAATGCTTGAATTTTTTTGCCTATTAATGCCGATTTATAATAGGCTTCAAGGTCTTGTGTGTTTTCATATAGTTTTGCATAAGTTTCATCGTCTGTAAGCAGAGTAGATGGTCTAGCTCTTGCAAAGTCAGGTTTTCTTAATATTAAACTAATTAAACACTGAGCAAGAAAAGAAACACTAACGATTTCAGATGCTTTTTTTCTCTGATTTTTATAGTAATTTTTTCTTCTATCATAATATAGACCTCTACTTTTAAAGTACAATTCTATTTGTAAATGAATTGGATCAGTTACTCTTAAAGAAGATTTTGATATTGATGTTTGATTGTTTGTAGAATAAATGATATTATCTCGAGATTGCTCATTTTCTGGTACTATAAAACGTATTAATAGATTTCTATCATCTGAATTTATTAATTCTGGATTTGCTGCAAAATATTTGTAAATCTCTGTTGATGTTTGTAAGCCGTTTACAATCTCAGGATTTACAAGTAATAATTCTCTATTATTAACATGGGTTATACTATCTGCTAAAATAGTTACACCATTATTCAACCACCAGAAATCTTCAGCTCCTTTATTAAGTAAAGAATTAGCAATGGCAGAATTAACAGAGTTATTTCCTTGATAATCTCGAACATTTGCCTCAAAAAAGCTTTTTCTGAGAATGCCATTATCATCTGTAATAAACTTATAATAAGTTGGTAATTTTACTAAGGCAACGTAATCAACTTTATTCCCCAAACCTATTGGTTGATCTGCTAATGATATATTTATAGATACTTCACCATCGGTATTATACAATTCCATGAGTCTATCAGCAGTTATAAATTGCACTTCAATATTGGCATTGGGATATATGTGTTTAATATTTTTAATCAACTCATCTGCCTGAGACATTACATTGGGATGGATTTCATCTGCACGAGTGACATAGTAATATGCAATTTGAACTTTTATCTGTGAACGAACTAATTTTGTCATAATATCACGGAACATTCCAAAGGATTCTCGCACTTGTTCGTTGTATCTATCTGCATAATCTGTAATTGGATTATTCATATCAAATAGGTTATTAGATGTTACTTTCCATTTCATAATCGCATCTTCATTAAAAGATGTTGTGTTTTTTGCTTGAAAGATGAGAAATGAAAGAGTTGATCCTTTGGGTGCTGAAATTGTTGCAACTTGATCTTGTTTTATTAAATCTCCATTTAAAAACGTATAAATTGCATCACAACCTCCATCAAGTGTACCTCCTGTGAGTCCACTAACAATTTCTTCATCGCTTAAATTATAATTTTTTAAGGTTTGTGCTGTTGCAAAAAATTCAAAAAATTCACTTTCCGAAGAAAAACTACTGTTGTCTTGGAATTCTTGATTAATGCACTCTTGAAGTAGAAGTTGGTTATTTGACACAAAATTTCTCCTAATGCTAATAAAAATGTAACGATATCCTACAAAATATAAAAGAGTTTTGCAATACAAATTGATAACATAATATCAATTATTCTCGATTTTTTATACATTACATAAAAATGTGTTGTAAAACAAATTATAGAAATAAAAGAAGTTATGATTTTTTTATTTCTTCCCAAGTATATGTATTGATTTTCTGTTTTTTTACTTTATGCAGTTTGCGAATACTATAGTTAGCATTTAGCAAGGCAACGTCTAAGTGTACTAAACACTTTCTATACAAAGGAATTACCTCATCAAATGAAGGGTTTTGTTCATATAATTTTTCTAAAAGTGCCTCAAAAACGTCAAGATGGTGTAAGTCTTTTTCATTTAACAAATACATAAATTGAGATTTATTTTTATTAAACCAATCAACGATTTTTTTAACACTTTCTTTATCAAACTTATAAATGATACAAGCTTCATCCATTTGATGAGCGAGGTCAAACCTTCTAAAGCGTAATTCTTGTTTGAATTGAGAATAACTAATCCAGCATTGTGCAGCAGTAAATATAACGATTGCAATAGCACACATCCATTCAGCATTTTGTTGTAAAAATTGTAATATCATTTTAGTCCTTACATAGTATTATTTATATTATATATGTAGAGAGAATTTTAACTTAACGCAAGTGGATATGCTGATTAAATCCAAGAGTTAAGTATTAAATAACTCTCTTTTCTTCCACGTTTGCCTTAATAAACTTATGGGTTTTGTTTTGGTATGGGAAAAGCGACAAATATCGCCGTGAAGGGCTAAGATTAGTAGCAATACGTTGTTTACCTAAAAAAGATAAATAAAAAGAGTGGTTGGTTTAATCCTTCCACTCTATGTCAGCTATGTCGATTTAACATAACGAAATCCTTTCAAGCAACCTTACCAGTAATAGTATTGGTTACGAACAATATTTTTGGCTTGTTGTAGCAAGCATTCTGTAATGAAGCATTGGGCTGTAATGTTTAAAACATCATTCCAGTTGCGGGCTTGGGTAAGACTATGTGCTGTATTAGCCCTTGATGCCCAAGTCAAAGCATTCAACATTGTATACAAAGTAATCACCTCGCTTTCAATATCTAAAAGTTAACTAATCGATATGACCTCTATATCGATTTTCTGTATAAATGATATACAGTGTAGATAATGCTGTCAAGATGTGATTTTGTAAGAGTTTTGGCTTTTTTTTGCATTTTTCGATTTAAGGCAGTGTTTACCTATGCACTGTAATGAAATCGTGGCGATGGTTGGGAGAGTGCTTACATTCTTTTGGGTGCGACTTTGGAATTGTCAAAACAAGCTTTCCACAGTATTTACAGCGAAATTTTTCCACGGACAGAAATCTAATAAGCCGTTGCAGAGCTTCCGTAAATGAATTTTTGGACATTTGAACCTCCTTGTTGTTTCGTTTTTTATATATTCAAAATTATTAAAATTCGCATTTAAACATCTGAAATAGCATAATATTTTTCAAAACATCTGTTGACAACTAAAAAGATATGTGATATTATAAATACATAATGAAAGTTGAAAACTCGAAATAATCGACTTTCATTATAAATCACCGAAAACCTTAAATATCGGTTCTGCACGTAGCAATGCAGAAAAGGTAGTTTATGGTTTAACGGTGTGAAAGGGCAAGGTGTGTGATGATTTTATTTTATTGTCGAAGTAAAGTAAATTTGGGCATCATCATTGCACCTTGTCTGGAGCGTCAGTCGAAAGATTGGCGCTTCTTTTTTTGTTTTAAATCTACGAAAGGAAAAAATATGGAAAATAATATTGATATTAAAAAAGTTGCAGAATTAAATGACCAGTTCCGCAAAACTTTTACTGGTGGTAGATTGCTGTTGACAATCGGTTTCCGCACGTTACCCGAAGATGAACAAGTCGAGGTATTGCAAAAAGTTCGTGCATTTAATGACTTTAGCCCCGATAATGACCCTTTTGGTGAACACGATTTTGGCTCGATAACATCAAGCCGTGGAACTCAAGTGTTTTGGAAAATAGATCTTTACGATATAAATGACGAGTTCTACTCACCGCAACCAGATGATCCTACGCAAACAAACCGTGTAATGACAATTCTGTTAGCCGAGGAGTATTAAAATGCCACGTGATATAAAACCATACAAACAGGGCACATTAAGTAGATACTGTTCCGTATATGCTGTTATCAATGCTGTGCGTATGCTTGGGCTTGAATTATCAGTCAACAAAGCACAAGAAATGTATGATTATATTCTCGAACAGCTTTATGGCTATGATGCTTTAAATGACGTTGTTCAATATGGTGCTGATGGTGCAAGGATAGAGCAAATTATTCAGTTCGCAAGAGATTACCTAAAGACCGTGTATAAAAAAGAGCTAACATTTATAAGACCGTTTTACAATAATAGGATATTTTTTGATAAATTGCTCGACTATATGCAACAACAGCGAGAGCAAAACAAAGCTGTCATAATTCGTATCAGAAGTGCAGACCTCGACCATTACAGCGTTTTTGATGGTATGAAAGGTAATAAGCTAAAGTTATTTGATAGCGACCATCTGCCATATATCAAAGTTAATGACATCTCACATATAAAGGACGATGCAAAATTTCAGTTATTAATCCGACAGCTTTACGTTTTGGAGCTGTGCAATCTGACTATACCGAGATTACACACCAAGAAATCTGTGCAAACTACATCGAAACCCCGATTAAATGCACATCTGTGAAGCCGAGTCATAAATTTAAATTGCACATATAGGAGTAAAAAATATGATATTTAATTACAAAAGAGTTTCCACTACCGACCAAAATACCGAGCGCCAACTATTAAATGTTGCTTGTGATAGAGAATATGTCGAAAAAATCAGTGGTAAAAATACTAACCGCCCCGAACTTCAAGCGATGTTACTCAATATCCGAGCTGGTGACGTTGTTAATGTTCATTCTATGGACAGACTTGCTCGTAACACAAAGGACTTGCTGAATTTAGTCGAACATATAACCGATAAAGGTGCTAAAATCGTATTTCATAAAGAAAATTTGATATTTGCCCCTGATAAACAAGACCCATATCAAAAAATGATGATGACGATGCTTGGAGCTGTGGCAGAACTTGAACGCAACTTAATCTTAGAGCGTCAACGTGAGGGAATTGCTTTGGCTAAACTTCACGGTAAATACAAGGGTGGGCAACATAAATTAACTAACGAACAAGCCGAAGAAATAAAAACCTTAGTCAATAACCGCACCCCCATAACCACCATCGCCAAACAATTTAACATATCCCGTAGAACTGTGTATAATTATTTGTAAAAAAAAATCGGTATGAACTCTTAGCCCATACCGAACATCAAATTATCTAATTTAGACATTTTACACACTTTCAAATTATCTAATCTAGACAATACTATTTAATAAAAATTCACGACGTTTTTTATTGTTTGTCATCTGCATATAATCAATAGCCAGTTTTAACTTTTCTTTCGTTGTATCATTCTTGGCAAAATATTTCATTCTTTCAATATCTCTATCACAATAAAACAATACAGCCTTAGAACTTTCACCATCACGACCAGCCCGACCAGATTCTTGGTAATACATTTCAAGGTTATACGTACCTTCAAAGTGAATAACTAAGTGCACATCTGGTTTATCAATCCCCATACCGAAAGCGCTTGTAGCAATGACAATACAGTTTTCTTTTTTAAATTTTTTAAGTATTTCTTTTTTATTTTCACTCTTACCATTAAATACATAGCTATCAATACCACGTTCTTTTAATATATCTTGAAGCCCTAAAGTATAATCAATATGAGCACAATATATAATAATCGAAGTTGTTGGTTTATTATTTTTATCAAGGTATGGTTTGAGTGTATCTAATAACTGTTGCAATCCATCATCTTCTTTTTTAACCACGCTATATTTAATGTTAGGTCTATTTAAGTCACCTTTAAATACTTTGGCTTTTTTAGGCATATTGCACACTTTTTTAATAACGTTTTGTGTGATGTCGCCTGCAGTAGCCGTTAATGCCATAACTTTTGTATCTGGGTATCTCTTTATAAGTTTATTTAGTAGCTCTTGATAATCAGGTCTAAAATCTTCACCCCATACATCAATACAATGCGCTTCATCAATGGCTATCATACAAATATCTAATTTAGACAACACATTTTCTAGCTCTATATTTTTTAACATTTCAGGGGCTATATATAAAAACTTATATCTACCTCTTTTTAACCTCTTTAATTTTTTATCTTTATGTTTAGTTTCACCAGTAAATGCAAGAGCTAATCTTTTATGTATCTTATTAAGTTTAGATACTTGGTCATAAATTAAAGATACTAAAGGTTCTATAACTATACATAATCCTTTTAATTGTAAAGCAGATGCATAATAACATAAGCTCTTACCAAAATTAGTAGGATGAATAACAATACAAGATTTATGGTCTTTAATATAATTAATGATTTTTTCTTGTTTTGGTTTATAAGAATCATACTTTAAAAATTGTAACACAATCTTATTAGTTGATATAGGCTTGGCGTATGTGGCGTGGTTGAGGGCTTTTTTACCTAATTTTCCCGTTTTTAGGTCTCTTTTAGCCATTTTTAAGCATTTTTGAGCCATTTTATCGGCTTGGTTGCTGATGAAGTTCGTCAGTAAACCCTTATTGAAACAAAATACCTGTTCACCCAATGACAACTTATCCAAAAACAATAAATGGTAATTATGAATTTTATCCTTTGGTCTTGTGTGGTAATCTTGGCGCTTTTCAGAATATGGTAAAGCTGTTAAATCTTGTTGCTGATAGTTTGTCATATATGTCTTGAATTTGCACATATAACTGGCTACTTTTTCGGAATCTTTAACGGTCTCAATATCAACTACCTTTAGTTTTTGCGGTCTTTCATAAATAAGCGGATCATTCTTCTTTGACACAATAAACGTATCTCGATTTAATTTAAATTGATATTCGAGAGGGTATAAATGAGCGAAATAGTCTTCTATGTTCTTTTTATTAATGCCACAAATTAAAATATGAAAATGGGGCAAAAATGCTCCCATGCGTATATCATATTTCACTTCAAATGCCACATAACCGAAAGCTATTTCTAATCCACGTAGTTGTTTAATAATAGTATTTTTAGCAGTCTTGACGTTGAAGCTAGCTAAATCTTTAGGCGCAACAAAATAAGGCTTTTTATTAATATGACCTTCGCAGCAGTTAATAGTTACGAAATAAACATCATCTGGATTGAGTTTTTTACTTTTAGCTAAGACTCTATAATTATCAATCAGATGCTTAATTTCAGCGTATTTTACTTCTTGTTGTTGCGATGCGTAAACGATATTGGCAAACGTTTCTGATGAATGATGCTGCAATCGATTTCTTAATTCAATCAACTCTTTTTTGTGCGTATTATCTTTTGTGGTGCGAATTTCATTATTTAAACTATCAAGGCGAGCATCACTTTCTTCGGCAATTTCTGCGCCAGACATAAATTTGGTGGATTTAATCGTGCGTAATGTCATTTCTTTATACCTTTCGTAGAAAATATGGCTACGATGCGTATTTCAGCACCGTAGCCATGTGAGAGTTATTTCTTTTTTGATGCAAGAGACTTCTTAAAGGAATTCCTTAATTTAACAAACTCTTCCATAAAATTAGAGCTTGTGGAATAATGAGGTTTCCCATTAATATTCCAAAAAATATAATCTCCAGCAATCTCTTTTTCTTTGGCAATACTTAAAGTTTTGCGAATAATGCCATCGACACCATTATCCTTAGCCAAGTCTTTAATAACATCACCAAAGTTCTTTACTGGACGAGCTTTCTTGGTGTTATTGTTTTCCTTGCCATTATAAATGGTTTGAAGACCGAATTTTTCAATCATCTTCATAACTTCATCAATCTTATCGCAAGGTGCACCTTTGTTCTTTAGAAACTTCATGGCGCGATTGTATTTATTGCGAATAGCTTGATTGCCATCTTTCTTTTTGCCATCTTTAATATCTGATGGGAAAAGACACAAAAGATACTTTCTAGCACCTTTTTCAAAGTCGTCATTTCCGAAAGTTTCGTTAATATGACAATAAAGTGTCGCTAGATAAAGACGTGTTGTTTCTCTACTTTGAATTTCACATTGTGAAATCTTGTTGAGAAGATCTTGCACTTCTTTATACTTTGCAGACGATTTAATAACATCATTCATAATTGCATCAAGACGCTGACTATCGGTTACCTTTTTACGGGTAACAGAACATGTCTTAGCACCACGACCATGAATCTTACGAACAATATTTTTCCAAGTCTTTTTTAAGGTGGACTTCGACACCTTTTTATTATGTGTTACCATAATAGCATGTCCTAATCAGGTTCTGACTAAGTAATAAAAAGCTTATATTGGATTTCAGAACCTCAATCCAATCTAAACAGCAAACCAACTTGTTTGATTTGATGCTTTTACTATAGCATAAAACGCTGAAAATGTCAAAAGAGGGAAATATTTAAACTGGCTTTTAACAAGTTAAAATCATTTTAAAAAAGTTGTAATAATATTTATTGAGATGTAAGTAAATTAAGGAAATTTTTGTATTTATATTTTGAATTTTTAATAAAAAATCATTCTAATAAAATTGTAATGATTTTAATTTTTTTAACCCCAAAAAAAAGATAATGAAAAAGAGGTGAAAAAAGGCTAATTTTCGATGATTTTTAGCTCAGAATCGGTAAATTTTGCTAGAATCGGGGTAGACTCCTTAAAATTAAAGGTTTTAAGGTCTGATTTCTCTAATACAGCCCAGTCTGTCTCTGTATCGGCGTATTTACGATTGATGTCAGTCAAAACTCTTTGTGCATATAAAGTGTAGCCTATAATATCGTGATATTTTTTGAAAATTTTAGTATTATCTAAGTTAGATATAGCACTTTCAAAGTTGCTTTGATTTAGAACTTTTTTCTCTTCCAAGTTACGAATTTGAATATAGTGATGCTTAATTAATGTGTAAACATAACCAAAAATAAGTGGAGCAACAGCAATATATTCTTTGCGGGCTTTTTCTATTTTATCAAAACTTATATTTATTACCTTTTTTTCTTTCTTCTTCTTCTGATTATTATTATTATCTTTTTCTATGGCAAAATATAGCTGGTTAGTGAGTTTTCGTGCAGTCATCATAGCGTGCTTAGCTTCGGGGCGTTTTGCCAAACGTAATAAGTTATATGTTAAAAAATAAACGGTCATTATAGCAGAAGCATTGTCAAGCAAGTGATTTTCAAGGTCTTTATAGTTCATACCATACGCAAGGTTATAATCTCCATCGTTTTGTTCATAGGATTGATATTCTGCATTATATAAGTCGAAAAAATGATTTGAGAGCTTCTGGTGCTTGAGGGCATATATTTTAAATCTTCTTCTCATTAATGGAGCTGGGGTTTTATCTTCTTTTCTAATACGGTTACGCAAAATATCTTCCATCAACATAAAAGACACAGCGACCTTAAATTGTGCCAATTCTTCTTTATTTTTTGCAGCAATATAAGCGAGAAGATGATAAATAATGTTTTCTTTGGCAGTGATAATAGAGTTTCTGGTTATTTCACTATTAAAATAAGGCGTGGTTATTATCGGCATATTATATAGCTCCATCATACATAAAGATGACTTAAATCTAAACCATCAAAGGTTAAATTTTCGGAAACAGTTTTATAGAGTTCTTTTGCGGATATACTGCCATAATGTGATGCCAAACTTGAACCTTGATCCCAACCACCTAAAATAACGACTCTTTCCTGCGGAACTTGATGGTTGCGTAGTTCACTGCGAAAAGTGTGTCTGAATGAGTGCGCTACGTGTTTAGGCAAAAATTTATCGTCGTTATTATCAATCGTTTCATTAAGTTTATCCAGCAGTCGATTAAAAAACTTTGATACGCTGGCTGATAATTCACCACGGCAATTCGGCACAAGTTCGGGGAATATGCGCTGGGTTTTGTTGGTAACGTCATTTTTCTGCTGTTCCACATATTGCAAAAAGCCACATTTTATTAAAACAGGGTGTATCGGTATGATTCTGATAGCATTGGCGGTTTTGACTCTTTTCCCATTTTTATCGTTAATACTGAAACAAACAACTTCATCTTTGGTAATAATATCTGCGGTGGTAAGTTGGCAAATTTCATTCAAGCGCATTCCCGAAAATAAGGCAATCAGCGGAATCCAATAAAATCCATCACGATAAATCTTTTCACCAGCTTTGAAACGACCAAGCCGATTATTTAAACATCCACGGTAGACCGTCGAGTGAAATATAATATTGAGCTGGTTAATCGAAAACGGTAGGTATTTTTCTTGGTTTCTGTTGACGGTAATTGAAGGAATTTCCACTTCTTCCATCGGATTTTCTTCAATAAATTTCTTTTGTTTCGCCCATTTAAATATTGAGCTTAATGTATGGATATAGTCAGTTTGTGTTTTTTCAGAAAGAGTGGGGACTTTGTTATGTTTAGCCATATTGATTGCTTGGTTAATGGTTTTTCCTTTAGTTACACCTTCACCAAAACGTTTCGGTATATATGGAATGTTTTGTATCACATCGTTTAAATCGTCAGCGGTAATTTGTCGTATAGGTTTGTTTTTCCCGATTATTTCAGCAATCAATTCCATTTTAGATACCACACGTTCTTTAGTTGCGTCAGATGTTTTGTTGCGTGATACAGTATGATTATAATGTTTAACAACTTGCATCAAAGACATATCGGGTTTGTGTTGTTTCTTTTGTTTGAGTTCGGCTGATATATCCAGTTGCTTAAAATACATACGGTCAATAAGGCTGGCATCAATTTCACCACAATAGCCATTCAAAAACTCAATCAGATACCGTAAAAGCTGAATTTTTGCCCTCATAAAAGCATTAAATATCATCTCGGCGCAAGTTTTGGTAGGTGTCGCAAGTTGTTTTTCTTGGAAGTAATTATTGGTTTCTGCATATATGTCTTGGTAGTTGCGTTGGAGATATTTGTATTCATAAGCAGAAAGGAGATTTTGAAAATATTTGCGTTCTTCCATTCGATTTGCGCCATTTAATAACCTTCGGCTTTCAGTATGGGACTTTTGCATCAACCAATCATAAGCATGTAATTCGGCTTCTTCCTCGGTATATTCAACTTCTCGGCAAATAATAGGTGGCTCTGGTTTAGGCGGTGTTTTGGGAGTAGCAGTTTTTTGGATATGTTTAAGGTTTTCCAAGTCATTTAATATTCGTTGTCGTATCGCCATTGTTTCAAGTTCAACCCGAAGTGAGGCAATTCGTCGGTCTTTGGTATGTAATGATTGCCAGATTTGCTTGCGATGGTAGATAGGAACAAGTGATTTAGGAATATTTATAACAGCATAATAAATGGAGTTACGTTTAAAAAGCATCAAATTCACCTCATAAAATAGGCTAAAATTTGACATTAAACATTAGCAACTTTAGGTTAAAAAAATTGACGTCTGCAATTAGCAAGACGTCTAAATTTTGATAAATTTTTGTAAATATTCTGTAAAATCAAATACTTACAAGGTGTTGGCTGGGGCGGCTGGATTCGAACCAACGAATGTCGGCACCAAAAGCCGATGCCTTACCACTTGGCGACGCCCCAATATTTTTCTGCTCTTTAGCACAACTATTCATTGCATTTTAACCTTAAGAGCACAATTCGATGGTAGGCTCTAACCTTCAACGAGGATACTAATAATATAAAAAAAATATAAATGCAAGAACTTTTTTAAAATTTTGCAATATTTGTAAAATAAAAACATAAAACGCGCAGTTTTTGATAAAAAATGTGAAATTCCAAGATTCTAACATTAAAAAGTGAAGTACATATGAAGAAATAATAAAATGAAAAATTTTAAGCTTAAACATATTTGTTTGGCGTAACAGATAAAAATAAGGGCAGATTTAGCAACAATATAAGGAAAATACAGCTGAATTATACCGTAGCATATTGGTTGTGATAAAGAAGGCTCATGCTAAGGTATATACAAAGCCTTAATGCTTGATAAGTGAACCATTGCAAGAGAGTAGAATGTTGGTGAGATTGAAATTTTAAGTATAAATTTACAGCTCTGCAAAGATATATCAGATTGGAGAAATGCAGATTTAACCAGAGCTTACGATTCTCCTCTTTACGGATATAATAAAAAATTGCTGGATAAAGCAAGAGAATACATACAAACAAAATGGAAACAGCACAAAATGGTATAAAATGCCTAAGTTAGGAAATAAGTTGATTGAAGCCATAAAATTTTAGATATACTGGATTATCGTTGTTACTTTAACGATAGGGTTATTTTTGGCTCTAATGGAAAATGCTCATTTTGAAGGTAAATATAGGGAATTTTACTTGGCAGATAAAGATAATTTAAGATAGAAAATTTTGCAAAACATGTGAAACAGTGAAAACTTTTATTGAAAATTATATTGATAAATATTACCGGTAGAACTTAAACAAAATGAAACCGGATGAGCGCTGATGCCATTTGCTAACCGCCTCCTAATGAACTGCCCTCGGGACTTTTTTTACTGTCCAACTTTCAGGGTAAGTTTATTTGGGGTGTTTTTTTTGTTTTATATGAGTTGCAAGGAATTGAAGCGACGAGAAAGTCGGTTCACCACAAGCGAAAGGCAGACGTTAGTATGCCGGTGAGTCAGTGGCGAGCGAATGAGGAGAACGAAGCGCAGCGAAGTAATCTCACTCTATCCACCCGTTTGTTGTAAATTTAATAAATTTTTGTGATTTACATTATTATGATGATGTTATAACGTAGTGGTAATGTTATGCGCGGAGGAAATAAATGGCAACAATACATTTAATGGTCGGGTTTATGGGTTTTGGAAAAACCACACTGGCAAAACAGTTGGCTGAAAAAATTCCTGCTGTGAGATTAACACATGATGAATTTATGGTCAAACTTTACAGGCGAAATATGCCATATGACGAATTTCATCCCAATTATGATAAAGTTGATAAAGTTTTATGGAATTTGGCTGAAAAAATTATTAAAACCGGCACAGATGTTATTATGGACTACGGCTTTTGGTCACATAGCGATAGGGAAAATGCATATCAAAAAGCAAAAAAAATTACCGACAATGTTCTTTTTCATTATGTATATTGCGATATGTTTTTAGCAAAGGAAAGAATTTTAGCGCGCTCGGCACAAAATTCTGATGAATTGTATATCAGAGAAGATGAATTTGATACTCTGGCACAAAAATATGAGCCGTGGAACTATCATGATGATTATCCGGTTATTGTTCATAATTTGCCGATATCACATTATATAGGTAATCAAGTTTTGGTTAAAATTGATCGACAATTGGGGAGTAAACACCCGAAATATGGTTTTGAATATCCGCTTAATTATGGTTATGTACCATTTACAAAATCTGGTGATTGTGAAGAAATTGATGCCTATGTTTTGATGGAAAATAAACCGCTGGAAAAATACGTCGGACGGTGTATCGGAATTGTTCATCGCACTGATGACAACGATGATAAGCTGATTGTTGTGCCGGAAGCGTATGATTTGGCTGATGAACTCATTGAAGAAGATATTGCTTTTCAAGAAAAATGGTTCAAACATATTTTGATTAGAGATTCTAAAACCACCAAAACACATTTTGGTATTTACGGAAGCATTATAAAGAATGGGAAAATTTTGCTCATTAAAAAAGCACGCGGACCATATACCGGACTTTATGATTTGCCGGGAGGAAGCCCCGAAAAAGGCGAAAGCTATCTTGAAACATTAAGGCGAGAAATTGTGGAAGAAACCGGTTGTGAAGTTATAAAAGCTGAGAATGAGCGTTTCAAGTCTATTATTTTTTCAGATTTTACTGTTGAGAGCGGTGAAAAAGGTGTTTTGCAACATAATGCCGTTCTATATGATGTTGAAATTAAAGGAACACCAAAAATAAGTGGGGACGGATTAGATTCAAATGGTGCTGTTTGGGTGGATATTAAAGATTTAACCGCCGAAAATGCAACCCCTTATGCGCTTATGGCTGCGGACAAGCTTTAAAAAATTTAGCAAATTCACTACTTTTTCATATACCAAGAGGGAGGTTTTTAAAACCGTCGCTGATAAGTAAATTGTTTTCTATGGTTAATTTCATTAGAAAATCGATACAATTATCACTTTGAGTTGATTGATATCTTTTATTTTACCATTTTTTCCATTTCATCATAACTTGGATATTTTTGCAAATTACCGAGCAATGTATAAGTTAGTTTGCCGCTGAAAATTTGCTGCGCCATGGTGCGGATATTTTCTTTAGATACGCTTTCCACACGTTCCACAATTTCCGCAATCGGCAAATTACGGTTGTGAATAAGTTGCTGGCGGGCAATAACCTCTGCGGTTGAAGATGAACTTTCTAAAGCCATTAAAATACTTGCTTTAAGCTGAACTTTTACGCGGTTAAGTTCTTTATCATTCACAAAATCATTGCTGATTTTTTTTATTTCATCAGCCACCACCGGTAAATAATTTTGAATTTGCTCGGCATCTAAACCGGCATAAATACCAAACAAACCGCTTTCTATGTGAGCATTTGTAAAGCTATATACCGAATAAACCAAGCCGCGCTTTTCTCTAATTTCTTGGAATAAGCGCGATGACATACTGCCGCCTAAAATGGTTGATAAAATTGTGGCATGATAATATTGCTCGCTGTCATAGGCTATGCTAGGAAAACCAAGTAAAACCTGTGCTTGCTCAATATCACGTTTTTTAGCAAAAATGCCGCCGGTATATATTTGTTTATCCGGAGTAAATGATGTTTTAGCTTGCAATGCAGACATGCGTTCTTCAACCATTTGCACAAATTGTTGATGTTTTAAATTACCAACGGCGGCAACCACAATATTTTCGGCAGCATAATTGTGGCTCATATAATTATGCAAAGTTTCCGGTGTGAACGAACGGACCTTTTCGGCCGGACCTAAAATACTGCGCCCCAAAGCCTGATTGGCAAAAGCAGTTTCTTGAAAATAGTCAAACACAATATCACTCGGGTCATCGTTGGTTTGCTTAATTTCCTGCACTACAACCTCTTTTTCTTTAGCCATTTCTGTAACATTAAATGTCGGCGCCATCACCAAATCAGCCAAAACATCAATTGCTAATTCTATGTCATTTTTCAGCATTTTGGCGTAAAAAACCGTAAATTCGCGAGAAGTATAGGCATTGGTTGAACCGCCGACATTTTCAATATCTTCCCAAATTTGCGTAGTGTTACGTTTTTTTGTACCTTTAAAAACCATATGTTCCACAAAATGCGAAACACCATTAACCGACTCTTGTTCATAAGCTGAGCCGGTGTTCACCCATAGGCCTAGAGAAACGGTTTCGGTTTGCGGGCGTTCAACCGTTATAATCCGCAAGCCGTTCGCCAATGTTGATAAATTAACCTGCATAAAATTTTTCCTTTATTCTAAAAAAATGTATTTGACAGTATTATATTGTCTGATTAGGATAAATCAATATAAATATTTATGTAAGGGGAGATAAAATGCAAAAAAATCCACATTTTGCGGTTGTTCTATCCGGTTGCGGAAGGGCTGATGGTTCAGAAATTCATGAAGCAGTGTTTGCGCTTTTGTGTGTGCAAAATATGGGCTGCACTTTTCAGTGTTTTGCACCGAATATTAATCAAGCGGCGGTGATTAATCATTTAGATAATCAGCCGATGGTGGAAACGCGTAATGTTTTGGTGGAAGCAGCGCGAATTGCGCGGGGCAATATTTTGCCGTTAGAAGATTTTCATGCAGAAGATTTTGACGGCATAATCTTTCCAGGTGGTTTAGGGGCTGTAACAAATTGGTGCGATTTTGCCTCTAAAGGGACGCAATGTTCGGTAGATACAAGTGTGCGTGAAGTTATCAGAGCTTGCTGGGAACATAAAGTTGTTATCGGGGCAATGTGCATTGCACCGGTTTTGGTGGCGCTTGTTTTGGCAGATAAAAAAGTGCACTTTACCTTGGGGGCAGGGGGTGCAACGGCAGAAAAGTTAGAAAAACTCGGAGCTGTGCATGAAGAAGTTGGTGTGACCGATGTTTGTATAGACCGCAAAAATTTGGTTTGTTCAACGCCGGCATATATGCTTGCCACCAATATGCTTGATGTTTGCCAAGGAGCGCAAAATATGGTGGGGGCTATGTGTCAACTGATGAAAGATAGAGCATAAAAAGAAAAATCCGTTCAAGTTGAACGGATTTTTTGCAGAAAACTTATATCTTATTTTGCCGAAGTTTTCTTATTTGTAGTAGAGCTTTTATTAGCCGTAGTTGCTTTAGAAGCAGATGTTTTAGAAGATGAAACGGATTTAGCCGAAGTCGTCTTTTTTGTTGTAGTTTTAGTGCAACCGCAAGAAGAACTTTTGCAAGTTCCGTATAGTTGATTGATTGCTTGATTCCAAAAATATTCATCTTGACCATTCGGGCAACCGGCATTTTGCCAATTATAATATGCAGCCAATCTGATATTCTCTTCATTATATTTTTTATTTGTTGTAGCCATTATTTTTCTCCAAAAATATACTAATTATGATTTCAACAAGGCTAGTATATGCTTTTTTTTAAATACGTCAATACTTTAAACGATAAAAATATGCATTTTTTTGTATTTGCTTATATGTTAATTTTTCTTGCAATTCTAAAGAGGAAAATGTATAGATATAAAGAATAGTTTTAATTGTAGCAAACTGATATTATTTTGCGATTTGTATGAAGGAGTAAATTATGGAAAATCTGTTAGCACAAGAAGAAGTAGATGCCATTATAAACGGCGAACACGGTAATGTTTTTGCGGTGTTGGGCATTCATCGCGATAAAGGCAGCAAGAAAGTTTTTATCAGAACTTTCAACCCGTTTGCAAAATCAATTGAAGTGATTGATGCTGAAGGCAGAAATTTAGGTCAAATGGCAAAGCTTGATAATAGGGGATTTTTCCAAATTAATTTTGATAAAACTTCAGATTTTTATTATAAATTTCGCATTGTTAATGACCAAGGACATACCTATGAACAGGAAGATGTTTATCGTTTTGCTTCTACCATTGGTGACATTGATGAATATTTGTTTGCACAGGGAAATCATCGCGAGATATATAAAAAGCTTGGTGCGCACATTATGGAGATGGAGGGTATTAAGGGGGTAGGTTTTGCCGTGTGGGCGCCAAATGCCAAGCGAGTTTCAGTGGTTGGCAATTTTAATAATTGGGACGGCCGTACTCACGTGATGCGTAAACATATCAGTTGCGGAATATGGGACATTTTCATTCCGGATTTGGTTGAGGGTGAATATTATAAATTTGAAATTAAAACACAGGATAATCGCATTTTATCAAAATCAGACCCAATGGCTACTTATGCGGAGGTGCGGCCGAAAACAGCTTCAATTGTTTATGACATTAATCACTATCAATGGAATGATGACGGTTGGATGAAATATCGTAAAACAAGCAATACTTATGATAAACCGATGTCAATTTATGAAGTGCATTTGGGTTCATGGCGCCGTAAAGGTGACGGCAGCGAGTTTTTAACTTATCGCGAGCTTGCCGACAGATTAGTGTCGTATGTCAGCAATATGGGCTTTACACATGTGGAATTTTTACCGCTTTGCGAACATCCGTTTGATGCCTCATGGGGATATCAAATTACCGGATTATTTGCTCCGACATCGCGTTTCGGAACACCGGACGATTTTCGGTATATGATTGATAAATTTCATCAGGCCGGTATTAGTGTGATTATGGATTGGGTGCCGGCTCATTTTCCAAAAGACGGACATGGTTTGGTGGAATTTGATGGTACATGCTTATATGAACATGCTGACCCGCGTAAAGGTGAACATAAAGACTGGGGAACGAAAATTTATAATTATGGCCGCACAGAAGTTTGCAATTTGTTGTGCGCCAGTGCTTTATATTGGTTGAAAGAATTTCATATTGACGGATTGCGGGTTGATGCGGTGGCTTCAATGCTATATTTGGATTATTCACGCAAAAATGGCGAATGGATTCCGAATGTTTATGGCGGTAACGAAAATTTGGAAGCAATTGCTTTTATTCGTAAAATGAATGAGATGGTATATTCTCAAGAACCGGGGGTAATTACTTGTGCCGAAGAATCAACAGCATGGCCAATGGTTTCGCGTCCGGTTTCTGCCGGCGGTTTAGGCTTTGGCTATAAGTGGAATATGGGGTGGATGAACGATACACTCAAGTATATTGCTCATGAACCTATACATCGCAAATATCATCACGGTCTTTTAACATTTGGGCTTTTGTATGCATTTAATGAAAACTTTATTTTACCGATTTCTCATGATGAAGTGGTGCATGGTAAAGGCTCAATGCTTTCTAAAATGCCGGGTGATGAGTGGCAAAAATTTGCTACATTGCGGGCATATTATGGTTTTATGTGGACTCACCCTGGTAAAAAATTGCTCTTTATGGGGTGTGAATTCGGACAAGATTGGGAGTGGAACAGTAATGAAAGTTTGCGCTGGCATCTGCTGGATTATCCAATGTATAAAGGAGTGCAAAATTGCGTGCGTGATTTGAATTTAATGTATAAAGGCAATGCTCCGTTATATGAAGAAGATTTTGATTCGCGTGGTTTTGAGTGGATAGATTATGCGGCAGTTGATGATAGTGTTATTTCATATATTCGCCGCGGACATAATCATGAAGATTATTTAATTGTTGTGTGTAACTTTACTCCGGTTGTGCGGCACAATTATCGAGTTGGTGTGCCGGAGGCTTGCGCATATCAGGAAATTTTTAACAGTGATGACCCTAATTATTGGGGAAGCGGTGTGCGCAATGAAGGACCGCAACAAGCACAAAATTATGGCATAAACGGCAGACCTTATTCGGTTGAACTGGTTTTACCGCCATTGTCAACAATTGTGTTGAAACCATTGCGATAGTCAGGAGAATTTATGGTTAAGTATATTACAGCAAAGGGTAGAGCATATCCGTTAGGTTCAACTTATGACGGAGAGGGAGTAAATTTTGCACTATTTTCTGCTAATGCGGAAAAAGTAGAACTTTGTTTGTTTGATGAAACCGGAACAATAGAAAAAGAACGCCTGACCATTAGCGAAAGTGAAAATAATATATGGCATATTTATGTTAAAGATTTGCAACCTGGACAAATATACGGCTATCGTGTTTACGGGCCATATAATCCTATAGAGGGCAAACGTTTTAATCCGCATAAATTGCTATTAGACCCTTATGCTAAAAAACTGAGCGGACGTTTGATATGGCATAAGGCCTTGTTTGGTTATGATGTTGATAGTCCGGATAAAGATTTATCTTTTAGCACTCTTGACAGTGCGCCGTATATGCCTAAGGCGGTGGTGGTTGAAGATACTTTTGACTGGGAAAATGATGTGCATCCGCAAATTCCGCATACTGAAACAATAATATATGAAACGCATGTTCGCGGTTATACCATGCTGCACCCGAAAGTTGAACATTGTCATCGCGGTAAATTTTTGGGTTTAGCCAATAAAAGTGTTACAGATTATTTGCATTGGCTGGGCATAACATCGGTTGAACTATTGCCTGTTTTTGCCTTTTACGGTGAAAAAGACGGAATGTATATTGATAATTATTGGGGGTATGAAACACTTTCGTTTTTTGCGCCGGAGCCTAAATATTTGGCGCACAATGATATAGATGAATTTAAACAAATGGTGAAAACGCTGCACGCAAGCGGCAAAGAAGTTATCTTAGATGTGGTGTATAATCACACAATTGAAGGCAACCAATTAGGACCGACATTGTGCTATCGCGGTATTGATAACGAAAGTTATTACACATTGCAGGAAAACAAACGTTTTTATTTTGACACGACCGGTTGCGGGGCTTCGTTTAATTTGCAAAATCCATATGTTTTAACATTGGTAATGGATTCAATGCGCTATTGGGTGCAAACAATGCATGTAGATGGTTTCAGACTTGATTTAGCTACATCATTAAGCCGTTTTCGCGGTGAATTTACCCAAGACAGCGGCTTTTTATTGGCAGCCCGACAAGATGAAATTTTGCGCCAAGTTAAAATGATTGCCGAGCCGTGGGATGCCACTATGAATGGTTATCAAATCGGAGCATATCCTCAAGGTTGGTGCGAGTGGAATGACCGTTATCGCGATGTGGTGCGGCGTTTTTGGCGCGGCGATTATAAGCAGGTTGGTGAATTTGCCAGCCGTTTAGCCGGTTCAAGCGATATTTTCGGATATGGAAATCGCAGTATTTGGAGTAGTATCAATTTTTTAACTTCGCATGACGGATTTAATTTGCACGATTTAGTCAGCTATAATACAAAGCATAATCAGGTGAACGGCGAAGAAAACCGCGATGGCAATGATGCAAATTGGAGCTGGAATTCCGGTGTTGAGGGAATAACCGATGATGAAGCGATAAATATTAACCGCCGTCAAAGATTGAGAGCAATGCTGGCAACGTTGTTTACATCTTTCGGAACACCGATGTTGGTTGCCGGTGATGAATTCGGTAACACTCAATTTGGTAATAATAATCCGTATTGTCAAGATAATGTAATGACATGGATTGTGTGGGAGGCAATTAACAGCCAAGATAAAGAATTGGCAAAATATGTGCAAAAACTTATTGCGTTGCGTCGGAAGATGAATATTTTTCAGCGGACTGGATTTTTTAACGGTCAAATCATAGAGAAATATGCCAAGCAAAAAATTAAAGACATTATGTGGTTAACAAATGAGGGCAGGGAGTTTACTAATCAAGATTGGTATATTGAACGGCGGAAAAGTTTATCATGCTTTGTTTATGGCGAAGAAACCTCGTATATGCTTATTTATAATGCCAATGAACAAGAGATGTTATGGCAGCTGCCGGAGTTTTGCAAAAAAGCCGTTGCACAGATAATTTTAGATAGTTCGCAACAAGCTGAAAATACATCAATTTCAGCCAAACAAAAATTTATGGTTCCGGCATGGACAATGATGGTTATGGAAATTAATAAACCGAGGAAATAAAAAATGGAAAATTCTTGGGATATGCTGCTTGAAAAGTTAGGTATTGCAAAATCTTTTACTGATGCGGCACATCAATATATGCCGCATATTGTGGCAGATGAGACATTGCTTAAAATGGTTAATTATTTAGGCTTTCCGCTTAAAAATATGTCAGATAGCGAAAAACTATTGCAAAAAATAGCCGATAAACGTTGGCAATATGCACTTGAGCCAATTTATGTGGTGCGGCAAAATGCCGTGAGATTTGATGTTATTGTGCCGGCAAATAAGGTAGATTCATTGGAAATAAGCATATCTTGTGGAAATAAAGAAGTTGAGGCACAATATACTCAGAAGATTGTAACGGAAAAGCAATGCGGACGAACCATCTATCAAAGGCTTGAAATTGAAATTGTGAATGAATTGGCACCGCAATATTATACTGTGCAAGTTGCCTGCGGTGAGCAAACTTATCAAACCACTTTGGCGGTATCACCCAATAAATGTTATATTCCGGAAATATTATCCGCAAAAAAGCTGTGGGGATTTGCCATTCAGCTTTATTCTTTGGCAAGTGTGCGCAATTGGGGTGTTGGTGATTTTACCGACTTATTGAATTTAGTGAAAATATGCGCCGATAAAGGGGCAGATGTTATCGGTATAAATCCACTAAATGTGCTGTTTCACGATTATCCGGAAAACGCCAGCCCATATTCCTCAATCAGCCGCTTATATTTGAATCCGATATATATAGATGTGGAAAAAGTTGCCGGTTTTAAGCCGGAAATGCTGCAGGGAAAAGAAGCTGTTTTACAAGCGGTGCGCCAAAGTGAAGATATTGACTATACAACGGTGTATCGGCTTAAAATAGATATATTGCGGCGTATTTTTGATGAATTTTTACCAACGGCAAAATCGGAAAATTGTGAATTTAAGCGTTTTTGCGAAGAGCAGGGCGATGATTTACAGCAATTGGCCGTATATCAAGCCATTTATTCTTTTTATTGCGATAAAATATATGGCGGTTGGCGGGCATGGCCGAAAGAAATGCAAAATCCTCACTCTAAAGAGGTGAAAAAGTTTGCGGTTGAGCATAAGCAAGAAATATTATTTTTTAAATATTTGCAATATTTGGCAGATAAGCAACTGGATGAAGTTGGTCAAGAAATAAAAAAGCTTGGCTTGCAGATTGGTTTGTATCGCGATTTGCCGGTAGGGTTATGTAAAGACAGTGCCGAATTATGGGAAGGTCAGGATCTATTTATTAAAAACTGCGGTGCCGGTGCGCCGCCAGATGCTTTTTTTCCTAAAGGGCAAAAGTGGTGCTTAGGGGCATTTAATCCCTATACATTAAAAGCAAATGCCTACATTCCGTTCATCAAAATTTTGCGGGCAGCAATGCAAAATGCCGGAGCGCTGCGCATTGACCATGTGATGAGCTTGATGCGGCTGTATATTATTCCTGATTGCGGTGATGACGGTACCTATGTATATTATAATTTTGATGATATGCTAGGTATAGTTGCCTTAGAGAGCGCATTGAATAAGTGTATGGTTGTAGGTGAAAGTATTGGCAATGTTCCGGATGGATTTATTGAGAAAATTTATGAACGAGGAATATATTCTTTGAGCGTTTTGTGGGCCGAGCGTTGGAATGGCTGTGGTGATTTTAAGCAACCGGAAAATTTTGCCCGTCAAGCCTTTTGTTCAGTAGGAACGCACGATATGGCACCGCTGAAAATGCGTTGGTTCGGTTATGATATTGAAACTATGTATCAATTGCAGATGATAACGGCGCAAGAACGGCAAAATCAATATAAAGGGCGTGAAGATGAACGTTGCAAATTATTACAAGCGCTTGATTATTCCGGTGTTTGGCCGCAAAATAAACCGCGGCAAGGTGATTGCTTGTTTGGTGAAGGCTATCCGAATGGTATTATGGAAGCGGTGCAAAGCTATGTTTCTTCCAGTTGTTGCGAAGTGTATTTAATGCAGCCGGAAGATGTATTTGGTGTAGTAAAGCTGCAAAATTTACCAGGAACCGATAGAGATAAGCACCCGAATTGGCGCCGCAAGTTGCCGGTTAAAATTGAAGATTGGCCGCAAAATGAGGCTTTTTGCGGAGCGTTGCATGCACTTAAACGCTAGATTTTGTGATACCCCAAAAAATACATGAAATTTATTATTCATTTCAAATCTTAAAGTTTTGTACCTGATTGGTTTGTAATTTTCTATGTTTAAAAGAAATTTTACTAAAATGGTGCAAGCGGGCGGATTCGAACCGCCTGCCTACTTCTTAGGAGGAAGTCGCTCTATCCTAATGAGCTACGCCTGCGCCAACTATTTCTATAATGCCATTTTTTTATCAAAGCAAGCAAAATTTAAGAATTTATATTACTGCCTAAATTTTTTGCGTTTGCAAATATTTTCTAATCGGCTTATAACTTTGCCGATGTTCTGGTGTTATGCCGTGTGCTCGAATGCCGGCAATATGCTCTTTTGTGCCGTAACCGGCATTCTTTTCAAACCCGTAATATGGATATTTTGTTGCCAATTTTTGCATCAAGTTATCACGATAAACTTTGGCTAAAATACTGGCGGCGGCAATGGAATAAGAGCGCGCATCACCGCTAATATAACAACTGGTCGGACAAACAAATTCTGCCGGTAGCCTGTTGCCGTCTATTAGAGCCTGCTGCGGCTTAATTTCTAATTGAGTCACGGCTCGCGACATAGCTAAAAATGTGGCTTGCAAAATATTCAGTTCATCAATTTCTTGCGCCGAAGCCAAGCCGATACCGCAGCAAATATGCCCCAGTTGTTCTTCGTGCCGCAATAACTGATACAGTTTTTCACGTTTTGAAGCAGAAAGTTTTTTTGAATCATCTAAATTTTGTAACAATTCGGGCGAAACGTCACGCGTTAAAAAAATCACCGCACCGGCAGCCACCGGCCCAACCCACGGCCCGCGTCCGGCCTCATCAACACCGCATACAACACCTACAAATTTATCTTCAATTTCCCAACTTGGCATTTTTGCTCCTTTTTTGAAACATAATGCGAACTATAGAACAATCAGCTGAAAAAACAAGTTGTTTTATATACAAACTAACACAATATCATTTTATAAAAATTCAGGATAATAAATTACACTGTTGATTTTTTATTAATGGCGGATAATTTCCACGCCTTCATATTCGGCTTCTACCATTCCGCCGATAACCACCGCCACATTTGCAAAACCGGCACGCTCAAACATTTCAGCGGCTTGCGATGCTCTGGCACCGCTGGCGCATATAATGTTAACCGTTTCGTTCTTAGAAATGTTATTTTCTTTAATAAATTCCAATGGATTTAAATCTGGCAGATTTTTGTGCAAATGCGGCAGTTTCAGCTCTTCTGTCTCATGTTCTTCCGGTGAGCGCACATCTAATATAATAGAATTTGCGTGTAAACTAATCGGCTTAATAAATCGCATTTTTTTCTCCTTATCATATAAATAATAATCAGGCTTAAAAATTAAACCTCAGCGGCGGTTTTAAAAACCTCCCTCTTGGTATATGAAAAAGTATCGAATTTGCTAAATTTTTTAAGGCTCGTCCGCAGCCATAAGCACGTAAGGGGTTCATTTTCGGCGCTTCAAATCCTTGCAACTCATATAAAAACATCCCCTCAAAAGTTTTTTTCTTTCAAAGGGGATGCTTTTAAGCTTATCACAGAAAACTGCGTTCACTTGACACATTTAGTGAATATTCTTTTTGCTTTCAATCTCTTCTGCTGCCTTTTGTTTTGCAACTGATACACTGTCTATGTAGCGTTGATAAATTTCCGGATACTTCTTTGCGACGACAGGCATCTGTTCAGCAAATGCATTAATATAGCGAAACCGATTGCCGCTTCTCATCATTTTTAAAGCCGCATCCACACGCTCTTTTTCAGGATTGGTTTCAACGCGCATATTATCACCAATCATCATCTTTTGACGTGTTTCATTATTGTAAACCGGCCAAGCATGTTTTTCGGTGGACGGATTACCGGTTTTTGCAAAATTTGCAATCATTTTTTGAAATTCCAATGCCAAGTCTACCTCTTCTTTGGTGCCCTTCACATCAACTCCGTCAAATGTCCCAAACATATAGTAACAGTCTATGGCGTGCGCTGCCCCCAAATATTCAGGATAGTCATATTTCTTTTCAAAGGTATAACTGTAGCTGATACCGCCGTTTTTAGCATGTTCTAAAGCTTGATAGGTGTTGCCGATGGAAAGTGCTTTATCGTCCATATAACGTCTGGTAATTTCTTTTCCGGAATAACCTAAATTCTCTAAAGCTTTTTTATATTGCGACAAATCCTTTTTGAATTCTTCGGTTTCCAGACTTTCATCCATATCCATCCATACTTTACAAACAGCATCAAACATCTGTTCATCACCTAAGAAAACAGCTTGAAAATAACGGAATTCATCAGCCGTATGTCCTTGCATAATGATTAAATCCTTACTCATCCCGTCTTCCCAAAGTTTGAAAGGATCATTTGGTACAATTTTGCCGTCACGTACCATCAAATTGTATAAATTCAAGGCATTTTTATCCCAATAGTCATGAATTGTTTTGAAGTCAATTTGCTGTAAGTCTTTGACTGTTTTTACACCCAAGTCTTTTTTGAGAGCTTCCGGCAGAGCTAAAGTCTTTTCTATATCATTTCCCTGATTAACCGAACCGCTCATCGGAATCGCTTTTTGAAATAAACCTTTTGCCTCAGGCAAAGTGCAAAGTGTTGAAACAGCTCCGCCGCCGGCTGATTCACCGGCAATCGTAATATTATTCGGATCACCGCCGAAAGCAGCAATATTTTCCTTAATCCATTTCAGTGATTGGACTAAATCAAAAATACTATTATTGATAGATGTTTCATATTCTTTGCCGTCAGGAAATTCGGAAAGGTTAATCATTCCCATCATGCCCATACGATAGGTAACCGTAACCAATATCACATCAGGGTTATGCTGAGCAAAAAACTGTCCGTTGTAAAGCGGGTCGGCAGTGCCGCCTTGCATCCAACCACCTCCGTGGATAAACACCAAAACCGGTTTTTCTTTTTCCCCATTAACATTTTTCCAGATATTCAAATTCAAGCAAGCTTCGCTCTGCTCATAAAGTGAGGATCTTTCTCCAGTAGGATCAATCGGTTGCATGCATGATGGCCCGAAATAATAAGCCTCATAGACCTTATCCGATGGTTCAGGATCTGTTGCCTTTTTGAAACGTTTATCACCAATCGGTTGCGTTGCAAAAGGAACTCCCTTCCATGCAATAACATCATCTTTTTTTGTGCCGACAAAAATGCCGTTTTTACAATCAGCCGCCAAACTTTTATCATATTCGCCCGTTATTTGCTGATTGGGATGGTATTCTTCTATCTTGTTACTTTCCTGCCATTGTGTCGGCGTTTTGTATGGAGAAACATTATTATCCCCATAACAAACATTGCTGATGCCGCTCAATACCAAAACGGTTGCACTTAAAATAGTTAATTTTGACATATAGTCCTCCCTCTATTGTTTACCACAGGGTAATGCTATATTGTTTTATCAAAATATGCAATACTTTATATCACTTTATAAAAAAATTGACTATTAAAAGTATTTAATATAAAAAAATATTGGGCAAGACTACAAACAAAAGGAGGAAAAATGAAATTTTTAGCTACAACTGTTTTAGCAGCAGGATTATGCTTTGGTATTATAACAAAAGCAGATGCTTGTTCGCGTGTAACGTACACCTCTGAAGATGGGAGCGTTGTTACCGGTCGTACAATGGACTGGTTTAAACCGGATGAGGTGCAATTTGTTCTCTCTCCAAAAGGAGTTGAATATTCCGGTTTAGGGGCTAATCCCTTTAACTGGACCTCGAAATATGCCAGTTTATCGGTTAACAGCTATGGTTTTGTAAATTCCGGTATTAACGAAGAACGTCTGGCTGTTGATGTGCTGTATTTGGAAACCTCAGATTACGGCGACTTACAACCTGGCGAAAAAACAATGACATCGGGAGTATTGACACGTTTCTTATTGGATAATTTTGCCTCTGCTCAAGAAGTAGCAGATTACTTTAAAGACGAAAAATTTCGTGTTGTTTTAGATGAAGAAAAGGCTAAACTTTTGGGCGCCCCTTTCAATGTTCATTACATTGTGACGGATAAAGCCGGTGATAACGTTATTATTGAATATATTGACGGCAAAGCCAAAATACACCATCAAAAGGGAAGAATTGTCTTCACCAACGATCCTGAATATGATAAAATGCTCGCCATACGAGATTATTTTAAAGAGGCAGGTATTGAAGGCGGTATGCCGGGCTCATCACTATCACAAGCTCGTTTTGTATATTTAACAGGCTGGCTGGATCAGATGGTAAACAACCCTTTTCCCGAAATAAAAACAGAAATTCCGGAATATACATTTGCTGATCAAACATCAGCCATGGTGCTTTCCTTAATGCGCGGTGTTTCCACACCCTACGGATTGGTTTTTGACACAGGACACTTAAATAATACATCTACTTTGTGGCGAACGGTATCCGATGTAAAAAATGGTGTGTTTTATTTTGATTCTGCTTTATTACCTTTAACATTTAAGGTGAATTTGAAAGATGTTGATTTTACTAAACCTAGGGTTGTAAGTCCTTATAAAGATCATATTCCACAAGGTGATATTACAGATTTGTTTAAATAACATGCCACCATAAATCTAAAAGCAAACGCAACGGAAATTTATCAAGTGCTTCAAAACGCGATAAGCTGAAGCACTTTTTCTTCTACCATTTCGAGTTCCTTTCTGCACTAATTCCGAACTATTTTGCCCATCTATCAGCTTAAATATTTCCGGTAGCAGAATTTTTATAATTTTCTTGGTGTTTGTCATTTTATACCTCCGACAGAACCACCCGTTTAAAAATAAAATCGGAGCCAATTTTTTATTTTTTTTGATAACTAGTTGTTATTTCTATAAAAAATGGCAGTGCATTAACACCGCTTTAGGCAAAGCATAGAAAAAGTGGAAAAATTATATTTAAAACCGCCAAACTCCAGTACTTATATGAAGGGCGTAGTTTTTGTGGGTACGCCCTCCAAAAAAGTATATATTTGGGCCATTTTTTAGGATTTCTTGTAAAAATATACTAAAAAAAATATATATGGTACGCCCATCAAAAAAATTTCTAAAGTGTGCTATTTCTCGGGTATTGAGGGATATTAAAAACACAAAAAAAGCGGAAGTATAAACTTCCGCTTTTGATAATGGTTGTGCGCGGCTAACAAAAAAAGGAACTATATGCTTAATTAATGTATTGATTCATAACGATAATTTCGTGCATATACGAAATCACAATATTTTGCCAACCTCAGACCATCAAAATTATTTTATGTATTTTATAAAACAAAAATTGCTGTTATTACTATCAATATCAAGAAATAAATTAATGTTTGCCACAAAAGCCGTTTTCCAAAACTTAAAGTTTTATTTTTATAAAAACGATTTATCAGCGGATTAGCCAAGATATAGGTCAATACAAACGATATAACGGCAAATATCCGAAAGTTATATCTTAATGTTTCTTTGTTTTTTAAATAAAACTCCAAATCATCTCCTTCAAAAGGAGTATTTTCCAGAAAAGCAAAGAACAAACCTATCGTTAGTGTAACGATTATAATCCAGTATATCCAAAATTTTATAGCATTAATCAACTTATTTTCGAACTTAGGCATTATAACTCCTTTTGCATTATTTCCACTTAATCTTCATTTTCGTTTAATGGTTTTATCCCTAAATCTATTCCGGTTGTTCCGGAAAAAGCTTTTTACCTCCGGTTTTTAATAATTGTTTTCCTAAAAAATTTATTGCTGTTGGTAATAACTGTATTGGCATTTTATCCTCCTAATTAAAAGTTTAAATTACTATTCAGATTAAAACTCTAGCAGAAATAAAACGGCTAAAATACCTCAAATAAAAAAATGTTAAACTTTGTACGGATTCCTAACATTGTTTAACATTTTGAATATTTTCGTAAAACATAACTCACAAATTAATTTAGGAAATCACTTTCTGCCAAAAAGTCAATTGCTATAATTGTATCATGCGGATAACATAACAGAACAGCTAATTCCATAATTAACAATGGCAACATAATGTATTTTATGCAAAGGTAATCATCTTTCGTGCATTCAAACCACTTTCGTTTTAGGACATATCTCAAAAACAGTGGATACCCAACCAGTAAACAAAAATCAAATAAGAACAGAACAGGGAAAAAAGGCACGGTTATATGCAACCTTAAAATAATATATGCATTAAAAAGAATTAACACAAAAAATGTGCAATTTATCATTTTTAATAACAGTTTCTTTATTATTTTAATGTTTTCTTTTTCCATGTTCTATTCCTTTTTTTTACTAATAGCGATATTTCTCCCCTTCTTCATCATAATACATATTTTTCAATTTGTCAGCAACAGAATTGAATCCCTGTTTTGCAAATTTATAACCATTTGCCAATAATTTTTTTCCAGTACTACTATTAAAGGCTCGTCCTACTGGAAGTCCTTCTAGTCCCAAACCTGCAATATTGGCTAATCCGTTTGCCACTAAATTAGTTCCAAAATCATTCCAATTTTTGGCATATCCGACGGAAGCGTTCAACGTGTCGGTAAAAGCATTAAATGCTTTCTGTTTGAAGTTTTCTTCTTTTGCCAAATGCATCGGAGTAGTCATCGCACCGGTAAATTCACCAACACCATAAGCTATCGGATGTTTTTGTTGCAAATCATTTTGCAATTGTCTAGTTGCATCTCGTCCCATAGTATAATTATTCCGATTACCCGTGAGTGCTGCAGTTGCTGTCCCCATACCTTCGTCAAAATTACCTAATGTTGCACCGGTAGCATAACCAACCGAAAAAGCTTCAGTTCCGCCGGCAAAATTATTAGCAGCATTTTTAACTTTATCCCAAGCACTGGTTTGTGGTTGTTGTAATTGTTGTTGTAATTGTTGTTGCAATTCATAACTCGGCATGGTTATTTGTTGCTCAGATCCCGCAGGCATACGTAATTGCAGAACATTATTATTCTGCGTTTGCACCGGTGGTGGCGGCGTATTACCATAAAGTTGTTTATAATTATATTCGTCATTTTTATACAGGTAGTTCTGTATTTCATTAGCAAACGGATTTGGCGAATTCTCGCTCGGCACATCGATTTGTTTCATATCAGAAAACGTACTTGCACCACGCGGGTCCAAATAATAATATTCACTTTGTCCGGGTTTAGGGTTTGTTCGGTGCACCGGACGTTTGCCGAACATCAGTTCTCTTATAAATTCTGTCATTGTTTCTTCCTTTCAGCTAAAATTAGAAATTTACGTCTCTACTCTAACAAAAAGGGAGAAGCTTGTATATGCCCTACATCATGTGGAAATTAAGCTTTATCATGCAAAAGCTTTTTAAATTCGCGATTATTTTGTTGTGCTAACTGTCTTAATTTATTCTTTTGATTCTGTTCCACATAAGGTATTTGAATTTTATCTGCTTTATTTGCTAAGAACCATTCAACAAAACTGTTTGCCGTCAGTTTGTAGCCATTTTGTAAAGCAATATCAAACTTTTCTCTTTGAACTTTTTTAAAATATTCTCTAAATGGTGCATACTTTTGGTCTTTAATATTCGATTTTCTTTTGGCTTCTGAACGTGTATGACATTCTATAACAGATTCTATGGTATTATTACGTCTTTCACCCCATTCTGCCCTTGCTTCTTTCAGCATATCCGCCGCCCAAGATAAAATCTGTTGTTGCATCTCTTTGTTTAGGTGCAAATACTCATTATGCAAACACATTACATCAAATTTACGTAGTGCCGTAATCGGTATTATCTCTTTGTAATCCATTTCTGCTCCTTTTCTAAAATAAGATTTATATTATTTTAGTTAGGTGGTAATACCCGAAAACGCAAGAGAAGGTATTATTATTTATTGGTTGCGGGGGAAGGATTTGGCTTTGCCGCCCCTGCGCTCGTTCGGCTTTGCCTCACCGCCGCACTTGCGTTCGGCTCTCGCTTGGCGTGTCTTGCTTAAATTTACTTATTTATTTTTATGTGGAAAATTTAAGCTTCGGTCACTCGTTCCAATCGTTTCGCAGCGATACGCTATCGCTTTCTTGCTTACCGGTGAACTTCGCCCTTCCTCAACAAACAAGCATTTAAGGCTTGTTTGTTTTTCTCAGGCCGACTTCTTCGTCGGTCCAAATTACATTCTCATATCTTTAAAAAGTAAAAATCCCCAAACAGGGGATTTTACTTTTTAATGGTTGCGGGGGAAGGATTTGAACCGACGACCTTTAGGTTATGAGCCTAACGAGCTACCTGACTGCTCTACCCCGCGATATTTAATGTGCTAGCTTTAATATATATTTTAATGCTTGTCAAGAATAAATTTTAGCAATACTCGAAAAATTGCAAATTAAAAACAGAAAACGAACAGTTACACGTTAGAAAGTATATTCCAATTGAGCAATTTCATAGGTCTGTCGTTAGTAATAAGCAATAGCTCGGCATTTTTAGCTTATCAGTCGTTTATAGCTACTTATAGAACAAATGTATATTGCTGTTTTGTGCCATCTTCCACCACAGGTGTTCAAGCTGTTTGTTTTCCTGTAAGGAAGAATGAAATTTTAACTTGTTCAGCATCAACAGGTTATAATAGACAAGCGAATTTTATTCCTTGTATAGGAGGTTAATATGATTAAATATGCAAAGCTTATAAATGAAGAAACAAAAGAAGTTGTTATTAGTTTAGGAACTAATACAGATTTTTACAAATCAATCGGTATGACTGAAATGGAAGTTGAGCAAGCTTATAATGGCTCTTGGTATATATCCGGTTTTGCACCGCAAAAAACGGAAATGAGCTACGTAGAAAAACGCATAGCTGAATATCCATCCATTACGGATCAGTTGGATATGATTTATTGGGATAAAGTAAATAATACTAACCTATGGGCAGAAAAAATTGCTGAGATTAAAGCAAAATATCCCAAGGAATAAAAAACGGGGGCGGGAAACCGCCCCTGACTGTCATACAAAGGGACGAGGATTTACTTCCTTTAAATTATGAAGTAATGTTATTTCTGATGAGCCTGGTTTTTGGGGAATAATTAAAATTTTATCTGTATTATGGTTTAACATATTTGCATAATGAGCCATACTTCCTTGGGAAGCCACAAAGTGATGACAATATGAAAGCAAAGCTAAATCCATATAGCCTTTATCAGAACCATTATCGTCTATCAAATATATCTGTTTCTTGATTTTGTCTAAGTTTGGAAATATATTTTTCTTAATCCAATTTGGTTCATCTGAAAAGAAGTAAAAAGTTGCATCTGGATATTTCTTTAAAAAGTAATTTACAGCATTCACAAAATACTGAACAGGACAAACCGTCCAATTATGTCTGGACACAGCCATATCACCTCGCCTTACATGGATACCAATGGGGTGAGGATCTTTTTTTATCTGTTTTGCTGTTAACAAATTTTTGTCATCCAACACAGAAAATGGAATTGTGAATTTAAACGGCAGCAAATGACCATAATATGATGGATAATATCCTCCAAAATATCGTGGACATTTAGCTTTTAAATATATTTCTCCTTTTGTTTCAGAATATGAAAAGTGTTTCTTGAAATAACGAATTTTTTGATTGTTTGCTTTTGAAAAAGTCAGGTTAGGAAAAGCCTTTAATAGATCAAAGTTTCTTACAAAAACACCATTAATATCTTTTCCACATTCTTCAAACCAAGAAATATCATATTCAACAGAAACACCTTTTTTCATAAGTGCCTCTCCAATGCGCCATTGATGAATTTGAGAACAAATTCCTCCATCAATCATGACAATGGCTTGATTCGGGTTAACAACTAAAGAACGTTGTATCTTTATGAAACTTAACATATCTGATAAGTCAGCCATGCAAAAAGGTATTCCAAAAATCTTATAAATTGTTTTTCCTTTTTTGTTTTTCTTATGATAAATCGCATATTTTATCTTGTGCCACATTATCTGCTCCATTTTTTTAATTTTTCTGTATATTTTTGCTTTCTTTTACCAAAAGTGAATGGTCTTAAAATTAAATATTTGTAATATTTGAATGGCTTTTTATGATATTCTTTTTCAATTTTTTCCATTTCCTTTTTGGTAAAATGGGGATTATTTTCATCCAATCGTTGATTGAAAATATCTATAAATTCCGGTTTTAACCAATGACTGCCATCTTTGCAGATTCTATCCCGGATTTGAGCATAGCGAGGGGCTGGAAAATTCGGAATACATCCTAATCCTAAAAATGAATGATTATTCCAGCAGTGCGGATTTGGGCACGAACATCCAACTGGGCACGATTTAATTGGCGCATCGATATCTTCAAAAAGATTTTGTAATTTTGCTGAAGTACGATAGCATTGTACCAAATCCCCAGTGCCCATATCTAAACAATAAGACCAACACCCAGCATAACAGAATTCCGTTCTCTTTTTTTCAAACAAAGGCAATTTAAAATCAAACATTGGTGATTTGAAATCTTGCCAAATCTGACGAAATTCTTCTTCTGAATAATTTGATAATCTCGGAATACTCGTTTTTGTTTCATCTCTGGCAATTGTTAAATGACATAATGCCCCCAATTCTTTCATACAAACTTTTTTAATATCGGGAATATGGGGAACCAGTTCATCCACAACGGTTAATTCCACTGTGAATGAAGCTGGGCTTGCCTTGATTTTACGGATATTGTCAAAAAAACGATCCATCAACTTTGTTCGTTTTAATTCCAGATATTGGAAAGAGCATTTAAAAAATAATCTTTTTAATAAATCTTTATCCAAAGATAACAGTTCATCAATACGTTGTGAGATAGTTGTATTTGTCACAACCATAACGTAATGACCTTCCTGTAATAGGCAGCGAACAATATTTGTTATTTCAGGGGGTAAAAGTGTTTCCCCACCACCACATAAATTGATTAAACAAGTTCCACCCATCCGTTCTTTGGAGAGAGCTTTTGCCATGTGTTCAGGGGAATATTTGAATTCAGGTAATTTTTCACCCCACCAATTATTTTGGGTAATATAGCAATAATGACACCTGAAATTACAGGTTTTAACGGGAATATAACACTCCAAGAATTTTACAATCTTATCTGTCATTTTTTTTTCCTTTCTTGTTGAAGCTGAACATTTGGTAAAAGGTGTAATGTTTGACGATAAACGCCGGAGCACTTTCCATAGGAATTATCATATAGTAAAACGTCAGTACCGGTGAGGGCGGCGGCGATTGCAATATGCAAACGGTCTGTTGAAACTGAATCAAAAAGGCTGACACTTTTCAGCATAACGTTTGCCGCAAAATCAATGACTTTTCTTGTCTCATAATTGGTAAAGTGCCCAAAATATTCAGATAAGTCTAAATCCGTTTCATAATGCCCCAAAGATTCTGAATCTTTTCTGAAAAAACGAACATCCTTTCCGATTTGAGCCAGTTCTTTCATCAGATTTTTATACAATTTTTCCCATTTTCCGGAAGGGGCTTTTATCTTCACATTTATCTTTTTATCTCCCCTAAAAGCCATATCATGATCCAGTAAAATCGTGGCTTTTGTGTTTTGACTCATTAAGTAGTCGTACGATCTTTTTTCTCGACAAAAGACTACAAAACGCTCATCTAATATTTGAACTAATTCCGGCACATTATCAAAAGAAGACGGTAGGATAACAACCCTTTTGGCTTTTTTCATTTTTTCCATAATGGGTTCCATGTATCTTATCCATTCGGCAAGCCAAGGACCTCCACCGCCATAAACAAAATTTTCAGGAAACTCTTTCTTTGTTGTTCTATACCATTTTAAACCATTTTCATCAAACCACTTCATTGTTGCTGAGGCTATCAGTGCATCACCCATATTACCGCTGTTTGGCATATACGAAAATTTCCCTAATTTTTTCAGCTCGGATAATAGCTGGCTATCGTCCAAAAGAATCGGTTTTAATGGAAGTGTAGATTTTTTTAATGTGGCAATAGGAATAAAATTAAACAAGAAATACTTTGATTTAGAAGGTTTTTTCTTTATTTTCAATAAAGGTATTCCGCATACTGTTAATTTTTCAACAGAGGAAACTGTTAAGTTTAAGATAGCTTGCTGTTTTACATAGTCGTTGGTTAAAAAATTAAGCATATTTCTTTGTGTTTGTTGGGCACTATGTTCAATTTTGCTTGCCTTTACCTTTGTCACTTGTTCGTCTGAAACACGATATTTTAACAAAACTTCTTGAATATTCTCCATTTTTAAGAAACGAATAGCTCTGCTCCACAAATCATAATCTTCGGCAGGATAATCTGGATTATATTTTAAATTATATTTTTCAAAGTCTTGCCGGCGGAACATTACCGATGGATGCGCCAATTTTGTGCCTGTCAAGAAATCTAAATAGGTTGGTTTTCGAGGGGTTTTAAAAACATCTCCTTTGGGAAAAAATTCAATCCAACTTCCTACTAAAGAAACATCGGGATGAGAATCTAAAAAAGCTACCTGTTTTTCAAAGCGTTCCGGTAAAGAAATATCATCACTATCCATGCGGGAAATATATTCTCCGGCAGCCCTCGACAACCCAAAATTAAGGGTGTCCGCCACACCGGAATTTTCTTTGTAGAAATATTTAATCCTTGTATCATGATATGATAAAACTGTTTCTTTAACACATGGATTTGTTGAGCCGTCATCTATAATTAAAAAATCAAAATCAGAAAATGTTTGATTTAAGATAGACTCTATAGCCTCACGTAAATACGCTTCAGAGGTATTATAAACCGGCATAATAACAGAAATTCTAGGCATTTTTTTCCCTCCATTTCAAAACAGGAATTCCTAATATTTTTAACGTATATTTTCCTTTTCGTGGATTTAGTTTTATTTTAAAAATGGTAATCCAAAATATTTTTAAATGTTTTTCATACCTTAACCAAATAAAAGAAAACTTATGTTTTTTTAATCGATAAATTTCATAATAAATAAAATCTGCAAAGATATTGTTATTTCTTTTTTTTGCATAATCCAATGCATCTTCTAAAGATTTTTTCAAATTTACTTTATGTATTTTTTTATCTGTACTCATTTTATCTGAAGTTGAACCATTTCTCACTCGATAAAAATAAGTAATTTCATCTATTCCAGAAATGATAGGATTACATGCCAATATCTTAAGCCAAAATCCATTGTCTTCATGGAAACACTTTTGATGGATAAAATAAATATTGTTATCTAATAAAAAACTTTTTCTATATAATTTATTGACAGGGCAACAATTTAATTTATTATAGTTATTTATGGCGTTTGTTGGGGTAACTTTATATTGCTCAAAAGGAGTAAATCTTAGATAATCATTTAGGTTATCACTGTAAGTGGTACAAAAAGAATCTGTTGGCTCTTGCGGATATGCCTTTATTTGTGCCATAACTAAATCAGAATTATCTTTAGAAATTTTGTTGTATAATATTTCTAGACAATTGGGTGTTATTATATCATCAGAATCTAAAAAATAAATATAATCCCCTTTGGCCAGTTTTAATCCAATATTTCTTGATTCTGCTTGTCCTTTATTGGCATCATTATGAACAACATGTATAGATAATTTATTTTTGTATTTTTGCAAAATATCTAAGGTATTATCTGTTGAGCAATCTTCCACGCAAATAACTTCAAAATCATTAAATGTCTGTTTCAAAACGCTATCTAGACATTCTTCTAAACACTTCTCGACATTATAACATGGAATAATAACAGAAATTTTAGGCATTGTCGTTTCCTTTCAAAAAGAAGAAATATTGATAATTTTTTATTCCTATACCTTCTATAGCCTCTCACAACTTTATATATTCTCTTAAACCTCACCTTTTTCTGAACTCGGTCAATCGTCAATTGAAAGACTCAGCCATTTTCCGCGGGTATTATAATAGTTTTCTTTTGCATTGTAATATTTCACAGGTAAATCAAGCTGACGAGCGGTTAATTTACCCATTGCCTGCAAAAGCTGCAAACCTGAAACATAGTAATCGTGCCGTGCTTCAACTTCGCTAACTTGTGAAAACAAAAGTGCTTGATAAGCATTCAATACATCTAAAACCGTGCGGTTACCGAGCGCTTCTTCTTTTTGAGTACCTTCCAAGGCAATGGCCGAAGCTTTAACTTGTTCACGAATGGATGAGATGTTGGCTTTTGAGGTTTGCATCATTTCCCAACCACTGGTCACACCAAATTCAACCGCACTGCGTGCAGCGCGCAAATCTTCCTCGGCCTGCCAACGCTGATATTTGCTTTTACGAATGGCCGCCCGTGTTGCTCCGCCTGTATATAGCGGAATGTTCATATCAAGAGTATATTCCGTGCTGCGGGCATTTGGTGTGTTCAATCTATGACTGTTTTCGTTTTTAAAATTAGATGCTGAAAACGATACTTCCGGCAATAAGCTGCCGGTTTTGCTGTTAACATTATATTCGGCAGCTTTTAAGGCTTTTTGCGCTGCTTTCAAGGCATAGTTGTTATCTTCGGCATAGCGCATGGCTGCCGCATAATCAGTAGGAAAACGCTGTGCCAAGTTTTCCGGAAAAGCAACTTTTGCCGGTTGATGACCGACAATATCCAAATAGTTGGCATGTGAAATAGCTAAATTTCCTTGCGCCAAAACTAAATCAGATTGGGCTTGAGCATAACTTGCGCGTGATTGCGCAACATCTGTGCGGGTAACTTCACCGACATCAAAACGCGCCAATGTTTCATCAAGCTGCTTTTTAAGCAAACGCTCATTATTTTTTTGCAAATTAACAATAGCTTCATCACGCACAACATCAAGGTATGCGGTGGAAGCCTGCAGCAAAATTGTTTGTTCTACATTATATAAATTATTCAATTCCGCTTTTGCGGCATTATCGGCCGATTTAACGGCATTATAGGTGGAAAAACCATTGAAAATAGGCTGAACAACAGCTCCGCCATAACTTTTGCTGGAACCATCGATTGTTGGACCGCCGCTACGCCGGTGATGACTGTCGGAATAACTCCCTTGCAAAGCCGCAGTCGGTCTAAAACCGGAACGCGCCGCTGCCGCATCTTCGTTAACAGCCCCACTGGCTGCTCTTTCTCCATGCAATACCGGATTGGTATTATACGCCGATGTCATAGCCTCAAAAATGGTTTCGGCATAAGTGTTGGTTGCGGTTAAAGTTGCTAAAATTAATGTTCCTAAAAACTTTTTTTTCATTTTTGCTCACCATTCTTCTTATTAAATTATCTCGTCATTTTATAGCGGTTAATTGCTTTAAAATCAAATTTTAAAATCAATTTATGCAACGTCAGCTATTTATTTTAATGATAAAATTGTTATATTGTTAAATAATTTTCAATCAATTTCCGTTAATGAGATAAATATTGGTATAAAAAGGTATGTATAGGAGGAAAAGGTGAAAAAAACGCCAAATACATTGAATGAGCTTGACATTGCTCGCTTAAAATTAGCCATTGAACACTACACAAAATATTTTATCGGCAAGCGCACTTGTGAATTAAATAAAGAAGAAGCCTTCACGGTAATTGCTTTAGCAGTTCGCGAATTTGCCATGGATAAAATGTATGATACAATTGCACGTTATAATAAAGTTGGCACCAAGCGAGTTTATTATCTTTCTATTGAATATTTAATCGGACGTTCTTTAGAAAACAATTTATACAATCTCGGTTTATATGACGCCCTGAAAGACATTAAAATAGATGGTTGGCCTAACATATCATTGCAAGAAATTTTTGATGCCGAATATGATCCTGCGCTTGGTAACGGAGGATTAGGACGTTTAGCGGCAGGATATCTCGATTCTATGGCATCTATGGGGTTACCTGGGTTTGGCTATGGTATAAATTATCAATTTGGGCTATTTAAGCAGAAATTTGATAATGGTTATCAAATTGAGCAAGCCGATTATTGGCTGCAAGAAAATTCGCCATGGCAATTTGCCCGCTATGACCGCACTGTTACAATTCCAATTGGCGGGCATGTAGAAATGTATAATAAACCGAACTCAGAAATTGGCTATACATGGGTAGATACACATATTCTTTATGGTGTGCCATACGATTTTCCTATTGTCGGATTTAATGGTAAATCGGTTAATTATTTACGTTTATTTTCTGCAAAATCGGATGATGAGCTTGATATTAATGTATTTAATAACGGCGGATATATGGAGGCCGTGCGCGATAAAATTAAGACCGAAACAATTTCTAAAGTGTTATATCCGTCGGATAATATTGATTCAGGTAAAACACTGCGGCTTACACAGCAATATTTCTTTGTTTCGTGCGCCATTCAAGATATTATGCGGCGCTTTTTAGAAAAACATAATGACTTTAAACAGTTACCGAATGAAGTGGCAATTCAGCTTAACGACACGCATCCGGCTTTAGCCATTGTGGAAATGATGCGCCAACTTTTAGACGTTTATGGTCAGGAGTGGGAAGATTCGTGGGATATTGTAACTAAAGTTTTTGCTTATACAAACCACACATTGCTGCCAGAGGCTTTAGAAAAATGGCCGAGCCGCATATTTAGGCGCATTTTGCCGCGGCACTTGCAAATTATATATGAAATCAATCGCCGCTTTATGGAATTTGCCCGCAGCCGCTTCGGGGAAAATAGTTATAAGTTGGGCAAAGTTTCAATTGTGGACGGCGAGGGCGAAGACCAGATGATTCGTATGGCCAATCTTTCAATTGTCGGTTCATTTTCGGTGAATGGGGTGGCAAAATTGCACTCTGAATTGATTAAACATTCATTGGTGCCGGAATTTTATGAATTATGGCCGGAAAAGTTTACGAATGTTACCAATGGAATTACACCGCGCCGCTGGTTGGTTCATGCCAATAATGCTTTGGCGACGCTTATTCGCGATAAAATAGGTATGGATTGGGTCACAGATTTAGAGCAGTTGCACCTTTTGGAAAAATACGCCGATGACAAGAACTTTATTAAAAAGTTTTTAGATATTAAACAAGAAAATAAAAAACGTTTGGTGCAGCATGTATATAAAACAACTCGGGTGATGATTGATAAAGACAGTCTTTATATTGTTCATGCCAAGCGCATTCACGAATATAAGCGGCAGTTGATGACAATTTTACAGGTTATCGGTGAATATTTGGCCATAACGCGTGATAATGCGCAGCCGCTAACGCCGAAAACATATATTTTTGCCGGTAAAGCCGCGCCGTCATATGCATTTGCTAAGCTGATTATTAAGTTGATTAATAATGTGGCAAAAGTGATTAATGATGATGAAAATGTTAATAAATATTTGAAGGTGGTGTTTATTCCTGACTATAAAGTTTCGGTGGCAGAATATTTGATGCCGGCAGCAGATATAAGCTGCCAAGTTTCAACAGCCGGATTTGAGGCTTCTGGAACCGGAAATATGAAATTTGCCTTAAACGGTGCGGTAACTGTTGGTACGTATGACGGCGCAAATATTGAAATTAGAGAAGCGGTGGGCGCAGATAATTTTTATTTATTCGGATTAACCGAAGAACAAATACGCGAAAAGCGTATGACGTATAATCCGCGTGAAATATATGAAAAATCGGAATATATTAAGCGTATTCTTAATGCCGTTAATTCTAATTTGTTTGCCGATAAAAATTATCCGCAGCAATTTCAGTCAATTTTTGATTCGCTCATAAACAATGATTATTACTTTGTTTTGGCTGATTTGGAAGCATTTGATAAAGCCATTGGGCAAGCTTCAATAGACTATCGTAATAAAGATTTATGGGCTAAAAAATCTTTAATGAATGTGGCTCGTATAGGCTATTTTTCAAGCGACCGTTCAGTGATGGAATATGCCGAAAAAATTTGGCACGTAAAGCCGGTTGATTAAAATTGTTGCAAATATAGCCTGCATTACTGATATTATAAAGTTGATGTAAAATGTAGAGTAAATAAAGCGCTTTTATATTAAAGGCGCTTTATTTTCACTAATAAATTCAGCAAAATATACAATAAATTTTATTCTTCTTTATCGACAGTTGCATTTTCATCATCTTCCTGTAATATTTCGTGCAAATCAATTTTAAGTGGCTCACCAACTTTTTTATTACCGATAAAAACGCCTTTATGATTCGAACGTAACACTACCTACGTAAGCAGGTAGATGTAGACAATCCTAAATCTTCGCGCTATACTGCGGTTATGGAAGAAATAAAGTATAGCAAACAAAGTAATTGCGTGTATCACTGCCACTATCATATAGTGATAGTGACAAAATACCGTAAGAAGATATTCA
>JAFUBQ010000006.1 GCA_017460085.1 Alphaproteobacteria bacterium
GATGACATTTTTATTTTGCTGCGGAATCGAGCGATGACATGTTCTTTTAAACGTCATCCCTCTCGGATGCGCAAAGCACAGACGAGTCAAGGGATCTACCGATTATTTTTTTTAATTCGAAGATCGCTGGACGATTCCTATGGAATCAAGCGATGACATTATTGCGCGCTAGCGTTGCTTCCGTGCTTTTTTAATTTGAAGATCCCTTGACGCACTCGCTTCGCTCGGCGAGGGATGACATTTTCTTGTTTTTTAATCCGAAGATCGCTGGACGATTCCTACGGAATCAAGCGATGACATTATTGCGCACTAGCGTTACTTCTATGTTTTTTAATTCGAATTTTTCTTATCTTGTTTTGTAACAGTTTCACACTACAAAAAAATAATCTCGCTATTTTCATAACGAGATTATTCTTTTTTATTTCGGTTTTAGACTATCTGCTTTCACCTTTGCCGGCAATGGTGTAACTACCTTTGAAATTAATATGACCTTTCAAATCTTGGTCACCAAGCTGAGTATCAGCATTACCTTTGTTGACATATCTTACCTTGTGAACAACATATTCATTGGTTTCAACCGGCTTTGTGTCTTCACTGATAACCTCAGAAGTTGTCGGTGCTTCAACAACTTGTTGCGTTTCATCCAAAACTTCACGCGTTGTCGGTTGTTCAGCCGGAGCATCTGGAATGCGAACCTTGACTTTTTTACCTCGAATGAAAACAGTTCTTTCATTTTCGTCACAGTCTCTGAAGCCAATACCGGCATTATTGTTGCCATTGACACGAGCAGCATCTAATTGTTCATCAAGCTTCGTAAATGGTGCCATCAAGTCTAAATTTTCTCTTTCAGTTGAACCATTGCAGAAAATTTCTAACCATGCGTTCATATTATTGTTAAGACTCGGATCACCATATGCCCAAGCACCATCAATTTTTTCAGCAATAAGATGCCCATCGCCATCAGCGTGAATGTTACCAACTGAGAAGTAATGACGACGTAATACATCGTGAACTATCTTAAGTGGGCTGAGGTCTTCAGGGAATTGATCTTTATGCTGATACATATAGGTCGCAACATTGCGCACTGCGTTATCATAAACCACATCATGGTCTGCTGCAGTTGTGCCTACATGCGCTGCATTGTCAGAATCTTGCAACCAGCCGACTAAACGTTTTTGAATAAAGTTCCACTCATTTTGAGTTACACCTAAGCCCGCAGTATATTCCGTCGGGACAAAAGCATTGCCGTTTTCATCTTTACCGAAGAAGTAAATGAGCGCTTCATTTTCTTGAACTTCAGGCGAAACTTCAGCTGCTGCTGCGGCCGCCTTTTCTGCAGCCTTTTGCGCTACTTTTGCTTGTTTTGCTTCATCATAAGCTAACAATTTAGCGGCACCATTTTCGTCTGATGCATCACCTTTATAATTATCAAAAGCTGATCTACCTATGTTATGTGCCACTTTGCCGTTTTCTTCAAAAATGACTCTATCGCCCAATTGATAAGCGCGTCCGCCTTTATCAGTTTCTGCCAGCAATTTTGCGCCCTCTGGCAAATCTTTTGGTGCAGCACTTCCAACAACTAAACCTTCAGCCACAGCCGTATTTTCTAACCCATGCAAATTATGGAGCTGCCACCATGTTGCGCCACCGGCAAGCAAAGTAGATAAAAACAAACCTATTGAACTCTGTTTGACATAAGCCTTATTTTCTTCGGTTTTATCACGCAAATAGCTGATAACGTCACCAAGCCATGTTGCAAACTGACCGGTTTCGGCACTAACAGAGCGAATAATAGCCTGCTGGGTGCGGATAATCATGCCTCTCGTTACTTCAGAGGCGGTGGCTACCACTTCGCTATCTCCGAACAATTGTGCTGCTACTTTAGCACTATTTGCCAAATAACCGGCCGCACCGGCAAAAATTGTGCCGATTGTTCCTTTAAGAAAGTAATTTTTAGTTTCACGTTTGTTGGTGAAAATAGAGCCCATCGCTCTTTGCCAACCTTCCTTACCTTTCCATGAGGCGATGGTTTCTTTATTGCCGGATTTTTTAGCACGGTTCAATTCCAAAGCTTTTTTGTTAGCAATCGGCCAAATCCAGCTTGAAACGCCCATATATGCGGCATAGGCTGTTAACATTCCGGCGCCGGCACCTGTCGCAATAACTGCACCGGTAAATGCCAAACCGGTAATGGTTTGCCACTTGCTGGCTTTAGCGCGCTCTGCAATATTTTTCGCCCAACCCCAAAGTTTAGGGTGTCTTTTCTCCATTTTCTTATCGAAAGAATCTCTATAACCTTTAACCTCGCCAATAAAGTTTTGACCCAGTTGCTTAGCTTCAGAAAAATCAATAAAGCCTTTTAACTTTGCCCATGCATTACCGGCACCGGCAACAACCATTGTTGAAGAAATTTCAAGCTTTTTATTTTTGCGAACATATCTATCAAAAGTTTCTTGCGCTGTTTTAGCAACACCGGCAATATAATCAGCATGTTCTTGTGAACCTAAAACCTGCTGTTTTTTATTCGGTTTCTTAATTTTACTGGCACCGGCTTGAGCAACAACTTCTGCGGTATAAACATTCTTAATTTCTTCTTGCAGCCATTCTTCTTTTTCAGCGCCGCCTTTGCGCATTACGGCTTGCCATTCCGGATTTAAGGTGCGGTTTACTAAAATTTTGGTCTTAACCGTTTCCCAAATCGTTTTTGCGAAATCTGTGTCTTCTTCATCTTCAGAAGTGTAATAAAATTCCGTGCGGTCTAAAACATCTTTAACCACATTGCGCCAAGCATCGTCTTGTTCAAACTCTTGCAATGAACCGAGCAATTCATCAAAACTGTCATCGGCAGAAATAGGGGTAATATTTTCATCAATATCAATTACAGCGCCGTCTTCAGCCATATCCGAGCGGGCTTCAAATTCTTGTATATATCGGTTTGCAGCTGCACTCAAATCTTCATCAACAACACCGCCCGAAGCTTGTACCCGTGTTTCATACATTTTAGCAGCATTATATTGCGACACTCTCATATCAACATAGCCGTCCTCATCACGAACCAGCTGGCCTAAAGCTCTAGATTCAGGAAAGTTCTGCTGCAAAAAATCTACAGCCATTCCATAAATTGTGTCATCATACGCAAAACCATTGTGCAAAACTTCTTCTGCATCTTCTTTAGTTGCAATTACTGTTTTCTTATTATATGCCATTGTAAAAAGCTCCTTTCTTTCAATCATTCTGAAAGAGACTATACACTATTTAAAAGTAAAATGCAAGACCTTTTGTCAAAAAAAATGCATTTTTTTTACTTTTTTTTAATATTGAAGAAAAAATCTTAGAAAAAAGGCATATTTGAAAAATGTCAACTCTACTGGACAAATGCAAAAAATATTGCCAAACAACCCAATTTTTCTTAAGAATTATCGCTGCCGGCGCAGCAAAATATAGATTGCACCGGTGCCGCCTAAACGTGCCGACGGGTGCTTATACAGCATAATCATTGCACGCAAATATGGTGCATTCAGCCACTGCGGAACCAATTTTTTCAACACACCTTTGGTGGCAAAAACATCGTCATCGGCATGCACATTCAAGCCTTTGCCGGTAATAATTATTATACAGCGCTTGTTTTGCGCATAGCAGCGCGGCACAAAATCAGTCACTGCAGCAAATGCGGCATCTTCATTTTTACCATGCAAATCAAGCACCGCCTCCACCGCAAATTCTTCGCGTTTAAATTTGCGCAAAGTGTTTTTATCTATACCGCCGAAATCGTTATCTTCCAGCGCTTTTGAATATGTGGAAAAATCTTGCTTAGCGGCAAAAGAAGAATGTTTATGCAAAACAGACCTTAAAATTTTGCAATTTGGCAACAGAAAAGATGCTTGCGGTAAAGGTTCTATTTCTTTCAGCACCGTTTTCCAATATGCAACATCATCTAAATCAGGCTGCATCAATTTACCTTTATGCTTGCATTTTTCGGCACCAACAAATAATAGCGGCCGCTTGAATTCATCCGTCCGGCATGATACAGCGCTTCTTCGCCGTGTCCCCAAAAGTAGTCACCGCGCACCACACCTTTAATGGCGCTACCGATATCTTGTGCAAATACAATTTTCTGAATTTTGCCGCCGTCCGGATTATGCGAATCGAGCCACAACATTGCGCCGAGAGGAATATAGGCATTATCAACCGCTAAACTGCGGCCGGCTGTAAGCGATATGCCAAGCGCGCCCACCGGCCCATCGGCATTTGTTAAACGCTGAAAAATGAAACGTTCGTTTTCAGCCATTAGCTTTTGCGCTTGTTCAGGGTGTGCGCGCAGCCATGTTCTAATTTTAGGCATTGACGAATCTTCACGCTTAATAAGCCCTTTTTCAATTAAAATACTGCCAATTCCCTTAAATTTGTGTCCGTTGCTATCGGCAAAACCAATGCGGATTTCTTCGCCGTTATCAAGTTTTGCCACGGCCGAGCCTTGAATTTGCATAAAATGAATATCAATTAAATCATCTCCCCATAGCAAAACCGGCGCATTTATTTGGCCATTTTCAATATCTCCGCGTTTATAATAGGGAATAAAATGTCCGTTTTCAACCCGACCGACTAAACGTGTGTTTGGCAAGGCAGAATCAAAATCACGTAAATTTATTTCCACTAAATCTGTCGGTTTGCCGTAAATAGGATATTTGTATGCATCGTGCTTGCTTTTTGAGGCGCGAATTGTTGCTTCATAATAAGAAGTAAATTTGCCTTCGGCTTTGCCGTTATCACTTATTGTATATGGAACAAATTCTTTTTCCATAAATGCTTTCATTGCAGCATTGGTTTTAATATTTTCTGCCATAAACCGCCGACAAACGGCTTGATATTCTTGGTTGCTGATTTTAATTTGCGCATCATATATATAAGGCTTATTATTTTTCATAATCACCTGGCAGTTTTTAGCCATAACCGGAATAACCGCTGCAAAATCTTCATTTTGCCAGCCGGACAAGCTGTTAAATTCAGTTTTTTCCAGTTTAATTTGCGATGGTTCTGCAATTTCGCCTTTTTTATCAAAACATCCGTTTAATAGCAGAAAAGGCAAAAACAAACAAACATATCTAAACATTTTTTTTGGTTGAAACCAAAATCCAATCATTTTTAGCATGCAGCGCTCTTTCAAAAGTCCATACATCAGTAATTTTCTGAATAAAATTTTCATCTCCGGCAACAACTTTACCGTCAGCGCCGCGTAAAATATTAATTTGCTGAGTAACAAATTCAACCATTACCCGCACGCTGTTTTTGAGAAATTTAACATCTTTTATTTCACTTTTATCAAAACAAATAAATTCCACTTCACTGGTTTGATGATTTTCTTCCCGCTTATGAATCGCCTGATTAAACGCTTCAAAAACTTTACGACTCAAAAGATGGCGCGTTCCCTCCATATTTCCGCTGTAGAAAGCCTGAAATACGGCTTCAAAGACCTTTGATGCTCCACCCAAAAATTGTTGAGCATCAAAATTTTCAATACTTTCCCATCTTGGAGGTTGTTTTTCATCCGGCAAAGAATTTTCATTGGCACACATTGTTTTTTTCAACATTTTTTCAACTTCAGCCAATTCCTTTTTTTGTTCTGGAGTTAAATCATCAAAAGATTTTCCCATTTTTTCAATCCATTTTTTATCTACTTTTATTTCGGAATTCGTACCGAAAATAAAATATAAGCGCGTGATCAAAAAAACGGCAATAATCGCTAACAATATAATATCAATCATTTCTTCCTCTATATCATTTTTTGCCAATATAATCGTATTTCAAAATTTTATCAATATAAATATTCGATGATTAAACTTTTTCTAAACCTTTTGGTATTATATTCACAAAAATATGAAAAAATCATTTAAAAAGGAGAATATGAATATGGCTAAAGAAACAACAGAAAATCAACAACCGGCATTGGTTATTTTGAGTCAATATATTAAAGATATGTCAATTGAAATTCCGTTGGCTCCGGAAATTTTTAAGGAAATTACAGGAGCTCCTGAAGTTAAAGTTGATATTAATGTGTCACAACGCTCGTTTGATGAAGGTGCGTATGAGGTTTTGCTTAATACTTCAATTAATGCGGAAATGAATGGTAAAAAGCTGTTTATTATTGAGCTTTCATATGGCGCTGCTGCAGGAATTAATGTTCCGGAAGACGCTTTGGAACAAGTTTTATATATTGAATTGCCGCGTTTAATGTTCCCATTTGTACGCAGCATTATTGCCAACAGTTTGTCGGCTGCCGGCTTACCGCCGATTATGCTGACTCCGATTGATTTTGTATCTTTATATCAACAACGCAAAGCACAACAAAACGAAACAGTAGCAACTAAAAAGGCTTAAGTTATATCATGCGCTTAGCTTTATATCAACCTGATATTCCGCAAAACACCGGAACATTATTGCGTTTAGGTGCTTGTTTAGATGTGGAAATAGATATTATTGAACCGTGCGGTTTTATCTTTAATGAAAAAGCCATGCGCCGCGCCGGTATGGACTATTTAGATATGGTGCATTGCCGGCGGCATAATTCTTGGGCAGATTTTTTGGAATATCGCGAACAGAATCCGCAAGAATACGGACGTTTGGTGCTAATGACAACTAAGGGCGCACAATCGTTTGTAGATTTTCAGTTTAAACCGAATGACATTATTTTAATGGGACGAGAAAGCGCCGGTGTACCTCAAGATGTGCATAATACGGCTGATGCTCGCTTGTTGATTCCGATGAATCCTGCTGCTCGTTCCATTAATATGGCAATTTCTGCGGCAATGGCTTTAACCGAAGGTTTACGACAAATAGGCGGCTTTAATAAATAAAAAAAATAAAAAAATTGCATTTTTGGGGTAGATTTAAGCTAAAAAATGTGATATATTCAAACTCGTTGTTGTAAATTAAAAAGTTTTTTAGGAGCAGATATGAGTATTAAAAAATTGCCGACTTTGACATTCAATACCGGTGAATATGTTGTTTATCCAACGCACGGCGTTGGCAAAGTTGCCGATATTACCAAACAAAACATTGCCGGTGCCGAATTAGAAATGCTAGTGGTTAATTTTGATAAAGATAAAATGACACTGCGCATTCCTACGGCAAAATTGCAGCATGTCGGTTTGCGCAAAATTTCAGATGAAAAAACAATGAATGAAGCTTTCACTACCCTACGGGGCAAACCTAAAATCAAAAAACTGATGTGGTCACGTCGGGCGCAAGAATATGAAAATAAAATTAACTCCGGTAATCCGGTGGCAATTGCTGAAGTTGTACGCGATTTGCATCGTAATGATAATTTAGCGGAACAATCATATAGTGAACGCCAAATTTATGAACAAGCTGTTAATCGTTTGGCTAGCGAAGTTTCAGTGTTCAGCAATTGCAGCATAGAAGAAGCCAATCAAAAATTGCTGGATGTTTTAACAAAGTAATTTATTACTATTTATGGTACATATAAAAAAATCGGCCACCGCTCAGGCAGCCGATTTTTTTTATGTAACTATGCGTATAAACATGCGGCAAACAGGTGCTAGAATGTACACTACAAATGCCACTGTTGCATAGTTAAACGCCGTTATCCATATGGCATTTTTACGCAAATTCATATGGCTGATATGTTTTCTCCACACCCATGCACGGATAAGGAAATAAGCCGAAACCACAACAGTTGCGGCCAACGGCAACAGCCAAAAATTCAGGCCCAGCAAAATACCGGCTTCAACCCCCAACAGGGCAAACCAGTTTGCAACTTGAAAATCTGCTTTTTCCTTAACATTATCTAAATCCATACGGAAAAAGATAAATGTTAGGACAATGTAAAAATAACAAAGCACCTTTGCAGGTGAAAAAACTTCAGGGTGTAACCATACGGAAACTCCCAAACCTATACCCGCCAGCACCGCCAGCTTGGTATAAAAAGACGAAAAATCTTTTTTCATAGCTTAATAATTTAATTGTTAATAATGTGAACTTTCACATAGTATAGCTCACTTTTGACAAAATGCAAGCATTTTTTTATTATATTTTGATTAAATAACAATGTTCTTAAATATGCTTTTCTATTTCTTTTTTGAACTCAGCTAATTCGGGGTGCTGTTTTTCTATTTGCGTCATTTCATTATGGCAATGGTTCACCACATGATTCAGCTTGTGCCAAAATCCGGACTCATAGCTGACAATGCTGCCCCATACCGCCATCACAAACATAATGATTGTCACCACGCTTTCGGCGATATCTAACGTTTCTTTCATGTCATATTTGCTCTTTTTCATACGCCATAACATAAACACGGTGTACACTGGTAACAACCTGTCAAAAAGTTTAAGTGCTTAGAAAATATATGCTTAAGACATTGTTTTTCGCTTTATGTTGAACAAAAAATAGATATTCCCCTTTTCAATGCGTGAAACAAAGATAAGTCAATGATAATTCCGATTTTTTCTTTAATATCACATTTCGTTTTTGCTTGCAAGAATGTCCAGAAATCAACAAATGAGAATTAAAAAGCGGAAGATGCTCTTACTCAATCATAATCCGCATTTTTTTACCATAGAATTTAAGCAATTTAAGCAAGGCATTAGCATCTATAGCTTTACCCAGCTCCATTGTATCAATTAAATCTATTGGCACATGAGAGCGTTTTGCAACCTGATATATAAATAAATGCCGCTCCCAACGTGCAAGCCACAATTCTTTGCCGATTTCTTGCAGTGTATTTTTATCGAATGTAATTGTATTATTTATCATATTTCAGAACTCCCTTAAAGTTTTTGCAAAATTTAAAACAATAACCTTGACGTTTTAGGCAAGGGGAGCTCAAAACTGTGTGTATTACCAGTCTGGTTTATTCAATATATTCAACCATCTCCCCTTAAAGGGAGTTTATACACGAGGAGTTTTGAGACTCCATCAGCCGAACACCGGCTGACAAATAATAGATTATTTTAAATATTTAACTTTGTA
>JAFUBQ010000014.1 GCA_017460085.1 Alphaproteobacteria bacterium
CCAGGGGAGCTCAAAACTGTGTGTAGTACCAGTATGGATTCTTAAATATATTCAACCATCTCCCCTTAAAGGGAGTTTATACACGAGGAGTTTTGAGACTCCATCAGCCTAACACCGGCTGACAAATAATAGATTATATTAAATATTTAACTTTGTAAAGCATTTTTTGTTTCTTTATGACCATCGCTCGATTCCGCAGGAATCGTCCAGCGATCTTCGGATTAAAATAATCGGTAGATCCCCTGACCAAACCTGCGGTTTGGAGGGATGACATTCTTTATTTTATCTACGGTTTGGAGGGATGACGTTTAAAAGAAAATGTCATCGCTCGATTCTGTAGGAATCGTCCAGCGATCTTCGAATTAAAATAATCGGTAAAGCCCCTGACTCGTATGCGCTTTGCGCATCCGAGAGGGAAAACGTTATTGTTTTTAAACCAGAATGCCGCCTGAAAAACTACACAGCAACTTTTGCCTTAATGGTGTCATAGCTCTGATAATTTACCAGCTCAAAATCTTCATACTTAAAGTCGTTAATATCCTTAACTGCCGGATTTATTTTCATTTGCGGCAACGGATACGGCGTATGTGAAAGCTGTTCTTTTACCTGCTCAAAATGGTTATGATAAATATGCGTATCGCCCAGCGTATGAATAAATTCACCCGGTTCATAGCCGCAAACTTGCGCCACCATCATGGTTAAAAGTGCATACGAAGCAATATTAAACGGCACGCCTAAAAACATATCGCAACTGCGTTGATAAAGCATACAGCTGAGTTTATTATTTGCCACATAAAACTGAAACATCATATGGCACGGCGGCAAATGCATTTCGGCAATTTTACCCACATTCCACGCTGAAACAATCATTCGGCGGTCATTAGGTGTTTTTTTCAAGCGCTCAATCACATCGGTAATTTGGTCGATTCCCTCGCCGTTCCAGTTGCGCCATTGCGAACCGTAAACCGGCCCCAGCTCACCGTTTTCATCAGCCCATTCGTTCCAAATGCGCACCCCGTGTTCTTGCAAATATTTCACATTGGTATCGCCTTTTAAAAACCACAGCAACTCATAAATAATGCTTTTCAAATGCACTTTTTTAGTAGTAACAAGAGGAAAGCCTTTGCTTAAATCAAAACGCATCTGCCGCCCGAAAACCGAACGCGTCCCCACACCGGTGCGATCCATTTTATCCACGCCGTTTTCCATAATATCGCGTAACAAATCTAAATATTGCTGCATTTTATTTGCCCTCCGTTTCCATATATTGCAAAATTGTTTTCACCACATCTTGCGCCACAAATGCGCCTTTTTTGAGCCAAATGGTCGTAATGACATTATCCAGCTCAAAACGCTGCGGCAGCGGTGTATATTGTTGTTCCAAAATTGCCACGCTGGCTGAAACATCTACCAAATCCTTGGCATCGACACTGATTTCACCATTATAAACGCAATCAACCACCACATCCGGCATCAGCGGCGCTATTTTGAAAAACAGCGCATAAATGGTGGCACCGCCGGATATATATAAATCTTCTGGATAATCTTTAAGTAAGTTAATATCCGCGCAAACTTGATGATTTTTTTCATCAAACACTTCGCACTGATTGGTATTATCAAGAATAATCAGCTTTTGCCCCAACAGCACTTTTTGCGGCATACCGCTATAGGTACGCGCACCCATAACCTTAACTTTTCCGGCGGTTAAATTGCGAAAACGTCTGGTATCAGACGGAATTCGCCACGGCAAACCCAAACCAGCACCAATCACATTATCGCCCTTATGGCGGCACCAAATTGAAACTATTGTCATATAAATCCTCTCATTTGCCTTAAGTATAAAACCACTGTAAATAAATAAAAGTTTTTTCAACAGTTGATTAACAATATTTTAGTATCTGTAACAAATAAAATGTCTTGAATTTTGCTAAATTTAGTATAGGATTCTGTTCGAAGGAAAAAAATATGCAATATAAATTCATTTTAACTTTATTAAGCACAATTATGATAACATTGCAAAGTTCGGCAACTCAAAGAGAGATTCCGCACAGTTGCAATGCTGACGGTGAACGTTTCTATTGTGTTGACGAACATCAGCAGCCGCTCAATGGTAAAATTTATGAAACTTGGGAAAACGGCAAATATAAATCCATTATCAACTATAAAAAAGGCTATGCCGATGGCTTGGCTACTTATTTTAATGATGAAGGTAAACTGATGGAACGCGTTTATTATAAACAAGGTATAAAAAACGGAATGGATAAGATTTATTATGATAATCGCACCATAAAAGTTTGGGCCCAATATAATAACGGAGAGCTTGACGGTTGGCAAAATTTTTATACCGATGAGGGTAAACAACAAGGGAAAGCCTATTATAAGCGCGGAAAATTAACCGGAGGATATTGTCTTGCTGATTTACCCAACAGACGGCAAAAAGTAAATATTTCACGTGAGCAAATAGAAAAAAACGGCTTCAACCAACTTTTTCAGTGTGAGGCAAAATGAAAAGCGGCTTAGTTTTGGAAGGTGGAGCTCACCGCGCCATTTATACCGCCGGAGTTTTAGATGTTTTTAATGAACAAAATGTTACTTTTGACGGTGTTATCGGTGTTTCCGCCGGCGCCATTCACGGTTGTTCTTTTGTTTCTCAGCAAGCCGGAAGAAGTATTAACTATACCCTTAAATATGCCAATGACAAGCGTTATATGAGCTGGTATTCGTTGCTGACAACCGGTAATATGGTGGGAGAAGAATTTTGCTATCATGAACTTCCGGAAAAGTTATTTCCGTTTAATCACCAAGCTTTTGAAGCCTCTGCAACCAAATTTTATGTTACCTGTACCAACTTAATTTCCGGTGAAGCAGAATATATTTATTGCAATGAACTGCGTACAAAAATGCCCTACTTACGCGCATCTGCTTCCATGCCGTTTGTATCTAAAATCAGCCATATTAACGGCATACCATATTTAGACGGAGGTATTGCCGACAGCATTCCGGTTAAAGCGTTTCTTAATATGGGTTACGATAAATGTGTGGTAATACAAACCAGAGCCGCCGGATATGAAAAACATAAAAACAAACTAAGCTGGCTAGCAAAAATTATGTATCATAAATATCCTAAATTTGCTAAAGCTATTGCTGAGCGGCATATTATGTATAATCGGGAATTGAACGATATGGAGCAATTGCAGCAACAAGGAAAAATTGTAGTAATTCGTCCGAGTAAATTAGTTAAAATTAAACATATGGAAAAAAATCTCAATATCTTAAATGAAGTATATCAGCTTGGCAGACAAGATGCTATAAAGGTTTTACCACAAGTTAAAAAATTTTTAGGCAATGTATAAATATACTAAAAATAAGAAATATTTTTTTGTAAATTGAAAAAAGCGCTTGACTTGGAATGTGTAATGCCAATTATTATGTTAATGTGTAACAATAATATCAAAGGAGAAAAAATGCGCAAAACAGCAACTTTATTTCTATCAATTTTAACGCTTTTAGCAAGTTTTAATGTAAATGCAGAGGACAATGAAATGAATGATAAAAAAGTATTGGTAGCATATTTCAGTGCAACAGGAACCACCGCCGGAGTGGCGGAACGTTTGGCCAAAGCAACTGAAGGAGATATCTTTGCAATTATACCACAACAACCATATACCGATGCCGATTTAGATTGGCGCAACAAGCAAAGTCGCAGTTCAGTTGAAATGGATAATGTCAACAGCAGACCAGCTATTACCTCTAAGGTAGAAAATATGAGCCAATATAATGTTATATTTGTCGGTTTTCCGATTTGGTGGTACAGAGAGCCATCGATTATAGATACTTTTATGGAAAGTTATGATTTTGCCGGCAAAACCGTTGTTCCGTTTGCCACTTCCGGCAGTAGTGGAATGGGAAATTCCGGTGCTAATATGCAGGCTTTGGCCCCTAAGGCAAAAGTTTATAAAGGGAAACGTTTTCCAAGCAATGTAAGTGAAGATGAGCTGAAAAAATGGTCAGCTGAATGGTTATAATCTATATAAAAGGAATGAACTAATGAAAACAGCAAAAATCCACATTTTAGGGCTTGCCGCCTTAGGATTGCTTTTTATTACACCTGACAAAGCGTATAGTGCTGCAGATGATGCAAGTTGGGATAAAGTGTTTGCCAAGAGCGACAAAGTAGATGTTAAAAAAGTTGAATTTAAGAACAGATTTGGCATTAAATTAGTGGGTGATTTATATGAACCAAAAAATAAATCTGATGCCAAAATGGCTGCAATTGCTGTTACCGGACCATTTGGAGCAGTTAAGGAACAATCTTCCGGTTTATATGCCCAAACTATGGCTGAACGCGGATTTGTAGCACTGGCATTTGACCCGTCTTTTACCGGTGAATCCGGAGGAGAAGTGCGTAATGTGGCTAGTCCGGATATTAATACTGATGATATCAGCGCTGCGGTGGACTATTTAAGCACTTTACCGGAAGTAGATGAAAATAGAATTGGTATAATAGGCATTTGCGGCTTTGGTGGTTTTGCGTTGAATGCGGCGGCACAAGATACACGCATTAAAGCTACGGTAACGTCCACAATGTATGATATGACACGTGTAAGTTCCAAAGGTTATAATGATGTTATGAGCGCTGATGATTTATACAAAATGCGTGAAAGTTTAAATGCTCAGCGCACGAAAGATGCTAAAAGCGGAACTTATGCCGAGGCAGCAGGTTTGCCTGAAAAACTTACCGGTGATGAACCGCAGTTTGTTAAAGATTATTACAGCTATTACAAAACGCCTCTCGGATTTCATAAACGCTCTATCAATTCAAACGGACATTGGAACACAACATCGGCGCTGTCTTTAATTACCCAACCTATTTTAGCCTATAGCGATACAATTAAAAGCGCAGTTTTAATGATACACGGTGAAAAGGCTCATAGCCGTTATTTTTCAGAAGATGCATTTAAAAAACTTAAAGGAGAAAATAAAGAATTACTAATCATTCCGAATGCCAATCACGTTGATTTATATTATAAAACTGATGTTATTCCGTTTGATAAAATTACAAAATTTTTTAATGCTAATTTACAATAAAGGGAAAAATAAATGACTAAGGTAATGATAATTAACGGCAGTCCGCGCAAAAATTTTAATACTGCAAAATTACTAAATGAAGCAGCACGCGGAGCAAATGAAACAGGTGCCGAAGTTGAAATTGTTAATTTGTATGACTTAAATTATAAGGGCTGTATCAGTTGTTTAATGTGCAAACGCAAAGGTAATAATACGAACGGTTTATGCTTTTATAAAGATGAATTGCGTCCGGTTTTAGAAAAATGTTTGTTTGCCGATGCCGTCATTATCGGCTCACCGGTATATCATTCTTATCCGAGCGGAATGTGTCGGGCATTTTTGGAACGTTTTATGTTTCCGGCACATACCTATATGAAAGATGAACAAACCGGCGGTATGAAGCGCGTTTTAAACCACACTTTGCCAACGGCCATGATTATGACTATGAATGCCACTGAAAGTTGGTTCAAAAGCAGTAATTATCACATTATTTTAGATGAAAATACGGAGAGCCTGCGCCATGTGTTTGGCTATTCGGAAGCGCTTTACGCTTTTGATACTTTCCAATATACCGACTATTCAAAATATGATTGCGATTATTTTGATGCCGACCATAAAGCAAAAGTTCGCGATGAACAATTTCCGCTGGATATGCAAAAAGCTTATGAGCTTGGTAAGCGTTTGGCAACAATGGCAAAATAAAGAAAAGGACTATAAACTATGAAAATTAAAGCAGTAAAGTTTAGAAACAACGGGTTTATGACACAGCCATTTGCTTTTGGCGGTGAAGACGGAGCAGATAAATTTGATGCAGGCATCAAATATCGCTCAGGGCTGCAAAATTATGTAATTGATACCGGAAATGAAGTGATTTTGGTTGATACCGGATTACCTTTCGGAACGCCGGAAGAATCACCTGATGAAAGCACACCTATTTATACCGGTAAAGATATTAAATCATACATGGACGCCCTAGCAGATTTAGGCTATAAACCGGAACAAGTCAGTAAGATTTTGATTACCCATAAACACGCAGACCATACCGGCGAGCTGAAAAGTTTTCCGAATGCTTCAATTTATGTTAATGAAGAAGAATGTGATGCTGATGAATTGAAAAACCTTCCTAATATTGTGCCGGTTAAATTTACTGACGGTGCGTATTATAATTTTCCGGAAAGCCAAAAAATTGCAGATGGAATTTATTATATTAAAGCCAAAGGGCATACTAAAGGCAACAGTTTGATAGTTGCCGAAGATGACGGTTTGTTTTATATGTTTCAAGGAGATATAACTTATACCGACGAGGCTCTTTATGAAAATAAGCTTTCGGTTGTTTATGAAGATTTGGCAGCAGCACGCGAAACACTTAACCGCGTTCGAGAATTTGTGCAAAACCATCCGACTGTTTATTTAGGAACGCACACACCTTTAGGATATGAAAATTTAGAAGCCAAACGTGTGGTTGATTTGCATAATCCACCAAAAACACTGCCTGTCGGAGATATTATTTTCAAAACCAAAAGCGGTAAATATGTTTGCTCCGTTTGCGGATATGTTTATGACCCAGCAGAACATAACGGAGTTGCTTTTGAAGATTTGCCGGCAGATTGGAAATGCCCGCGTTGCAAACAGCAAAAAACTAAATTTAATGCAGCTTAATATGCTAAAAAAGCAATGAAACTATCGAGCATTAAATTAAAGTTAGAACAATTGCCGCGCACGTCTTTTGGTGTTTCAGTGCCGCATCTGCGAAAATTGGCGCAGCATGTAGCAAAAGATAATTATCGGGAATTTTTAGATAGTGATGATTATTCAAGTTTTGAGCTGAAACTGCTGCATGCATTTGTGATTGGTTATGCGCAAGATAATATTGATATTTTATTGGCGTATTTGCAAAAATTTATCCCTTATGTTGATGATTGGGCAATCAACGATGCGCTGTGTCAAAATTTTAAAATTGCTCGAAAATATCGGCAAAAAGTGTGGAATTTTATCTTAATGTATCAATCTAGCGACCAAGAATTTATCAGCCGAATTATTTCGGTATTGCTTTTGTCACACTTTTTAGAAGATGAGTATATTGATGATGTTATTAAGGTTTTAGACCGCTTGAATACTGATAAATATTATGCGCAAATGGGTGTGGCGTGGGCCGTTGCAACCATTATGGGAAAATATCCGGCAAAATGCCTTGAATATTTGCAATCGGCAGAATGTCATTTAGATATAAAGACGTATAATAAGTCATTACAAAAAATTCGTGAGTCATATAAAGTTTCTGCGGAAATTAAGAAATTGAGCAAAACATTAACTAAAATTCCGCACTGATTTTTTTAATGCTGCATAAAAAAATCCCTCGCGGCACGGTGGCGGCGGGGGAGTTGTTGTCAGGCTTCAGAAGACTTACTTATTTTTGACAAGTCCCGTAGAAGCGTCCCATATAGCGGAGTTTGGCAGGTACATTACCTCCATGATAATCACCGGTATTATCAAAACCGATGATCCAACCACAACCGCGCATATAAGAGCTGTCCGCAAGATAGCTACCCTCAAGAACGGGCTTGTGCATTTCTTTTAAGTAAAGATTAAGCCGGTCAACCACTTTAGAAACACGCGCGCAACAAAAACTTTCATCAAGTAAGCGACTTTCATCAACATCTTTGTCGGTGTGCTTTTTATTTTCCACCTCATCAAGCTCAAGATACTCCGGCTCGTTTTTGAATGGAAAAATTCCAATCGGTTTGCCTAAATACCTTTTAGAAAAAGGAAGACGCATTTTTTGACCGTTAACATTACACAGTACGTCAAACTCATCAAGATCAGATTTCTTTGAATGTTTTTTCTTAAACGCTTTTATATTTACCTTATGCTGTCGAACATTTGGAACTGATTTTTCAACCAATACCGCGCAAACACAACTGTCACAATCAGCAAAACTGTCTTGTCCGTTGGCAAAGTTCAAACAATAGTTCATCGTTTTGTCGGCTTTTTCGTCACCGGAAGTATACAGATATTTCCACTTTCTGAGTAATGGTTCGCCGCATTCATAAAGATTTTGGTTAATCTCGTTAAATTTGGCGTAAATCTGCTTAATTTCCGTTTTGTTTGGAAAACGTCCCTCATATTGTTTTGCCATTTCCCGAATATCACCGGGAAAGTTTGATGTAAACAGAATACTCCGCAACAACACAAGATCGTCGGCAACAACAATTCCGCGCACATGATCAAACGGCTTGCCGCGTTTTTTACGTGGTCTGAATGGAATTTCCTGATCTTTTCCGAGATATGGTGAATAGTATCTGATTGTGTGTGCCGTTTGTTCTATCGGCTTGTCGTAATAAACATACGGCAATTTTTCTGCCGGTTCCGGAACCAGATCATCGGCATCATCAACATTATCGACCGCCACACAAAATGGCCCCTGCGGCTCTTTTGTTTTGTTGCAGTTGCAATATACTGTAAGCATTACAATTACCAAAACAATCCCTAATGCAACCAACGGTTCTAATTTTACCGCATCCGTCCAAAAAAAACTAAAGTAGCAGCCAATCATCAACAACATTAATACAAAAATGTAGAACGTCCACACTGCATAATGCATTTGCAAAAATGAGGTCTTAGACGCATGTATTCGGATAAAAGAACCCAAAACAGCTTGCAGAGCTACGGCAAAAATAATACCGCAAATTGCCGAAAATCCGGAAACGCATAGTGCATTATAGATTGCCAGAGTAAGCGTCAGCATACAAACAAGCACAAACAATATCTCTGAGAAATACAGTTTGCATAAACCAATCAACTCTTTCATAATCAATAATATTTTGAATTAATAATACATTTTATAATTATATATTTTCTAACCGCCACCTTAAATAAAAAATATATCAGAGTCAAGCAAAATGTGCTAGTTCACAACATATGAGACTCAAAAGAGGAAGAAGAGATATAAAAAAAGTAACCGAAAGGCGTCAAAAAATCAAGAGCTTTATGAGGTCTATCAAAATTATAAAAATGTTGATAATCTTTCACAAAATCAGATAGTTGCAAGATATTCTCGGGTAAATCATCTCTAAAATTATAAAACTCCGATCTCCAAGTTTGGTTAATTCGTTCCACACCTCCATTTAATTTAGGGATACGCGGCGGCAGAACAAAAAGTTTAATATTTTTCTCTTTGCAAGCCTCTTCAAAATCCTTCATAAACTCGCTTCCTCCGTCAACTTGCACCGTTTCTATCTTAAAAGGATACTCTTTAATAACTTCATCTAAAAATTTGGCAGCACAACCTGATGTCGCACGACTGTAAACATCGGCGACATTGATTTTGGTTTTCCTATCCCACGCATTAAAATGTTTGATTGTTTTATCCCCGACACGGCAGGTAATATGGTCAATTTGCACTAATACGCCTTGCTTATCTGATTGCAGTCCTTTCGGCAATCTTTGCGCCCAACTGTTATCAAAAAATCGTCGCTTCTTCGGTTTTTTATATCCTGTTAACGCATGAACCGGACTGATTTTTTTTAATTTTACTAATTTTTGCAATATCCGACCGACCGTGCTTACGGAAGTTTTGTGTGTCATTAAAGCTTGTATCTTTTCCTTGCCATACAAGGGATTTCCTAATCTCAGACGATAGACTTCATCTTCTTGCCTCAAGCTCCATTCGTGTTTCCTCTTATGTTTCGGAGCTCGTGATTTTGGCATGCTGTCTTTTTGCCAGCGATATAAACTCGCTCGACTGACTTTCAATATCTCACATATTTCTTGGTCTTTTAATCCCTTTGCTTTCAGACTTCGCCATTTGTTCAACACCTTTTCTCGCGCCGCCGAAATTTTCAAATTTTTCATCAAAGTATCGGAAGCTTCCGATACTTTGATCAAACTTACTTTCTTTTGTAAGTTTTGTATCTCATATTTTTGTTGCATCTTGCCCTCTTTCAGAAGTGATTTCTTTTTATCTCTTCCTCAAAAGTCTTGCAACTTTTTATCCTCTCAAGAGTCTCACATGTTTCTGAACTCGGTCAGCAAAATACATTGAATGCCAATATAAAAAAATCCCTCGCGGCACGGTGGCGGCGGGGGAGATTTTGATTTCAAACATCAGCATTTACCACAGGAACTTCTTTTGTTCTTGGTGTAGCAACGGCCTTAAGACACAACAGCACAAGTCCAAAGACAATACAAAAGACAAGAATTATACCCATCGCACTTGCACTACTATGATACAATTCCTCAATCTGTTCAATAGATTGCTTGCCTGTGACGGCTTGAACACCTTTCATACGAGGAGAAGTGAATACAGTAACCGACATTCCTTCAACCGGCTCAATATTTTGAGTTTTTCCGACAGCTCTCGGATTGTGGTCAGGAATGGTCACATTGGCAACGGTGTATTGAGTTGAGTCAACAACCACAAACCAAGTGCCGCTTTTTGCCTCATATTGAAGATTTCCGGTGCCGATGATATTCGGCTCAATCGGCTCGCTTTCAAAAGCAGAGCAACCAGTTAATGCTACGCTGAGCGCGGCAATCAACGCAAAGACTAACTTTTTCATACGCTTTTACGGTTTAGTAGTTCAGATAAATAATGTTTTCACCTAACTTGAACTTCTTGCCCAGTTTAAGCACCTTAATGTATAAGGTAACAACTACAACAAGCCAAACAACCAGAAAGACGTAGCTTACCAAACAGCGCCAGTGAAACATCTCTTGATACCGTTCCACGGCATCAAAATAGTTTATCATCACCAACATCAATGGCCACAAAGCCCAGAATATCATCCCGCGGATGATGTTCTGCTCGGTTTTGTAGGACTCGATTGCTTCTTCGGAGGCGGCATAAAGAAAAGCACTCTGCCTTTCATAAATGCCGATTACCGGAAAACCTGCCTCTTTTGGAGTTTTGCCATAATTCTTTTCAAAGAGATTGATGGCTTCTTTTGTTCTTTCCATACGCAATAAAAAATTTTATAGATTATCAATTTGAGCTCGAAGCCTCGATATAGTTGTCAGGCGGAACACTATCATAGCGGATAATGCCGTGCCTGCCGCACCGGTAGTTAGAATAATCTCTAAAAACATAGATTTCCAAACCCAGCAACTCTTTTCTGTCAGTCACAATGGTATATTCCCTAATCGGAAAATCATCATCTTGAGCCGAGCACACGGAAAACACTTGCACACCATCAACTACATCGGTAAAACTTTCCCGATAATTATCGTGCCGTAAATACGCTTTTATTGTGGCATATGCCGGCAAAGTTTCCAAAAAATCTGCTTCCTTATCAGAAAAAGCGCCGATAGAATTGACCGCGTTTTCAAACGTTTTTCGGCCATACATTTCAAACTTGCTGGAGTTGTAATATTCCAGCTCCATCAGAATTTCGTGCCAAGACGAATTCTCATCAATGTTTTTGCAACCTTGCGTATAAAAACGTTTCCACGCCTTAACACGCTCTTTAATTTTTTCAAGCATAAGCAATAATTTTAAGTTAATAATTGTTTTAATTATAAATTTTATATTAGAACATTTACACAAAAAAACGGATAAGTCAAATAAAAAAATTGCTGAATATAATAGACTTAAGCAGATTTTTTTAATGAAATTCCGTTTTACTCTTTACAACTGTGCAGCAATAATAAAGCTTATCTTTGCATTATCAAAATATAATCTTTATTGGTCTGATGATACCGCTGACGGAGCTGTTGTTTCATCACTACCGCTTACGGCATTGCTAACATCGCCGCCAACTTTTTTGGTGCCGTCCCAAATATCACTACTCACCTTCTTTGTGCCGTCCCATACATCGCTGCCAACTTTTTTGGTGCCGTCCCATACATCGCTTGTCACATCTTTAGTTTTTTCCCACATGCCAGAAGATTCGCCGGCAGTACCAGTTCCATCTGATTCAGCCATAATAACGCCGGAATCTGAAGAAGAAGATGATGAAGATGATGATAATGATGACGACGGAGCATGATATGCTGCTGAACGCGCTGAAGCATTATCCGCTAAAAAACAAAGCAACAAAGCTACAGATAAAACTGATAAAAATCTATATTTCATTATATATCTCCTTTAATTACACATTTTATATTCATCTAAACAAATAATTTATCTATTCATAATTTCAATATAACCATATCCCTACACTGCTAAAAATTTCCCCTTGCTTATTAAATTTATAAAAAAACGCTTGCAAAACATAAAAAATTCAGCTAAAAAACAAGTCAATTCATTCTACTGCATATTTTTGCTTGCTTTTTAAATAAAGCTATGTTAAATATGCTGCCGAATGTTTGTGTAATTAATTAACTATAAAGAGAATAAAAATGGCTACACCTAAGAAAAAAGTATCAAAATCTCGTCGTGATATGCGTCGTTCGCATGATGCATTAACACCGAATTCTTATCAAGAATGCCCTAATTGCGGCGAATTGAAAAGACCTCATCATGTTTGCAGCAAATGCGGCCAATATGATGGTAAAGAAGTTGTTTCCAACAAGGAAGCAAAATAGTTATTGAACTATAATATATGGAGCAGGTTTGTTGATGAATAATCTGGTCATATCTGTAGATGCCATGGGGGGAGATAATTCCCCTCGTGTTGTCGTTGAAGGCATTGTTTTAGCGCATAAAAATAATCCCGATATTCAGTTTTTGCTGTTTGGTGATGAAACCAAGGTTAATGAAGAACTGAAGCGTTTTCCGGCGACAAAAGAATATTGCACGGTTGTTCATGCCAGTGAATTTGTGCGCAATGAAGATAAACCATCGCAGGTTATTCGCAACAAAAATACCAGTATGTTTATGGCAATTGATGCTGTGCGCAAAGGCGATGCAAGAGCCGTTATTTCTGCCGGCAATACCGGTGCTTTAATGGCTATATCAAAGATGATTTTGAAGACCATTCAGCGCATTCATCGGCCGGCTATTTGCACCAATATTCCGCATAAAAACGGCATGTGTGTTATGCTTGATTTAGGCGCTAATACGGAGTGCAGTGCGGTTAATTTGGCAGAATTTGCCATTATCGGAAATATTTTAGCTAAGCACGCACTGGATATTGAACGTCCGCGCATTGCATTGTTAAATATCGGTGCCGAAGAAATGAAAGGCCGTGAAGAAATTCATCAGGCCGCTAAAATGATTAAAAACACACACCTTGATTTGAATTTTATCGGCTATATTGAACCGCATCAAATTGGCGAAGGCTATGCCGATGTTGTCGTTTCAGACGGTTTTACCGGCAATATTGCACTTAAAACTATGGAAGGCACGGCAAAGCTCATTTCCGGTATGCTTAAAAGTACAATCAAAAGCTCTATTATAACCAAAATCGGATTGCCGTTTTTGCTGCCGGTTTTATTAAAATTGAAAAAAAAGATGGACCCACGCAAATATAACGGCGCTATGTTTGTCGGCTTGAACGGGCTATCGGTTAAAAGCCATGGCGGAACAGATGCAGTTGGCTTTTCATATGCCATTAATAATGCCGCAAAACTGGTGCGCCAAGACTTTGTGCAAACAATTCGCTCTGAAGTTGAACATGTTGACTTAGACGAATTATCGCAGGATATTTTATACGATGTTTATTAGAAGCGCAATGGTCGGATTCGGCCACTATTTACCGCCGAAAATTCTAACCAATGACGACCTTTCACAAATGGTTGAAACCAATGATGAATGGATTCGCACTCGCACCGGTATTGCCGTGCGTCACATTGCAGAAGCTGAAACAACTTCGGCTGTAGCCGGCAAGGCGGTTGAAAATGCAATCAAAAATGCCGGTTTAACTCCTCAAGATGTTGATTTGTTAATTTTAGCAACGGTTACACCCGATAATACAACACCGGCTACATCGGTGTTGATTGCGCGTAATTTAGGGTTTCGCGCCGGTGTTCCCGCTTTTGATATTTCCGCTGCTTGTTCAGGATTCGTTTATGCTTTAACATTGGCTGATAATATGATTCGTTTAGGGCAAGTGAAAACTGCCGTTGTGGTTGGCGCTGAATGTTTATCTAAAATTGTTGATTGGACCGACCGTAACACTTGTGTGTTGTTCGGTGACGGTGCCGGCGCTGTTGTGCTGCAAGCCGTTAAAGGAAATGGAACTGCTGATGATACCGGCGTTTTAAGCACATGCATTTATGCTGACGGCAATCAATATGAGCATCTCAAAACCACCGGAGGCGTTTCCACAACTCAAAACTCCGGTTTTGTGCAGATGAATGGTAAAGAAGTGTTCAAACACGCTGTTGTTTCCTTGGCAGAAGCTGCTGAAACTGCCATGCAAAAAGCTCATATTTCTAAAGAAGATGTCAATTGGCTCATTCCGCATCAGGCGAATATTCGCATTATTGAAAGTGTTGGCGAACGCTTGAGTATTGCTCAAGAAAAAGTAATTGTCACGGTTGACCATCACGGCAACACTTCTGCTGCCTCAATTCCATTGGCATTGTCTGAAAATATGGAGCAAAAGCGTTTGCATAAGGGAGATGTTGTAGTTTTAACCGCAATGGGTGCTGGCTTCACTTGGGGCGGCGCTGTTGTTAGACTATAGCATCAATGCTTAAATTAAACCAACGGCAATAAAATTTCTAAACTTTCTCTTATATCTTGGCGGCTTATTATATGGTCCGCAGCAGCTTCTTCTAATATAGTTAAAGGCTCGTGCAAACCATAATTTTCATAATATTTGGCCGCATCAGCAGCAAATTCAGATGCTTTATTTTCAACACCCTGCTTTTTAAAATATGTTGCTAAATGCTTTTTAGCATTTGCTATTTGAGCTTCATACATATAAGGATCTGCTAATTCCATAACTGCCTGATATGCAAACATTGCTTTCATTTCATTATTTTGCGCCATATATGCATTGCCTAAATCATTCCATGCCGTAACGCTTTCCGAAGAAATTTCTGTGGCAAAATTATATGATGTTAAAGCAAGCTCCATATCATCTAGCGCAGCAAAATTACCGGTTAAACAAGCATAATTAGCTGCTTGTGCCAACAACAGCTGACGTACAATACCTTTTTCTTCAGTAGCATCTTCAACATATTGTGAAGTGAGCTTTTGCAGCAATTCCAAACATAAACTACTATCACCTTTTTCACACAAAAGTTTTAATGCTTCGGCAGGCTTTGGCAACGATGCCGCTTGTGGCAATTCAGCAAACATTTTTGCATTGGCCAGACCTATAAAATCACGAACTGAACGCACAATTTGCAAAATAAATTCATTGCTTAATTCTAATTGCAGACGATTAGCCAACGTTTGCGCAATTTTCGGCTCGGAAACTTGTCTGGCTAACATCTTAATAATTAAAGACACTATTTCCATAGAACGAATACGAGTTGAAGATAAAACTTTGTTTTCAGTCTTATCGCGCCAACTATTAAATTCTTGTTGTTGGGTTTTAGCATATTTCTGCATTGATTGTTTTAAGCGTTCGTAGTCTTCCCCTACTCCCAAAAAATCGTCTGAATTTTCCGATGCTGCCACCAAACTAAGAGAAAGCTCTTTTTCTGCTTCAATTTGTGCCTCTGCTTCTTCTTGATTAATTTCGCTAATGTATTCGTCAAGCGCATCTTCTTTTTCTTGATGTAATGTATCAAACACCATTTTCACATAAATAATTACAATCATACCTAAAAAAAGCACAAACAGCCCGACTACTAAAAGTCCGTTCGGCCCAAACTCATCAATTATCATAGCATAAATTTTATCACTTCTGGCAGTCAGCGTAGCCACTAAGCTTTGCCAATCGGCTTGATTAGGAATTTTCCACTCTAGAATATGAAAAAAACTATTTAAGACTAACATTTATAACCAATATCCTTTTTTAGTTTCCACAAGAATATATAAAAAAACATCAAATGTCCAGCTTTCATTTATAAATTAGTATAACATTTTCTCTTTTATCAAAGCAATAAAATCTTCATCTTCGGTTTTCAGCGCATATTCCAATGCTTCTGCGGCATATTGCTTAGCTTCTGCCGTATTATTCATTGATTGCTCTGCTAAGGATAAATTTAAGCAATCGACCGCCGCGCCTTCATAGCGTTTTGTATTTTGCTCCAACCACAAGGATTTTTTAAGCCACTCTAGAGCAGTTAAAAATTCACCTTTTTCCATATTCAGCACTCCCAACAGGCCATAAACATGCCCCAAATGGAAATTAGAATGCTGCTTTGTTACAGTTTGCAATATTTCTTGCAATAATCTTTCTGCTGCATCATTTTTTTGCTGTCTGAAATATATATCAGCGCATAAGTACAAACTTTCGGCAAAAGCTGAAAAATTTTCTAAAATATAATAATTATTTGCCGCTGAATTCAAATGCTTAATTGCTTTTTCATAATTTTCCAGTTCAAAATATATTTGCCCTAAAAGCTGCGAGCTGAATGCCTCACCCGCCATAATATTATAAGTTCGATAAAAAGACAAAGCTTGTTTAATTTTCTTTTCTGCTTCTGCATATTTTTGTAAATTTATTTCCAACAAAGCATATTGATTAAGAATTTCTGCCTCTGTTTTCAAATTCGGCGCTATTTTTAGAGCTTTTATATAACAATCTTCAGCTTCGTTTAGACGATTATCAAAAAACAACAACATTCCTTTACTTGCAACAACCAAAGCCTGCTGCTGCGGCAAAGGAAACTGTTGATATATTTTTTGTGCTGCCGCTAACATTGCTTGCGCCGTATCACACATACAGCTCAAACGATAAATATCGGCCAACAACATATAGCATGATGCCACTTCCATAAAATATCTTCGTTTATAAAAACTCCGCATCGCACTATATGCATTCTCAGATGCTGAGGCCATATCTCCTTTATACATACAATAGCGTGCTAAAACGCATTTATAGTATGCTTTAATTTTTATCTGTAATTGTTTTTCGTTTATTTGTTTTAACCATTTTTCTGCCTGCCGCGAATGCCCAATTACTTGAGCCAACATAATGCAAAAAACAAAATATTGATGTTTTATGAGCGCTTTCTGAGAAATGTGGCTTATTTGTTTATACGCCTTATGTGTATCATTATGCGCCAAAAGCAAAACACTGAGAAGTTTATCTTGCACGGCTAAAATTTTGATTGCTTTAGTCAGCCGACCGGCTGCCATATATGCCAACGCATTTTTGGTCTTTTTTGTGCGCTGCCAATATAGTTTTTGCACACAAATATCAATAACATAAGAGATAAATATATACTCACACATTAAATTTTGCTGGTGTTTTAATATGTTAAGTTTAGTAATTTTTTGCAAAAATTTTAAACGATGACGTAAACGCCACCGTACCAACAATACAGCAAGCAAAATAAAAAAAATAATTAAAATTTGTTCAAAAATATTCATCAAAATTTACATTATGTTAGCAATTAATTTATACTCTGAGAACGATTCTAAAAAAAATTATACAGGATTTTTGCAAAATGGCTATTACAAAATTAACTTCTAACCAACTTTATCGCAAATGTGATATTGCTAAATTTGACTTCAACAGCACTGCTGATTTAGAAGAGCGCCTTTCCGCGCTTGGTCAAGACCGTGCCATTAGTGCTGTAGAACTTGGTATTCATATTAAATCACGCGGCTATAATTTGTTCTGCCTCGGCCCTGAAGGCACCGGTAAAACAAGTTTAGTGAAACGTGTTTTGGAGCAAGAAGCTAAAAAACGCAAAACGCCATTGGACTGGGCTTATGTTTATAATTTTGAAGAACCATATAAACCGCAAGCCATAAGTTTTCCGGCCGGAACAGCATGCGACTTTGCCAAAGACATTGATGAATTGATTTTTGAATTATCGGCAACTTTGCCTGCTTTGGTGGAATCTGATGAATATAAAGCCGCACTCAGCATAATTCGCCAACGCTATAAATCTAAAAAAGAAGAATATATAACGGTTTTACAACGCAAAGCTAAAGGGAAGCGCGTTTCATTATTGCATATGCAAATGGGTTTGGTTGTAGCCCCGATGAAAGACGGCGAAGTTTTGAGTCCGGACGCTTTTGATGCATTGCCTGATGATGAAAAGCAACTGATTATGGATGACTTAAATGCTATGCAGGAAGAAATTGAAAATGCCACACAAACCCTGCCGCACTGGGAAGAAAAGCAAAAACTGGAAATTGATAAATTACGGGAAAAATTTGTAAAAGCCGCTGTTAAAGAACCAATTGATAAATTGCGGGAAAAATATCGCAAAATGCCGCAAGCAAGTCGCTTTTTACGCGCTATTCAAACAAACATTGTTGAAAATATTGATGACTATGTTCCAGAGAATAAAGCGCCAACTGCAACAACGGAAGAAGACCCGCTGCAAACCCTTTTAAGCAAGATGAAACAACCGGAAGAAGATAAGTTTTCTAAGCTGAAAGTTAATGTTATTGTTAAACATAAACCGGATTCCGGCGCTCCGATTGTAACGCTTGACCACCCGACACAAGGCAATTTGGTCGGCAAAGTTGAACGCATTCAGCAATATGGTGCTTTGCTAACCGACTTCACCTTAATTAAAAGCGGCGCTTTGCACCGCGCAAACGGCGGATTTTTGCTTCTTGATGCCCGCAAAGTTTTGGAACAACCGTTTGCTTGGGATTCGCTTAAACGTGCTATTGCCTCTAAAAGCATCAAAATTGAAGCGCCAAGCGAAGAAACCAGTTTTACCACCATATCGCTTGATCCGGAACCAATTCCGCTCGATGTTAAAGTGGTGCTAACGGGCGATTTTGAAATTTATGATTTATTATGTGAACGCGACCCGGATTTTCGTGATTTCTTCAAAATAGAAGCTGATTTCGGTATTATCATGGATAGAACCGATGAAAATGAAATTGAATATGCCAAACTTATCGGTTCGCTATCAAAGAAAAAGAACTTGCGTTCGCTTAATAAGCAAGCAGTGGCGCGAGTTATTGAATATGCTTCACGTGTGGCCGACAGCTCGCGAAAATTAACCGCACATGTTTCTTCAATCGGCGATTTGTTGCGCGAAGCAGATTATTGGGCGCGCCAGTCAAATTCTAAGCAAATAGGTAAAAATCACATTGACCAAGCAATTGAGGCACAAATCTATCGTTCTGACCGCATTAAAAACGAGATGCTTGAACAAATTGATAAAGGCACAATTTTAATGGACGTTGAAGGCGAGCGTGTGGGGCAAATTAACGGATTGGTGGTTTATGACTTTTCCAACTTCACTTTCGGAAAGCCGGCGCGTATTACCACCCAAGTTCGCATCGGTAAAGGTGATTTTGTGGATATTGAGCGCGAAATTGCCATGAGCGGACCTATTCATACCAAAGGTGTGTTGATTTTGAAATCTTTGCTATCAAACCGCTTCGCTAAACATATGCCACTTTCGCTTTCTGCTTCAATTGTTTTTGAACAATCATATGGCGGAGTGGACGGTGACAGTGCATCTTCAACTGAATATTATTGCATGCTTTCTGCTATTGCTAATGTGCCGATTCGCCAGCATATTGCCGTAACCGGATCAATTAACCAGTTTGGCGAAATTCAACCGATTGGCGGTGTTAATGAAAAAATTGAAGGCTTTTTTGACGTATGCGCTCATCACGGTTTAACCGGCGTTCAAGGGGTAATAATTCCGCGCACTAATGTTGAAAATTTAATGCTCCGTGCCGATGTGGTGCAAGCAGTTGAAGATGGAAAATTCCATATTTATGCCATAGATACGGTTGATGACGGTATAGAAATTTTAACCGGAATCAGCGCCGGCAAACCTAATAGCAAAGGCGAATATCCGCGCGGCACAATTAACCGCATGGTTCAAGACAGCTTAAAGAGCTATTATCAGGATTATGCCCGCTATGCCAAAGAAACACACGGCTGCATGTAAGACGTAAGCTAAATAAATTTTATACGAATATTTAACCATATTGTAATATTCTTTTTAAAAAATTTGTGTTATAATAACAAAAAGTGTGTGCACAAATAAGGACTTTATTAATGAAGTGGTTTCGACTTGGATATAAATTACTGCTTTTAACCTGCATAATATGGTTATGTGGATATACTTTAGTTAGAGCGCAAACTTATGGATTAGCTGTATATAACATAGAATCTGCTAAATCCAAAGAGAAACGTACTGCTGGCGCTATGCAAGGAGAAGTAACCACTGATGGTGAATGTACATTTGATGAAAAAGCTAAAAAGAAAATTGCTGACCAAGCATATAAATCCATTTACGAAGCATATGAAGCTCTTATAAAATTTAATGAATCAATAAAAAAAAATGTCATAGCTGAGAACGGTTCTTGCCACTATTTATATAACAAGTTGCTTGGTCCTGACAGTATTGCATCTGATGATGCTAATAGATATGCTTTAAAATTTACCGAAACAGCTCATGCCGGTGCATCAATAGTAGATCAGCTAAATCACCGAAAAACAACAGCAACTCAATTATTGGAAATCTTCGGAAAAAACCTTACTTATGCCGGTCTAGATGTTCGCAAAATTACCAGACGCAACCAAATGGGAGATGCAGAAAGCAGCAAAATGGTGATGTGGTCACAAACCGCTAAAAAAGGCGACAGGTTTGAAATTGATGAAGCTACCTCAGAACTATTAGAAGAAACTTTTGGTTATAAGGTAGATTGTCAATATGCGGAAATGACAGATGATAATGGTTCATTTAGCTGCTACCAAAACTTAGCAATAATAGAAAAGACAAAAGAAAAAGTAAAAAACTGGGTGAAAGAAAATCCTAAAGCTGCATTAGTTGCAACTGTTTTGTACGGATCAGAAGCTATAGTTGCCTCTACTGTTGCAGGAGTAGATGAGCTTGCTAAAGAAACAGGTGTTTCTGTTGCTTTTTCTTGCACTAAAGACAATTGTTCCAATGGTAATGGTCCTTTAGGTGAGCAAGTTGACGGCTTACTTCAGCAATCTGAAAAATGTATGAAAGATTTGGAAGTTGCGGCTCAGCAACGCGATGTAATGATTGCCAAGCGCCAAGAAGCGCATAATCTTTTAGATGTTTTATCCGGAAATTTGGAAGTTCATTGCACTTGCGAAGACCGGGAAGTTGAAAAAGACGGCAAAAAAGAACAAACATCTACCATTAAAGAATGTGTGGCTATCAATCCTGATTTTATTAAAGATAATATGGACTATTGCCTGACAATTGCCGAATATCAAACCAAACTTGCCGGAGCAAAAGGTGAAAATTGTGTTACCTGCAAGCTGTTTCATACCATTTTGCGTGCCGTGCATAGCATTTCGCAAAAGGCCTATGATGCTATAGCACCATCGCTTAAAGGCTTATTGAGTATAGCTTTTGGCATTTATATTGCCTACATAACGCTACTTGCAGTTGCCACACCTGCCGCACAAAAATTAGGGCAATATTTAACCAACCTGACAACACAAGGAGCTAAAGTGGCTATAGCACTTATTTTGCTTTCCGCACCGGAGTTTGTATATGGAACAATTGTTTCTCCGTTTATTGAAGGCGGGGTTGATTTCGGTATGTCGTTAACGCGTGAAAATGAAGCAAAAGTTATAGAATATGGCAGTTCTTTTGAATTTGATGCTTCCAACACCTATCTTAATAAAAATGTTTTGCAAAACACCGTGGGAGCTGCGGTTGCCTTTAATGAAGCTGCTTCTATGGTGCCGGCAATCGGACGTTCACTCATTTGCAATGCATGGCAAGATGTTAGCTGGATTCAAGAGGCTCTTGGCGCAAAAAGCACAATTTTTATGCGTCTACAAATGTGGATAGAGGGTATTATACTTTATCTTTTCGGTTTAGCCATTGCTTTTGCTGTTGGGTTTTATATGCTTGATTGTGCCATACAGCTAGGAATTGTGTGCGCAATGATGCCGTTTTTCGTTGCTTGCTGGCCATTTAAAATTACTCGCAGTTATAGCAAAGCAGGTTGGGACATTTTCTTGAATACGGTTCTAAATTTTGTAGTTATGGGCATTATTATAACTTTAATTGCCGAACTAATGTCTCAGGCTTTAGGTACGGGATTAACAGAAGAATCTTTAGCTACTATTCTTAACAGCGGCAATGCTAAATTGATTATGGATGAAATTGATTTTGGCGGTCTGCAAATGGTGATGCTGATTATTTGTTGTTTAATCGCTCTTAAAATCGGCGGAGAAATTCAAAATATTACCAATAAATTAGCCGGCGGATTAAGTATCAGCATAGGCGCAGGTCTTGGTGGTTCTGTAGCTTCATATGCAACCAAAACTGCCACTGCATTGGCTGCCTCAGCAGGTGTTGCCGGCTATGCCACTGCCCAAAAAATCGGACACACCGCCGCTTCAGCAATGAAGGAAAATAGTGAGAACTCAGATGATTCAAAAGAAAGTGAAGATAAAAACAGTGGTGATGAAGCTTCATCTGAAAGCAAAGATAGCGAAGATGGTGAAAAATAGGAGACGACAATGAAATCTATTTTGCTTTCAATTTTAATGTTCATTGTTATTTTTACCGCACTTAATTTTAATATTTTAAGTTTGATTGATAATCATATTATCTTCTATGTTGCCATAATAGGTATCATTGTCGTTATAATCAGTGCATTATATTTTGTGGGTGTACCGAAACTATCAGACTTTAAAAAGCCAACACTCAAAAAAAAGGAGAAAAAAGATGATTAAACGCTTAAAATTAATATTAATCATCTTAGTGCTGATTCTATGCAAGTTTTCAGCAAATGCGCTTGCTGAAGAAACTGCCAAAGAAGGAGCAAGCACTTGTTCGGCTGAGCAAATGGAAAAAATTGAAAAAGATTTAACTAAAGCAGCCGAAGAAGGAATGAAAAATTCTAAAACTTTGCTTAATAACTACAATTCTATTGCCAAACAATATGTTTCCGAATGTAACCAAAATTTAAATGTTGGAACACCGGTGTATTGGAGTATCATAAGCATTTCTTCGGCATATGCCGTCAGCAAAGACGTTGCCGAAAAATTAATAAGCTTTGATAATAAATCTGATTATCAATATACCGGAGTTGTATGGTCAGCTGAAGAACCTAAAAACAAAGAATGTGCAAACCTTAAACAACAAGCGGATATTGCACTACAAAATTTCAACAAATCTCGAATCACAACTTCTGCTTTGCTTATCAGAGCTGGAGGAAATGATATTCCACGTGCCTGTGTTTGCTCGGAAAACGCAGATAACCAAGAATGCATTACCTATACCACTAAAGATATGGTACAAAAAACGACTAACGGATGTAAAGTTTTTGCTGAATATATGTCTGAATTTTCCGTTTGCCCGTTATGTCCTGTTTTTGAAGTTATTTTAAACACCAACAGTAGAATTGCTCATATATCGTGGACCAGTTTTTCTAAGCCGCTGCAAGGTGTTGTTGTCGCCTTCTTTTTAGTTTTTCTAGCGCTTGAAACTTTAAAGTTAGTAGCCAGCATGGGCGGCGCCAGTACTTCATCATATTTAAAATCACTGTTTGCACTTAGTTTCAAAGTAGCCATTACCCTAATTTTGCTGCAAAACTCAACCTATGTTTATAACTATTTTATATCACCGGTAATAAAAGGCGGCTTGGAAATGGGGCAAGAATTTATTAAAATGAATTCTGAAGACAGCTCTAAAAAATGTAATTTAGACGGCTTAAATGTATCTTTTAACACCATTGAGGGTAGTGAATTAGATTCCGAAATTTTGAGTGATATTTATGAGACAGTTCGCTGTTTTAATAACTCGGCAATTACCTTGCCGGCAATCGGTAAATCCTTAATGTGCCATGGTTGGGAAAATGAAGAAGGCTGGGATTTACCGGATTTTAGAATGTGGTTTTCCGGTGCCGTAAATTACATATTCGGTCTAATGATATGGCTAGCCTTTGCCTTCTTTTTAGTCGATTGTACTGTGCAATTGGGCATTGTATGTGCTTTGGTTCCTCTGTTTGTGGCTTGCTGGCCGTTTAAAATGACACAGCGTTATACATTTACCGGTGTGAAAATTATCATGAATACATTTTTCACATTTGCCTTGATGGGAGTTGTGATGATGCTTGGCATTGAATTGGTTGCTTTTGCCTTGCAAGGAGGAAACAGTAATATGGATAGTGCACAATTACTTGCGACCTTAAATGGTATTGATATTGATGCCCAAAAACTACGCAAAATGTTTGACTTTGAAGAAACCTCTTTTTTGGGACTATTAGCTTGTTGTATTATTGCCCTGAAATTGATTACTACGGCTAAAAGCGCTGCCAACAAATTTTCAACCGTATCAAGTTCCGGTATTGGTGAAAAAGTTGGTACTTTAGGCGCTTCACTTGGAAACAAACTGGCATCACCTATTGTTGGCGGTGGTTTGACTATGGCAAAAGGAACAGCAATAGCTATCGGCCAAAAAGCGGCTAAAACAGATACCGGACGCTATGTGGCAAGAAAATACAGAAGCGGTGTTAATGCAGTTAGAGGTGCGTTCGGACTGTCTCAAAGCCAATCCGGTTCCGGTTTACCTAATACAGAAGCTCAAGCCACAACACCGGAAACAACACATTCTCAGAACCAAAATTCTGAAAATTCGCAAACAACACAAAACCAACAACACAATTCGCAGAACCAAAATTCTGAAAATTCACAAAAACCAAACAATGAAGAAAAAGCAACCTATGATAACGGTCAACCGAAATTTAGTGAAACTACAGATGAAAATGGTAATGTAAATCGTAAAAATTTTGATAAAAACGGTAAAGTAACTTCAGAAACGAAAACTGATAAAAATGGTAAAGAAGTAGAATATAAAGGATATCATGCAAATGGTGAACTTGCCGCCCTCCATACTGTTGATGAAAACGGCACGCGTCATTGGCAAACTTTTAATGAAGATAAAACATTGAGTACTGAAGGTTCATACAACGAAAAAACCGGCGATAGAACTGAAAAAAAATATGACCACGGCCAATTGACATCTGAAAGCACTGATAGCGGCAATGGTGACTATTCATATAAAACTTATCATTCTAATGGTAAAACCAAACAAGAAGGGAAAGGAAACATTAACACCGGCGTGCATCATACAAGCTATGATGAAGAACAAAACATTACGCGCAAATGGCATACTTTTGAAAAAGGGCAAACAGATGAATAAGCGTGTAAATTTAACCATATTGTAATATTTATTTTCTAAAATTTATGTTACAATAAAGATAGATTATTGGGACAATTGCGCAAGGACTGAAGTAAATGAAGAAAATTAAGCTATATAATATATGCAAAATTCTTTGCTTGGTTCTGTGCGCTTGCTTTTTGCTTTCGGCATGCAGTGATGAAGAAATTCAAGTTAATGACAAAGGTCAAGCCACACTTATTTACACAGATGATTCCGGTGAAGATATAAAAGATATTGCTGTATCTCATCGTTCTTGTATGCAGGGTACGCTTTTAAGGAGTATCTATTCCAGTATAGGGCAAATGACAACCGATGTTTATTCCACATTAACTAAAGAAAATTTGCTTTCTTTGGTCATTTTAGCCTTTACGGTTTGGATGGCTTTTCAAATTTTAAAGCACGTTTCCGCCACAACTCCGGAATCTATTGGTGAGTTTTGGACTAAAGTTCTGCGCAAAGCTGCTATATGCACTATTTGCGGCACATTGGTTTCTTCGCCTGAAAATATTCTTTATGTTGTGAACACATTCATTTTTCCGGTTTATGTTACCATTTTGGAATTTACAAGCTTAGTTATGGAACAGTTGGGAAAATCTCCCGAAGCAGAAACTGTTGCTATTCAATTATTCGGCACTCCTGAAGACGATTCTGCAATTTGTGAGGCCTTTGTTAATAAAATTTCCACTTGTAAATTTAATAATGCAGCAAATGTTAGCATGACAACCAGTTCTTTTCCGACCGAACCGTTAGAACTGATGAGTTGCATGGCATGCGTACTGAGTGACCGTTTAACGATTGGTTATGATATTGGTTTGCGCTTGTTGACAAAACCAAGCTTAACCTCAATAGTAACCGGTATTTTTGTTTTAGCTTCATTTTTTATTACTATTGTCAGTTTTGCCCTCTATTTGGTAGATAGCATTTTCCGTTTAAATATGATGATTGTTATTTTACCATTTTTAATAATGTTTTATCCGTTTGAGCAAACGCGTAAGTGGTCAACTAAAGGTTTTCAAATAATTCTTGGTTCTGCCTCTATTATGCTTTGCTTGGGTTTAATTATTATGATGACGGTTTTTGCTATGGAAAAGCTGTTGATTGATAAAAATATGCGCGTCCCGTATGGCGACCCTAGAGAATATATGGACTTTGGCACAATTGCTCTATCTATTTTGTTTATGGCATTTATCATTAAGCAATCTTGTTCCACAGCCGTTCAACTGGCAGAACACTTAACCGGTTCAGTAGGCGAAGCTAATTTTGCCAAAAATGTTAATGGTGTCGTGCGTTGGGTTGGCAGTGCAATATTTGCACTGGCAACAATGGGAGCTTCTGCTATGTGGAGCACAGCATACAAATATATAAAAACAGTTCGCAAAATTGATAAAAAATATCGCAAAATGAAGGCTAAATTTGAAAAAGCCACCGGTCGCGGCAATCAAGGAAAACAATAGAGAGGCCGCCGATGATGAAATTTAGAAACATAATAAAAAATGCTCTTATTAATCAACCTAAAACATTATTTTTGGTGGTCATACAATATTTATCAGTAAATTGTACATTTTCAAAAGCACAAAATATAAAATTAGCGCATAATATAGAAGAATATAATAATAATAATGGAAAGACTATTGTAACTTATTCAAAGACTTGCTCTACAACAAATTTACATTTGATTTGGAAAGCGTTTCTTGCCATCAGTATTATTTTGCTGAGCAATGTGTATATAACTGAAACATATGCCGGAGATGAAGCAACAGCAAAAGAAACATATACCGGAGAAGAAGCAAAAGTCGTAGAAAAAACAAATACCAAAGGATTTTGGAATACATTAAAATCGATTTTTTATGTAGATTCAAAGTATGAAGGTGATACTAGTGGTTATTACAACTACAATAGACCTATTGCTAGTTACAATCAATGTTCTCTTGAAACATTAAAAAAGCAATATATGGAAAATCCCGATAAAAATTGCTGGTATTGCAATATTATCAGCACCATGACCGGAGCTTATTTGGAAGCTGTAGCAAATATAATGAATATTGTTGAAACTCTTGCTCTATTAATTTTACGATACGGCTTTTTAATATGGTTGGCTTATTATATTTTGCAACAAGTCAGTTCTCTTGCCCCCATTACTCCCGGAAAAATGTTGCAAGAAATTTTAATGATGGGTTTTAAGGTTTTGCTGGCAACACTTGCCGTGCATCAAGGGATTTCTCTTTTAACCGAATTTTTCCTTGACCCTGTTATGTTGTTTGGTATTGACTATGGCCAAACAATGTTGAATGGAGTTATGGAAAAAGAAGTTCTAGGAGGCGCATCATGAAAAATCTACTTAAAATATTTATGATGTCTATTCTATTGACTGTTGTTTTGTGTATAAAAGCAACAGATGCCGGACGCTACAAAGCCACCAATGACTACATGCTTGCTACTATTTTATGGCACGAGGCACGAGGAGAAGGTTACGCAGAAATGCAAAAAGTTGCAAATGTCGCCATAAATAGATATGAAAAATTTGCGGGCCATAATAAAGAGGGATACACCCTAGAAATAGGAGATATTTTGACTGCTTCAGGCGCTTTTGAAGGAAGTTCTGCATATTTAAATTCAAGAATGACAAATCAAGATATTTTAAAACACATTAATCTTCGTGGCTCTGAAGGGAAAAGATGGAAACAGGCTCTTAATCTTGCCGCCCAAGCTTTATCCGGACAGCTTTCTGATTTAACTCATGGTGCAACACATTTTCACGTATGTGACATAAACAAGAATGGAGGATATTGGGCCGCAATGAAAAATGCGGGTCAGGGAGCTTATGCTATAAAAAATATATCAGTCGGCAAGCATTGCTTTTATCGTAATATTCAAATGGGGGCAATGAAGGTTAATGGCCATAGGTTCTACGAAGGCAAAGTTACCGGAAATTACTCTAATGGCTCCGCTTCGATTGGTGCCGATGGAGGCGGCAGCGGTGAAGGCAGCGGTGATGACTTCAGTTATAGCGGAGGTTATAATGAAGGTAGCGATGGCTCGGGAAACGGCTCATTTCTTAACTTAACATTTGATGATGCGGAATATAAAGCAGCTTGCGAACAGGCTAAAACTGAGGCTAATGGCATTATTACAACACCTCCAAATTTGTTTAACACTCAAACTCTGAAACGCATGTCTGAAATGCTGCAAACAATATATGCTTCTCTAGGCCGCGTATATGTTATCGGACAGGGTTTAATGTGCTTTTCTACTCATGCAGGGAAGATTGATTTAACATTTTTCAAAATGGTAAATATTCCATATTGGTTGGCAGGCTTTGCCATTTATCTATCTGCCTTTTTTATTACCATTAGTATCGGCCTATTTTTTGTTGATGTGGCATTTAAAATTGGATTTGCTTTACTAATGCTGCCAATTAGTATTTCGCTGTGGCCATTTGAGGCAACACGTGGCAAATTAACTGAAAATTTTTCGGTTATCATTCGTAATTCTATGCTATTCGCAATGGTTTCAATTGGTATATCTTACGCTTTGACACTTATTGAAAACAGTGCAATGCAAGCAATTAATGATGCTGATTTTGCCCAAGCCATTAATGATAACAGCATGAAAGGAATAGGTAAACAATTTGCCCTTTCCGGCACAAATACATTGGTAATTTTCTTTTGCGTACTTTATGCTTATTTCTTAATTCAGGCAAGTGTTAAAGATTATTTGGACCGCATTTTTTCAGATAATGTTTTCGGTGGTTCAAGCCCAATGCACGAACTAGGGGTGCAGGCTTTCGGTAATATGGCAAGCAATGTTGTATTGCCTTTAGCTTCAATTGGAACAGATATGGTGCGCACAACAGTGGGAACCGGTTTGGTAAAAGCCGGAGATAGTCTGAAAAACATCAGCCAGCGCCGCGGACCTCAAAATTCAGTGCCCCCAGCACCAATATCACCGCAACCAACACCGACAACACCTCCTACTCCGCCGACACCGCCTGACAGCACACCTTTAACGGATAGTCAAGAAGCGGAACAACCACTGAAGCAAACAAGACCTAATCGCGGAACAAATCCGAGTCATTATGGCAGAAATAATAATTATAAGCCTAAGAATAAAACTTTTGCTGATCTTCGCCGTGAACGCCAAAAAGAGAAGAATCTATCACAAAAAAACAATGTTTCTAATCCGCAAAGCATGACAAGTTCAGTACCACCATCTGCCGACACTGCTCCAATGCCGAAAACTCCGACCACTCCGCCTAAGGCAACTAAACCGCTTTCCGCCAAGGAGGCTTTCAAACTCGGTATGCAAAATGCCGACAGCAGTGCGTATTCTTTGTCTGCCGGCACTATTTTGAAAAATGCCTCTAAAATTGCCGATGCACCGTTTGAACTGCTTAATAAAAAAACATACACTCAATTAGCTCATTTAGATGAACTTATGCAAAGACAAAAAGAAAAACAAGCGCAAAGGAAAGAGGCTGAAGATAAACTTGCTCCTAATTTGAATGGAAAAACGCGAATGATTATGCGCGCCGGCCAATTATTTATGCGCACAGCTAAAGATACTAAAAATGAAGCAGCTTATGCGGCAGGTTCAATTTTATCCGGTTTAGGCAACGCCATTCGTGTTAATCCGAAAAGCAAAAATACATGGGATAGTTTGTCTGATTGGTATCAGAAAAACAAAGATGAAGAAATTGAAGAAGAATTGAGAAAACAGGCACAAGCCGAAACCGATGCAAATTTATCTGACCAATTTATAGAAAAAGAATGATGAGGAAAATGCTGATGAAACCGATTACAAAATATATATTTTTAATCCTTTTCCTACTTTTTAGCGGGTTGGCAATTTGTAGCAATGAGGCATTTGCCGATAATACGGCATCGTGCAAAAAAGGAGAGAAACAAAGCTGTAAAGTTTCAGATGATTGTTTTCCGAATCGTAATGGCAAACATTATACATCTTCGGCACGTGGTAACAACATTGGCGGAGATTGTGTCAAAAAGGCTTCAGCAAACGGCTGCTACAATTCTAATCCGACTAGTTGCTCCGGTTCATATAATGGCTTAGGAAATCGCGGAGAATCACGCAACCACTACGGCAGTGATATCGGCAGCGCAGCATGCGGAAAAGAAAAGGGAAAAATTCAAGTATATGCACCGGCTGACGGAGAAATTGTTTGGATAGGTGTATCTAGCGGCGGCGGCCGTACAATGATTATTGAACATACAAAAAAATGTTCTGGAGGAGGCAAATTTAAAACCATCTATCGCCACTTGGCTGCCTATCTTAAAACCGGAGGTTCAGTTAAAAAAGGAGTGCCTGTGGGCATTGAAGGCGGCTCTAATTGCTATAACCGCAGCTTTGGCGAAGCCTGTATTTGCGATAATAAAGAGCAAAGTGTTGGTCACGTCTATAGCGGCTGTAATAAAGCTCACGCATATGCCATTCATTTGCATATGGAAACTATAAACAGTGGCTTCAATGGTTCTAATAGCTATGTTGGTGGTGAAATGGAAAATGTAATGAAATCATATTGCGGCGGTGTGCAAGCACTTTGCGGTGATTGTCCGGTAGACACCAGCAACTGTGTTGGCAAAAATGATACATCTTTTGACGGAACAACAGCTAATTTAGATGGTGTGCAAGACGGTTTTGCCGGTGCTAGTGGCTCAGATGGTGGCGGATATACCTCAGATAAATGTAATTTCCAAGATTATCTGGATTCTCAAAATTGTACTTTTTGCGAATTATTCAAAAAATTTTTTAATGTTTCCAGTACAATGGCCAAGCTAGCAAATGATAAACTTGCCGGACCGACCAAAACTTTGGTTAGTATTGGATTCGTAATTTGGCTTTGCATATATTTGTTGCGCCATCTTACTTCATATTCTCAAGTTACTACCGGTGAAATGCTGAAAGGTATTTTGTTCCAAGGTTTCAGAGTGGCGGTTGTCATTATTGCTTTAAGCGGAGCTATATATGAAATTATGGATTTAACCCTTAATCCGGTAATGGAAACTGGACTTGACTTTGGTAAAACGCTCAATCGTGATTCTACTTGTGATGACGGAGCTACCTATATGCAGGGAATTATCGGTTATGATGAAACGACCGGTTTTCCTAAGCCTGATAACGCTGCATCTGATCAAATCGGAGGCCTTTCCAAACATATGGGAGAATCACTGATTTGCAGTTTGAAAAATTTGGAAGACAGCACCGGTTTCATGATGTCACTCGGAAAATATTCAATATGTCTTTCTTGGGAACGTTTTAAGTTATGGAAAATATTTCCTAGTTTGGGCTATTTTTCTACCGGCTTGTTCTTGTGGATTACCGGATTGTTTTTATTACTTTCGTTTCCTTGGTGCTTAATAGATTGTCTTTTACAATTATGCGTTGCCGTGGCATTGATACCATGTGCCGTTGGCGCCTATGCTTTTAAAATTACAGCACAATATCTAAAATTGATATGGAGTATGTTTATGAATGCTCTGTTCAACTTTGTATTTATGGCAATTATCGTATATATTATTAACAAAAATTTACAAGATTGGATTGGTTATACTCCGGGCAGCAACCCCGATCCAGAAATATTTATAACAGCATATAAACCAGAAGGTTTAGCTTGGTGGGGTATTGGTTTTGTAAAAATGTTATTGGTTTGCATTTTCAGTTGGACATTTTTTGATGAAGCAAAGAGTATGGCTAATGAATTTGCCCGCGGTATCGGCTTCCATGATTTAGGTAGGAAAGTCGGCAGCACAGTCACGTCAGCAGCTTTCAATAAGGTAATTAAACCGGGGACAGCAATGGCCGGCAGTTTAGCTCTTAGCTCGGCTAAAAAAATCGGCAGAGAAATAAACCGCGAATTTGGTGACAGCGCCCGAAATTTCGCTAATAAAGGACGATATAAAGTTCTGAAATTTTTCGGTGCCAAAGAAACTACCAATCCGAACGGAACGACATCTGTTTCAAGCTCATTTAATTTTATGGGAACAAAACATTCGCACACTTTCACTAAAGACGGCGATGGTAACTACACGAAAACCTCGCAAACTCATCGTCGTTCTAATTATGAAAAATATTTTAATGTTACCACCAACGAAGATGGAAATGTTAATGTTACAGCACGCAAAAGCTTTATGGGTATGACCATGTTTGGGCTTTTCGGTAAACAAGCAATGAAAGAAGAAAAAGACCCTGTTACCGGCCGTACAATTTGGCGCACAGCCGATAAAGATGCATCACGGCAAAGAGAGCTGACTATAGATGATGATGGTAATATCAAATTTAATAAATATTCTAACTTAGATGATAAAAATATTTTCACGCAAGCTATGCACTATCGCAGCGGCAAAGACCATCCGGGCGTTCAAAAAGGCATTACAAAAGTTAAAAACGATAATGTTTTGAAAATGACAGAAATGTTTGATGATATGGGCAATCTTACCGGACGACACTTAGAATTTCGCAATACTGTAGATGGCTTAATTAAGCAAGACGGGACTACCAATTTGAATAGTATGAACTATTTAATTAATCAATCAACAGATAAAGAACGGGCATATGAGGCACTGATTGTTGCTCATATGCAGCAACGCAATATGAATATAGATGAAACATTTAATAACCGCACAGTCACCGTAAATAAAGACCAATCTGTGACCATTATGCAAACAAATAATGATGGCTCGCGTCAGGAAATTACCGCTAAAATTGACGGTAATCAGATGATTTTGCATGAAAAAACTTTTGATTCCGCCGGTAATCCGATTCGCTATCAAAAAAATAATGGCATACAATCATTAACTGAAACATATGAAAAACAAGAAGATGGCACATATAATGTGTCGTCAAAGCAAGATTTTAGCGATTATTATAAACAGAAAAACCTCCGAACACCTCCATTGAATGAAAATGGCAACTGGGGATATAATATAAATCGCGATAAAGCCATGAAAGGATTTACGCAGCAAAATTTTGATGAGCATGTACAACAACTTATGAATGAGCAAACAACATCTCGTTCAGGTCAGCCGCTTAACTTCAAAAATATGTCACAAGCAGAAATTGACAGACGTATGAATACGTAGTTTTACTAAATTTAATATTGTATTAAGTGCAAGAATTTGTATATAAAATATATTTTTGTCTTGCATTTTAGAAAAATATCCCTATAGAATTAGTTTAGTTTTGTAGATATATTTGTAGGGGTTTAATTATGGAAGAAATTGTTTTCCCAAACCAAATTAGAATGCACAGAAGATTGCGTGGCGTTCAAATGCAGCAGTTGGCCGACTATTTAGGTGTAAGTTTGTCTGCCGTTTCCAAAATAGAAAAAGGCTATCGCCGATTGAACCAAGAACAACTAATTCAAGTGGCAGAATTGCTAGATTGCTCATTACAAGATTTATATGTTAATGAGCAAAATTCACAAGAAGAAGTTGTTTTGGCATGGAAACGCGAACAAGAACGTCGCAGTAAGATTAACTTAACATCAGGTTTAAAAACACTCGGTGCCGGTTTGCGTCATATTCGCACTGACTTAGGTAAAACGTTAATGGAAGTTTCCGAACACGCGGATATGACACTTTCGGTTTATCACCGTATTGAAATGGGACAACGTGAAGTTTCAGATAAGGAATACAAAAACATTGCTAGTGCTTTAGGCATGAGCGTGGAACAACTAAAAGCAAAAATTCAAAAGCTTGATGAAGCCGGAGATTTATCTGATATCATAGAACGTAATGACAATCGCCCTAAGGCATTAAACAATTCGAGATATTCTAATTTAGCTTCTATATCTGATGACCATGATGCAGTTATGGTTCCGGTATATGGAATTGGTAACGCCGAAGGTAATATCATAATTGATAAATCAGGCTCTATGAAAGAAGTTATTTGCCCGCAGCATTTACAAAATAAGCATAATATATATGCAGTGAATTTATGCTCACGTCGTTTAGGTTCATTAATTTCAAGCCGTGCAGTAATGTTTATTGACCCGTATGAGGTTGTTAGCGCCGGTGATATTGCTCTATATTATATCAGTGAGCAAGAAGCTATGTTTTTAAGCATTCGTGAAGATGAATATGGTCAGTTATACGGCTTAAGATGGAATCCTGACGAAAGGATTGTTTTGAACAATGGTGATTTAACTAAAATTTATAAAGTTGTAGTAATAAATCTTTAAGCGTAAGTTCAAATATTAATAAGAAATTTACACTCTCGTCGTATGATGGAGAGTGTAAATTTTATAAACAAAGGTTGCAAATGGCTCAAGATACCACACAAATTCAGCAAAATAGTACCACGGATAAAGAAAAAGAAAATCCGCTATTAGTTGCGCAACGCTATTTGAACATATTTAATCAAATACACATTCTAAATTCAAAGCAAAAAGCCGAATTTGAACAATCTATATTAAAAATGCCAGAAATATATAAAGAACATTTGCATTCTATTCCCGGCGGCAAAATTCTGCTTGAATATATAAACAACTTACAAAATGGCGGTAAAAAATACGGCTCACAAACTCAGAGCCAAATTACTTCAATAGGCAAAACAGAGCCAATGGCAACAACTTCTCCTCAAGCAAATGCAGTTACCGGTACAATTATAAACAGCGGAACAATAAATTTAGACCCAGATTTTGCTAAAAATTTAGCCGGTTCGCTAGCCATTGCATTTAAAAACAACAATTTGGTTCCCGGAGGCAACATTAATGAGCTTTCTAGTGTTATAAGCCAATCTTTTAACACCTATGCCCAAAATATGCAAAAACTCAGTTCTGACATTTTAACCCAAAATATGCAGCAATTTACAACAACGCAGAACCAAATGCGTGAGCAATTAGAACAACAACTGAATTGGCAAAATGAAGTGCAACAACAATTTGCGCAAAATCTTGTGCAGCAAGTGCAGAATATATCTGCGTCAACGGCTAAATCTGCAATGTCGGCACAGCAGCTCAACGCTCAAAACAACAATGCAAACACAACCACAATTAACAATGTTAATATTGATTCGTCTGCTTTTAATAATATCACAAATGCCATTCGTGAAACCGAAAAACAACGCCGTGATGATTTTAAAAAAATTATTGAAGTATTGAATAAAAATTTTGCACTGAAAACAAATCATCAACCGCAAGAATTACCAGTGACGGCAATAACAAATTCCATTACCGAAGCCCTGCGCGAAAGCAGTAAGCAGCAATTGGCCGCCATTAAAGCTTTTGGTGAAACACTATCACAATCAATTATCCGTTCACAAAAAGAATTTGCTCAAACCTTAGAAAAATCTTTGGCTCAATCAGAAAAAATAAGCATAAATAAGCCTACTGAGTTGCCTAAAGATAGTAAAAAAACAAATTTAAATCAAACTTTACCTGAACAAAATAAAGATAATGTTCAGGATAATCAAAAAAATAAAAATGCATCAGAGAACAAGCAAAATGCAAATAAAAACAAAGATGAGCCCAAAATAAATCAGCCTGTTTTGCAAAAAACAAACAAAACCGAAAAAAAACAACCCAAGCAAGAAAACTCTATTGAAAATGCTCCGCAGAAACTTGCTCCGATGACTAAAATTAAAGATGATGATATTGATATAATGTCGGCCTTTAACGATGAACAAAGTGACAATATCACTGCTTCAATTGCTGATGACGTTTTTATCGATATTGCCGGAAAAGACAATGAAACAGATTTATCTGATATATTTTCCGATTTAGATGTGCCCAAAGACAAAACTGAAACGAAAGAAATAAAATCTAAAACTTCAACTAACAATATATCTGAAGCGCATAACTTAAATGAAGAACTTTCTGCAGCCTTTGAAGAACGTGTACCGCAAAAAAAAGAGCCTTTACAGCCGAATAAACCAACTTTGCCAACGATTAAGCCAGAAGCAAAACCTCAGCCGAAGCCGAAATCTTCGCATCAATCACATCTTTATGATGATGCTATGCAAAAAATTAAAGATGCTTTACAGTCAACCGAAACCATTACAATTAATGAACTTGACGATGTTCCAACCATTTCTTTAAGCGGAAACAATGAAGAAGAAGATGAAGAAGATAATAATAATAAAAATCCGCATACAGAATTTATAGACACTCCGTTGGAAGACGATTTTTCGGCAGAATTCATACCAGACGATGATAAAATGAACCAAGAGTGGGAATATGTTGATGAAAACGGTAATCCGGTTGAAACAGATGACGCTGATGAGTGGGAATATGTTGATGAAAACGGTAATCCGGTTGAAGCAGATGATGCTGATGAGTGGGAATATGTTGATGAAAACGGTAATCCGGTTGAAGCAGATGATGCTGATGAATGGGAATATGTTGATGAAAATGGTAATCCGGTTGAAGCAGATGATGCTGATGAATGGGAATATGTTGATGAAAACGGTAATCCGGTTGAAGCAGATAATGCTGATGAATGGGACTATGTTGATGAAAACGGCAATCCGGTTGAAGCAGATGA
>JAFUBQ010000015.1 GCA_017460085.1 Alphaproteobacteria bacterium
CACTATCATATAGTGATAGTGACAAAATACCGTAAGAAGATATTCAACGCGGGTGTATATGGATTTTTTAAGAAACGGTTGATAGAAATTCATGAACACTACCCACAAATATACTTCATAGAACAAAATCACGACAGAGACTATATACATCTGTTGGTTTCGATACCACCAAAGATGAGTGTGGGTAGTGTTGTGCGCATAATAAAATCAAACACGGCGAGGGATTTGAAAAAGCAATACCCGTTTCTTAAAAAATGCCATTTCGGTACATAAAGTGTTTGGTCAGATGGGTATTTTGTCAGTACCGTAGGGGTTAATGAGGCAGTGATACAACGCTATATAGAATATCAAGGACGCAAAGATTTAGGACAAGCTTGGCTTGACCTAAAATGATACCACCGGCGTAAGCCGGTAAAGTTTCATTTAGTATAAAAAAAATTTTTAACCGGAAAATATTTTTTTTTAATTACTACCAAAAAAATGCTTGACTTTTGTCAAAATTAAGCTAACTTAAAGAAAGTGACTTTTATAATTTATATATTAACCCTTAAAAAAAACAGCTTATGGAAAAAAAGCAGACAATTGCGCAGATTCTGGATATGATGCGCGAAAATGAAATCAGTTTACAGGACATCAAAGAGGCTCGTTTGGCGGCCCTGCGTCCTAAGTGTACTGAGAACTTTGACTTGTTGGTCGTGGTTGACGGCATGCCGCAGCGTCTGTCATTCGATGAAGGTAAGAATCTGGCACCGACCGCTATTTTTCCCTTCAAAGATGCTCCGTTCTATATGGAACTGAAGGAAACGGCAGCCGGTGATTATCCTGTTATCTTGAAGGACAAACTTCCTGGTGTCAACACATTCCAACGCATGGCAGACATTATGCCGGAGCTGAATGAAAAGCTCAAGGAACTGGGGCGGCCTATTTTTGAGGGAACCTATTGGCTCAACGGCCACGAGTGGAGTGGCATCGGCTACTGGGTGGGCAAGGTTCACAAGAACAAGGTGGATACCACCTACATGGACGAGCGCCACAAGGCCAAGGTTCGCCTTCTGGGCTACCTGTAAAACTTGTACAGGTTATAACAAAAAAATCTTGCTCCCCTTTTGGGTAGCAAGATTTTTTTTGCATTTATAAAAAGTGTATTATAAATAAAAATCGCGTCCGCGCCCGTTTTTAATATCTTCTATATGTTGCAGCACAAATTTTGCCGACTCCGGTGATAGTTTAGCTATTTCTTCGGCAATAACTTTTTCTCCCAGCTCTTTTGTGCGCGGTGTGGCATAATCGGTTAAATATTCTTGCAAACTCAGCAGAGCATTAGGTTGGCAAAAATGATGAATAGATTTATTGGCGCAAAGTTTCATAAATGCTTCACCGGTACGATGCTTGCGATAGCATGCCGTGCAAAAGCTCGGAATATGACCATTTTGCAAAAGCCAATAAATTATCTCATCTAATGAACGATTGTCACATACATCAAATTGGGCAGAATCATCATCTTTATTTTCAGGGTGACTATAGCCGCCCACCGATGTTTTTGAACCGCCGGAAATTTGCGAAATTCCAAGTTGCAACACACGTTCACGAGTTTCTTTGCTTTCGCGGGTAGAAACAATCATACCGGCAGTCGGCACGGCAATACGTAAACAAGCAACAATTTTCACAAAAATATCATCATTTATGCAGTCGGCAAACAATTCCGGATTAATGCCGTCAGCCGGACGCAACCGCGGCACACTGATTGTGTGCGGTCCAACTCCGAATACTGCCTTAAGATGCTCCACATGCATCAATAATGCCGTAAATTCATATAAATATGTTGAAAGACCAAACAAAACACCAATGCCAACATCATCAATGCCGCCGCGCATGGCTCGGTCCATAGCTTCGGTTTGGCGGTTATAATCATGCTTTGGACCGGTAGGGTGCAATGATTCATAGCGCTGCCGATTATATGTTTCTTGAAATAAAATATAAGTTCCGATGCCGGCATTCTTAAGTTTGGCATAACTTTCTTCATCAGTGGCGGCAATATTGACATTAACACGTCTAATAGCTCCGTTTTTATGTTTAATGTTATAAATGGTATCAATACTTTCTAAAACATAATCAAGCGGATTCATTGTTGGATGTTCGCCAAGCTCTAAGGCTAAACGCTTATGCCCCATATCTTGCAGAGCCGTAACTTCAGCGCAGATTTCTTCCTGTGTCATTTTTTTGCGCGGCATATGCTTATTGATGGCATGATAAGGACAATAAGTACATCCGTTAACGCAATAATTGGAAAGATACAGCGGGGCAAACAAAACAATTCTGTTGCCATAAAAATCAAGCTTTATTTTTTTTGCTAAATCTTCAATTTGCCGATTAATTTCAAGATTATCACTCATTAACAATAATAATGCTTCACGATGAGATAATCCTTTTTCTGCTTGTGCTGTATACAAAATATTTTGCAGCATTTCTTCATCGTGCAAATGTTCTTTTGCAAACTGTAAACTTTCTAAAACCTCGTCGTGGCAGATGAATTCATCTGCCACGTTCGATTGCGGATTATATTTAAATTTTACCATATTATATTATACAGCTTTTTTATCATCTGAAAAATCATAAAGTTCAGCCACGCTAACTTCTTTATTTTCCACTTTAGCTAAACTCAAAATATGGTCAATAATTTTTTCTTCAAACGCCGGAGCGCGCAAAGCCTCAAGAGCTTCCTTATTTTTCATGTAGTAATTAAGCACCATTTGCTCTTGTCCCGGATAGCGTTTTGCTTCGGCAAACATGGCTTTATTAATATCATCAGCCGTTAATGTTAAATTAGCTTTTGTGCCGATTTCTGAAAGCAGAAGACCAAGTTTAACACGACGCAACGCAATTTCTTTATATTCGGCTAAAATATCTTTTTCATCACGTTTTTTATCTTCTTCATCTAAGCGTCCTTGCGCCTTAGCTGCTTGATATTGTTTAGCAATAGCATCATATTCGGCATCAATAAGTTTTTGCGGAACTTCAAAATTATATGCTTTATCTAAAGCGTCTAATAACGCACGTTTTAATTTCATATGTGCTGCATCTTCATAATCTTCGGCAATACGGGCTTCAATTTTAGCTTTCAAATCAGCAACATCTTTTGCGCCCATAGCTTTTGCAAGTTCATCATTAATTTCAGCTTCTTTATATGCACGAATTTCTTTAATTGTTGTAACAAACAAAGCTTCTTTTCCAGCCAAATTTTTAGCGTGATATTCTTTAGGAAATGTTGCTTTAACTTCTACCGTTTCACCGGCTTTATGTCCGATTAATTGGTCTTCATAACCCGGAATAAACGAATTTGAACCAAGCTCTAAAGGATAGGCATTGCCTTTGCCGCCTTCAAATTCAACTCCATCAATTGAACCGACAAAATCAATAACCGCAACATCGCCTTTTTGTGCCGCACGGTCTTCTTCAACTTTTACGGTTTCGCGGCGCGATTCTGCCATATATTTAACGGCTTTTTCCACTTCTTCAGCCGGAACTTTTGCAGTTAATTTAGTTAATGAAATTTTAGAAAAGTCACCAAGTTCAATATTCGGTAAAACTTCTGTTTCTACTTCAAAAGTAATGTCTTTACCATCTTCAAATTTATCTAATTTGATATCCGGAGCCACGGCCGGACGAATTTTTGTTTCTTCAAAAAGCTGATTAGTGGCATCGCGGACCATATCATCCAGAACTTCGCCCAAAACAGACGGACGGTATCTTTGTTCAATCATTCCTTTCGGCAATTTACCGGCACGGAAGCCCGGCATTTTGGCCGTTTTTGCCACTTCTTCAAGTTTTTTATTAACAGCAGCCTCAAAATCTGCTGCCGCAATTGTAACGTTATATTTTTTATTTAAACCCTTAGACTTTAATTCTTCAAATTTCATTTTTCTACTCTTTTCTGTTGTTAAAATTTGGTGCAGATAAAGAGACTCGAACTCTTACGCCTTGCAGCACCAGAACCTAAATCTGGCGTGTCTACCAATTCCACCATATCTGCGTGAGCCTTCTCACTTGCTACCGATACTAAGCATATTTATAAATATAAATCAAGCAAAAAATGTTATCTATACAACATTAGCCAATATTATATGCGCTGATTTTTAAACAATGTTTGCGGCAATTGCAGTTGCTAATTCTTCAAGCTCATTTTCCTGATTTTCAGTTAAAGCTGATTTTATGGATATATTAGGCTCTATAAATAGGCAATTTTTAAGTTTTGATAGTTCTTCTCGCATCAATTTTCCGGCAATTGCAGCCCATGTGCCATTATCAATGGTGGCAATTATGCGGTTTTGCAAATTATGTGCTGTAATATCTCGCAATAAATTATCCATATTCACAAATATTCCTGAATTATATGTAACAGCTGCAAATACCAGTGTGTTAACACGAAATGCCTCAGCAATGATATATGATGGATGAGTTACTGAAACATCATACATTTTAATATTTTTAACTCCTTTTTGAGCTAGCTTTGAGGCCAAAATTTCTGCTGCATTTTGCGTGTTGCCATAAATTGAGCCATAGGCAATAACAACCCCTTTTTCTTCTGCTTCATAATTTGCCCATTTTTGATACAGCTCAATAAATTTTGCCGGATTTGTTCGCCATATATGGCCATGTAACGGGCAAATGCGCTTAATTTCAATGTTTTTAGCTTTATTTAACAGTGCTTGAACTTGAACGCCGTACTTACCGACAATATTTGTATAATATCTGCGGGCTTCGGCTAAATAGTCACGTTCAAAACAAACTTCATCAGCAAATATGTTTCCGTTCAATGCTCCAAAAGTTCCAAATGCATCAGCTGAAAACAAAGTTTTTTCTGTTTCATCATATGTGACCATTACTTCCGGCCAGTGTACCATCGGTGCGGCCATAAAATGCAATTTATGGTGTCCAATGTTCAAAGTTTCACCATCTTTAACGAGAATATATTGCTCATTAGGTATATTTAGTGAAAAGAAGTTTTCCAGCATTTTTTTAATTTGAACATTGCAGATAATTTTAACTTGAGGATAAATGCGCAGCAAGTTGCTAATTTCAGCACAATGGTCCGGTTCCATATGATGAATTATAACATAATCAAGATTTTCACCGTTTAGTGCAAATTTTAGATTCTCGAAAAATTGTTTGCTGACTGCTGAATCAACAGTATCAAATAATACATTTTTTTCATCTTTTAAAAGGTATGAATTATATGAAATTCCCAAAGGAATCGGATAAACATTTTCAAACAGGGCTAAACGTCTGTCACTTGCCCCAATCCAAGTTAAATCATTTGTAATTTTTTGTGTATTATGCATAAAATCCTCCTTATAGTTTTGCTGAAATATAATATTGCTTATGTAATACGTCAACAAAAAAAAGGAACCAAATATTTGCACATCTGACTCCTTTTAATTTTTTTACTGATAAAACTTTGTAAAAAAAAAGCTTAATACAATGTTTTATTTGTTAGCAACAACTATTTTATAACTTTTGCTACAGCTTCAGTAATATCATCACCGCCATAAACGGCAACTTCTTTAACCAATACAACTTTGTAGCCTAATTTTTTGGCTTCACTAGCAATTGTATCTTTAATGCTGTTATCAACTTCTTGCAGTCTTGCAGCATATTGTTGAGCAGCAGCTTCTCTTCTTTGAGCAAATTCTGCATTATATTGTTGCAACAATGCTTCTTTTTTCTTAGCGTCAGCTTGCTTTTCAACTTCAGCTTGAGCAGCTTGCAACCACTGAGCCAAAGCTTGAGCTTGAGCAGCCTGTTCTGTTTTCAAAGCTTGAACTTGGCTTGATTGGTTAACAACCGCAGCAACATCAACTGTTGCAATTTTAGATTTACCGCAGCAAAAAGCGCAGCAAACACCCATACCAACAATAAAGGCCGCAGCCGCAATTAAAACAACAACTTGTTTTTTCATCTTTGTTCCTTTCTAATTTAATTATATGCAAATATATTATTATATCCGCACTCCAATAGCTTGTAAACCATAAAAATTTACGCACTAACTGATGCGTATAATATAACATTAATATTAAAAATCAAGTATTTTATGCTTAAATTTTGCAAAAAATATACAATAAAAAAAATACTTGTCAGACACAAAACACTTTTGCTGTTTAATAGATTTTGTATTTTACTTAATTTAATAATATTCTTCATATTTTTAAATGATATTTATTATATTTTTCTTATTTTAAACTTGACTTTAAATTGATGATATGTCAAGGTGATTGTATTAGGATAATTTGTTTATATTGGTTTACTTTTCACCTATTGCGGCGAGAGAATTACAGCACAGTTTTCAATAAGAAATAAATTATTCTGATAAGAATTTAATTACAAAAGGAGAAGATTTAAATGAAAAATGATGATACATATCAAATATTTCACGGCTTAAAACCGGTGAAGCGAGAAAAGCGCCAAAAGGGGCAGAGCGAATATTATTATTTAGACCCGCGCGGGACGGATAGGTTTGCTGATTTTAAGGAAATAGATGTAGAAAGTGAAGATTCGCCGAATCCGAAAATAAAGGCAATTTTGCGCGATGACCTTAAGAAAAACGAACGTGATTATTATATTTGGCGCACGAAGGGAGACGATAAGGTAAGAGATAGGCATAAAGAACGCGACGGAAAAGTTTTTAACTGGCACGTACCACCGGAGGGCGGACATCCCGGTGAAGACTATAACTGTAGATGCTGGGCAGAGCCATATCGAGCAGATATGGCAGAGCAATTTAACATTACGCCGAAGTTTGACCTCTCCGGCCTGCCGCAATACGCCGCAAACGATAAAGCAAATGTGGTGAGTGATGCAGTGTATACTTCAAATTCTGCATACGCACATCGCGAAGTAAAATTCAGCTCACCTGAAGAGGAAAAGTTGTTAAAACGAATTGGAAAACAAATTATTGCAAGAGAAAATACAAAGGAATATGCTTATTTGGATAGTTCAGGTTATATAACAACAGGTAATGGAGCTTTAATTAATGACTGGGAAAGTTTTAGAAAGGTGCATTGGCTATATAATGGTAGGCCGGCAACCGAAGATGAAATGCGTGCGGAATTTGAACGAATGGAAAAAGTGAGAGCAAAGATTATTGCACAAGCAAAAGCAGAAGCTGAAAAAAGCAAAAAACCTTATTCTAATCCTTTTCAAAAAATTACTGCAAAGAGATATGAGCAAGATGCTGTCCTCAACATAACTAAAGATGAGGCTGATTATTTAATGTATTCGCATTTACAACGGGACTACAGTAACCTTAAACACTATCTGCCTGACATAGATTATGCGCCGGAACCTGCACAAGATGTTGCTTTTGATATTCAATATAATCCGGGAATTACGGATACTACTTGGACATATTTTAAAAGATATTTCAATGAAAGAAATGTTCCGGAGTTGGCAAAGCAAGTTCATAGAAAAGGCATCTCGAAAGATAGAAATGATGAGATGAAAGATAAAATATTATCTATAAAACGGTGGTGATTATGGTTTTGTGATTAGGTATTCAATACTTTGAAATTCTGGGCGTTTAGGATTAAAGGTTGTTTCTTTTATTTTACCATCAGTAGTTATTTGGTATATGATAATATCATGGTAACAATCTTTAGCTTCTAATTTAGATAAATATCCATAACAAATAGTGCAGTTGAATTTTACATGATCGTGTTTATTTTCCAACAGTTCACAAGGATATTGCTCTATATAAGCGTCTGGACTTGAAAAGTTATTAGGAGATACTGTAACGCTATTAGGCGTAAGAATAGTATTCCAAGAAGTTTTGCCATAAGCAAACAAGGGTTTGTTAAAAATAGGATTGACAAACTCTTGCTGTTTCTTAGATGAGCTTTGAGAGTATGAACAGTTACTCAATGTTAATAACAATCCTAAAATCAACACCAACTTTTTCATTTTTATACCTCTGAAGTTAATATAGCACGGCTTGGTTAAAATACAATAAATAATTGGTGGACATCCGGGGGAGGATTATAATTGTCGTGGCTAAAGCAGAGCCGTATCGGGCAGAAATGGCAGAGCAATTTAACATTACGCCGAAGTTTGACCTCTCCGGCCTGCCGCAATACGCCGCAAACGATAAAGCAAATGTGGTGAGTGATACGGGGTATAAAAAGAAACCATTATCCAACAATGAATTAAATGATGAAGAAATAATTTTACGCAATATTCCTCTTATCATAAAGGAAGAAGGAATAGTAGACTATCCTTATAAAGACACGAAAGGGTATATTACAGTGGGAGCTGGTCTTAATATAGATGATTATGAAGTTTTTTGCAATATGCCTTGGTTAAATAGTTATAATGAGCCGGCATCAACTGCAGAAATCAGAAAAAGTTATCAGGATCTGATGCCCCAACCCAAAGGGAAAATACCTGTTTTTTATAAAAAATACACATCTATACATCTGTCAAAAGAAATAATTTTTGATAAAGTCAAGAGACATCTTAAAAATGATCTTTCCTTTATTAAGGATAATATTGATGAATTCTACAAATATCCACCGGCAATTCAGGATATTTTTATTGATTTTCAATATAATACTGGAAATTGTCTGCAATTTGTTCGTTTTCGAGAAGGAGCACAAAATAAAGATTTAGATAAAATGATTATAGAAAGTTATCGGCCAGATGTCGGAAAAAGCAGAAATGAAAGCATTATTAAACGATTAAAAGCTAATAAAGACTGGAATTATTAGGCAAATTTTCTGCAGAATATTTTTTTACAGAATTTTCATCTGTAATTATTATTTCAAAAGGCGGTGTTTCCAAAGCGCGAGCGGTATTGATTTGTAATATATAAGATTTATGATTATCTAGAAAAATATATTTTTCATTGTTCGCGCTTCCGTATAATTCAAGTTTTCCTTTGTTAATAATTTTCAAAGGTTTTTCTGAAAATTTTTGCCCAATTTTCCATATTGAAAGACGATACTTATTGGTATCGGAAGTCCCGTCTATTAAATCTATTCTATAAATAAAAATAGAAGTTTTTAATATATATAAATTTCTTATGTATGTTTGTAGAGATGGATATATTTCACTTTTTTCTCTTAATAAACACTGCTCATTATATTTTTTTCGTTGAAAAGTATATTCTAAATCTGTTAAATCACCATTTAAGGATAATTGGACATAGGGGGAATCGTAAAATATTCCATCCTTATTTTTATCTAAATGCCATAATTTTTTATTAGAAGATATGATTTCTGATAGTAATTCTGATGATAATATAATATTGTAATTTTGGATAAATTCTTCTTCATTTTGTAAGGGTGGACAATTTTCACCAATAATGAAAGGGTAAACGACATTTTGCGCAATCAGTTGAGGATTATTGGTTTTAATTAAGTCCTGAAACTTTTTGACCGATTTTTTTATATGTTGATAATATTCTGCGTCATCTTGCGCCCAAGCATTTGTGCATAAGCTCAAAAATAGTCCTAAAATTAAAAACAATTTTTTCATATTATACCTCTAGGTGGTTATTATAGATAGCAATTATTAAAATAAATTAAAGCGGAGAGGATTATAACTGTCGATTCTAAAGCAGAGCCGTATCGAGCAGATATGGCAGAGCAATTTAACATTACGCCGAAGTTTGACCTCTCCGGCCTGCCGCAATACGCCGAAAACGATAAAGCAGAGATAAAAAGTGATGTGGCTTTGGATAAAAATAATGCAATTTTAACGGAAGAAAAATTCCGTGACATAATTACTTTTTTACGCAAAGATGACATTGAGGGATTTGCAAATTTTCCATATCTTGATAGTGTTGGTAAAGACACGGTTTGCACAGGACATCTGATTACCGACAAAGAACAGTTTAGTTTGCCATATTATATGGCAGACACCGGTAAACCGGCAACAAAGGAAGAAATTAAAAAAGAATTTGATAAATTGCATCAATACACGGAATATCAAAAACATGCCAAAGGAAAAGATGTGCTAAGACATACATTTTTTGAAAATGTAACAAAATTACGCTTGACCGATGCCCAATGTGATGCCATAGACCGAAAAATTATAGAGGCAAAATGGGATGAACTCGTGGAACAGTTTCCTAATTTTACCATTATGGATTGGAATTTACAGCGAGCGATTTTTGATGTGCATTATCAATGTGATGTTTTAAAAAAGAAGAAGTCTACAGATATTAATTGGAATAGTAAAGATGAATTTAAGGAGTACAAATGGCCTAAACTATTAAATGCAGCTAAAAATAAGAATATTCCCAAAATGGCAGAGCATGTACACGTTATTCAGAGCAGTAGTGAGCGGAATAATGCCAAAATAAATTGGGTGCTAAATGGAAGATTCTACTAGGATGTTTATTTTACTTTTGGCTCTTCATGTATAACACTTTTATAAAGATGCAAATAATAATCTTGAGCATCTATTGGTTTCGGTGTTTTTGCTTCATCTGTAAATGTGCAATAATATTCAGATGAAGCAAATGTGTATTCGTAACCTTCCCATCTAAAAGGATCGTTCTTTGTTCCATGTTCAATAACGATATCCGGTTCATCGGATATCGTTTTGCCTTTTTTCCATAATACTAATCTATAGTGTTGTTGTTTTTCATATTCAGAATAAGCTTCATACAGTCCTTCCATATCGTCAATTCTGATAAGCCAATCTTTGGTTTCCATAGTGTATAAATTGTAGTTATATTCTTTCAAACTCGGGTGGATAATTTGTTTTTCTTTTGCGATATATTCTTCCCGATATTGCTTTAATTCTTCGCTGCTTTTAACCGAAAGCATTTCTCCGTCATCGGTTAAATGTGCATCCGGACAATCATTTAAGCAGATACCGCTGAGGTTTTCTCCCGATCCCCAATCATCCATAGGAGAATTTATTAAATATTCACGCAAATGCTCCGGCAGAATAATATCGTATTTTTCCACAAATTCCTGCTCGTTGTGAATACTTGGAACACCCCACCCTAAAGAATATGGGTAAACGACATTTTGCGCAATCAATTGCGGATTATTGGTTTTAATTAAGTCCTGAAACTTTTTGACCGATTCTTTTATATGTTGATAATATTCTGCGTCATCTTGCGCCCAAGCATTTGTGCATATGCTCAAAAATAGTCCTAAAATTAAAAACAATTTTTTCATATTATACCTCTATCGTTTTTAATATAGATAATAACGGTTAAAATATGTTAAATAGGTGAAGACTATAATTGTCGTGGCTAAAGCGGAGCCGTATCGGGCAGATATGGCGGAGCAATTTAACATTACCCCGAAGTTTGACCTCTCCGGCCTACCGCAATACGCCGCAACCGATAAAGCAGGCATGGTGAGTGATACGGTTTTTAAAATTTTGCAATGTTACTATTTTTGTAAATGAGCTGTTAAAACTCGCAGAATTTTTACCAAATTTTCTTTCATATGTGCACGGTCAACAACCATATCAACCATACCATGCTCCAAAAGATATTCTGCCCGCTGAAAACCTTCCGGAAGCTTTTCATGAATTGTTTGCTCAATAACACGTTGTCCGGCAAAGCCAATCAAACATCCTTTTTCGGCAATATTAACATCACCCAGCATGGCAAACGATGCTGAAACACCACCGGTTGTTGGGTCGGTTAATATAGAGATAAACGGAATACCTGCTTCTTTCAGTTGGTTAACAGCGGCTGTTGTGCGTGCCATTTGCATTAATGAAAGCATTCCTTCTTGCATGCGGGCACCGCCTGAAGCCGCTACTGTAATCAGTGGCTGTTTATTTTCTAAAGCTAAGCGTGCGGCAGTGACAATTCCTTCACCAACTGCAAGTCCCATTGAACCACCCATAAACGAAAAATCTATTGCTGCAACCACACACTTTATACCGCCGATTTTGCCTCGTGCAACTTGAATGGCATCATCTGCTTCGGCTTTTTTACGATTGTTTTTTAAACGCTCGGTATATTTTTGTAAGTCTTTAAATTTGAGAGGGTCATCTTGTATTTTCGGTAAATTGACAAGTATATATTCGTCATCATCAAACAGCAAACGGAACCTTTTTTCAACATATAAGCGTAAATGGTGCCCACAAGATGTGCATACATAAAACGTTTTTTTTAATTCTTTTGAAAAAAGCATTTGCTCACAATTAGGACATTTCACCCACAAATTGTCAGCAATTTCTTTAGGGGTAGTCTTCTTAATTTTAGGACGTACAATGTCTGTCAGCCAGTTCATTTAAATTCCTTTCTTTGCGCCGAATTTATTTTTAATTTGCGCCATAATTCCGGTATCCTTATTTGGTGCACTAAGAGCGGTAACTTTAGCTTTTTCCTGTAAATCAGAAACATTTTGCTTTAACCCGCTAACGGTTTTATTAAGCTCGTTTTGTTCTTTGGTTAAGGCCTTATTTGTCTTTTTTTGTTGACGTAACTCACGGCGTAACGGAGCTTGAGCAAACCACGAACCAACACGTCCACCAATATATCCATACAGCAAAACAACCAGTAAAACAGGTCTGATATTCCAGCTGATATTCATTTTATCGTCCGGCCATAAAACAAAAGCAACACCATCTGCCGATTCGGCACAATAAATTGCCCATGCGGCAAATAAAATAAACGGCAATGCCAAGATGTAGTGCAGAAACTTCATTTTTTCATTATCCTTTCAATTTATTTTATTGACCGCATATAAGAATTTAAGAAGCATTTAATCTGTTATGCAATTCCTTACCGGTTTTAAAATGAATAATTCGTCTTTCCGGAACATTAACGCTTTTTTTGTTTTTCGGATTAATGGCAATACGCGGTTTTCTTAATCTAACAGAAAATGCCCCAAAGCCTCTGATTTCAACGCGGTCACCATCAGCTAAAGCCTGTGTCAGGCGCTGAAAAATTACATTAACGATTTTATCAACATCTTTAATTGTTAAATTAGGCATTCTTGATGCAATTCTTTCTATCAGTTCAGATTTAGTCATATTTTCCTCTTTTTCAATAAATTTTATTTTTATATTTCATACACTTTTCTTTTTTATATATCCACATAATTTTTATGCTTTTACACAAACATCGGGCGCTCTTAAATATAGCGGTTTGGGAAAATTAAGTTTTTTATTTTTCATTTTTTGAATAGCGCAGGCCGCAATATCTGTTATCGGTGCCATTTTATCCATACGGATTGCATGCAGGGTTAAGCCGCTGGGTTTATCTAAAAATCGTTCAACTCCGTTACCGATTAAGGTGACGGTTTTACCTTTAAGCATATCAATAATTTGTTCATATGTAAGGGCTGATGGTTCCGATATTTTTTCTAATTTACCATCAAACAGCTGACAATAAAAATCTTCACGTTTGGTTTCAATAATAACAGCGTTGAATTTACTGAGTTCAAACATACTTAAAGAGTGGACATAAGCCTCAAAAGCTGAAACTCCGGTTATTGCTAAATTAGGACACGCTAAGCTGAAAGCTTTAGCAGCGGCAACAGATGAGCGAACTCCGGTAAAAGATCCCGGCCCGACACAAACTCCTACTAAACCTATATCGGAAAATGATAAATTATGTTTTTTGAGCATGGTTTCAATTTCAGGAAGCAAAGTTTCCGCTTGTCCGAATTCCATCTCTTTTACAAATTTATCCGCAACTTTTGTGCTGTCTAAAAGTGCAATAGCACAATTATTTGCCGTTGTGTCAAAAACCAATGTCCACATTTTTTAAAAACTTTCAATTAATTAAAAAAATAAATTGCTAATTGTGTTTTATATAATATAAAATGAATTCAGGTGCAAACATTTTTTAGAGTTACTCCAATGAATATGGAATTAAATATAATATTAACTGTTGCTGTGTTTTTAATTGTTGCCTTAGTTATGGCAATAGTAGTGCTTCAACTCAGAATTTATGGTTATAAGCGTAAAATATATTTTATCCGTCGTGATAGAGAGCGTTGTAATGAGCTTTTATGCACGGCTAAAGACGGTTATTTTTGTTTTGTTTATCCGGACCAAAAAGTTAAAGATCCGCAAAAAAACATAATTGAAAAATGTTCACGCAAATTGGCTGTTCTACTGGGCTTAAAAAGCGGTACAGCATCATCATTTGCCGAGGTTGTTAATTTATTTGGTAAAGAAGATGCCATTTTATTAAAAAAATATGTAAATTTACTACAGCAGGAAGGTTTAGCTTTTGAAGATGTTTTAAGCTTAAAAAACGGGCATAGATTTTTTGCCGTATATGGCAACAGAGTGCAGAGCAATGATAATAACTTATATTGCGATATTGTTTGGTTTAGGGATATTTCGGCACAAACGGAATATTTGGATATATTGAAGCAAGAACAGCAAAATTTACAAGCTAAATTTATGCAATTAGAAAATATGATTGATGGTATCGATTCGCCGCTATGGTTGCGTGATGAACAACTAAACCTTTTGGCAATAAATAAAAAATATGCTGAATATGCAGGTAAAAAAGATAAAGATGAAGTTTTGCGTGAAAATATTGAACTTAATAACAATAAAGGAGAGGCTGTGGCATTGTTATTGGCTCAGTCGGTGCAAAAAAGCAAGAAAAAACAAAAAAAATCTTTCAATATTGTCATTGACGGTAATGTTCACAATTATGATGTATATGAAAATCCGTATTTTATCGGAGATGAGTTAGATAAAATAGGCACGGTTGGCTATTTGGTTGATAATACCGAGTTAAAAAAAGCAAAGCGTAACTTTAAAATAAATCAAAATAATCACTTGGAAATTTTGGGTGTTTTAGGTACGGCATTTGCAATTTTTGATGAAAAAACTAATTTATATTTTTCTAACGCTTCGTTTCGCAATTTATGGGGTTTAGATAGCGAGTTTTTAGAAAAAACTCCTACCTATATGCAATTTATTGAAACTATTCGCCAACATAAACTTTTACCATCTATACCTGATTTTAAGGCTTTTAAAGATGAGGAATTGAGTGTATTCGGCGGATTATGGAAAATTCGCGAAGATTTATTGCATTTACCGGACGGCCGAACAATCCATCGTTTTCGGATGCCGCATCCAAACGGAGTGATTTTTGCGTATGAAGATGTTTCAGACCGCTTGGCAACTATGCGCCGCTTGAATGATTTAACCTCAATGCAACAGGGAATTTTAGATAATTTGAGCGATGCGGTAATTATTTTAGGCGCAAATCAACGTCTTAAGTTTTATAATCGCGCATATCTTAAATTATGGGGACTTGACTATGACAAAGTAGAAGATGAACCAAAACTTGAAGCAATTATATCAATGCAAAAATTGTTTTTTTCAAATGTTGACGATTGGCCGACTTTTAAGCAAATTATGCTTGACAACATTTTGGCCGGACATAAATTTACATTATTGCGAGATGATAATATGCAGATAAATGTATCACCGCAAATTTTTTATGATGGCTCAATTATGTTGACATATACAACAAAATAGTTTGTATATATACTTGAGGAATTAATAATGCTGAATGAAGACGATTATGAAGATGATATTATAAAACCTGATGATGAAGGTGATGACGAAGGCAGTGTTTCTAAACCTGATTGGAAAAAAAAGAAGGTTGGCGATGATGAGCGCTTAACTTTGCGTATAGATGCACTGGAAGCTGACCGCTGGCAAGCCAAAAGCAACAAAATGCAGCCGGATATTAAGAGAACAAAAACCGGAAAAATCAGTAAAAAAGTTCGTCAACTTTATGATGACGATGATGAATATGATGATTTTGATGAAGATGTTGAACGTTCTTTTCGAGAATTGCGTCGGAGTCAGGCAGAATCTTCAAACAATGATTCAACTTTGCTGGATGCTTTAGCGCCAAGCGAACGTTTGATGATTGAACAAAGGACTCAACTGCAAACAATTAAGCAACAAGAAAATGCCGGTAAACTTAATGCTATTGAGCAAGCCGACGCTTTGGCGCGTAGAGCCGGACTTGATCGTTCGCAAGTTGCCGATAATACAAAGCAAATTAACGAAGCCATATATAATCCACGCCGTTTACGTGTTCAATCATTAGAAGAAAACGTGGTTAAACAAACTGGGATTAAAGGTGAAATTAAGCCAAGTGCTGAAGCAAAAGTTGCAGATGGAATTAAACAAGTGCAGAAAACCACGGAAAATAAGCGAGTTAACCATATAAAAATAGATGATGTTAAATCGGTTAGTACTCGAAATATGTCACAAAACGAAACAGCGGAGATGATTCTGAAAAAATCAGGGCAAGAAGCAAAATTAGCTGAAATAAAAAAACAATCAGCCAATAATACGTTTCCACCGACTAATTCTAAAACCAAAGAAGAAACAAATATGGCCAAAGAATTTGAAACATCTGTTGAAAAACATAACAATGCTGAACAGTCAAAAGAGCAAAAATCGCAAAAATCTTATACTCAGCAGGTGAAAAATTTATTACGCGATTCGCTTAAAAAAGGAAATACAACACGTTAATAAAAAAAAGTAGGCGGATAAGCTCAAAGTTATCGTGGACAATTTGAAAAATATGGTTAAAATATCATAAGTTGGTTATAATATATTTTTGATTAAGGAGCAATAATGGAAAATCAATATTATACGTTAATGGAAAAACAAGATTTTTTCCAAATTATTGAAAATAAATACGGTGAGTTGGCTGTTTTTATTGATGCTCGTGACGGAGAACCGTTAAATCCGGTTCTAGAGTTTGATGGTAAAAATACGGCATTACTGAAAAGAGATGCACGTCGTTCTATAATTTTGGACGGTATTGATGCTGAAACTTGCAATGTTTTAGCTGAAGCAGAAGTTTTGATGATTGTTGAATTAAATGGCGAAATTGTTACAAGAGTCTACGCCGTACCGGTTGAAAATGTTGAAGAAATTGTTTTCAATGGCCGCCGCACTCGTGCAGATGAATTGTTTAAGGCTAAAAGCAAAGAAGAATTGCTTAAATCATTCGGAGCAATTAAAGTATGGTCCAGCGGGGCTGAACAATGATAGGTTTGGTTTTTGTTACGCATGGAAATTTAGCTTTAGAATTTTTTGCAGCTATGGAACATGTTGTGGGTAAACAAACGCAAGTTGACTGCGTGTGTATTGGCCCTGATGACGATGTAGACAGCAGACGGCAAGAAATTTTGAACAAAACCAGAAAAGTTGATAGCGGCGATGGTGTTTTGCTTTTAACGGATATGTTTGGGGGAACGCCTTCAAATTTGGCAATGTCGGTTATAGGTCATGGCAATTATGATGTTATTGCCGGTGTTAATTTGCCGATGCTGATTAAATTAGCATCAAGCCGTAAAGACCAGTCTTTAGGTGCATGTGTACAAGCAGCTCAAGAAGCCGGCAAAAAGCATATTAATGTAGCATCTCAACTGCTTGGCGGAACAAAAAAATGAGTAAAAGTTCTGAAATATGTCTTACAATTTGTAATCAGAAAGGTTTGCACGCAAGAGCCGCAGCTGCTTTTGTGAAATGTGTGGCAGAAATTGATGCGGATATTTCGGTAGAAAAAGATGGGCAAGTTGTTGACGGTTCTTCAATTTTAAGCTTAATGATGCTTGCTGCTTCTAAAGGGAGCGTCATTAAAGTAAAAGCAGTAGGCAATGAAGCTGACCGTGCTATTGAAAGTTTAACGGTTTTAGTTAATTCTCGTTTTGGCGAAGACCAATAGATATGTATAAAACTGAGCTGTTAAAAATTGAATGCGCCGTAAAATATACTATTTTAGTATTGAAACTGAAAACATAAATTCATATTGGCTTGATATAGTGTTAAATTGTGTTATTGTCGAAGCAAATGTGCATTTAATGAAATATGAGTGTAAAATAGGGGTTTTGGTATGAAATATGGGAAAAATTTTAGTATATTGATTTTAGCTTTGGTTTTCATTGCGATAATCATCGGATATACAAGCAAGATGCCTGATGGAGGCAGAATGGAAGATATTGCATATTCCGATTTTATGCGCAATGTGCAAGACAAGCGTGTGGTAAGTGTTAGTATCAGCGGCGCAGAAATCAGAGGCTTAATGACAGATGGCAAAAAATTCTCAACATACGCTCCATATAGTCCGACCACTGTTGATACTCTTTTAGAAAACGGAGTAAAGGTTGAAGCCAAACCGCAAGAAGCATCGGGAGAATCTTTTTTGAGCCTTCTGATTGGTTGGGGACCTATGCTGCTCTTAATTGGTGTTTGGGTGTATTTTTTCCGGCAGGCAAATTCCGGTAACAATAAAGCAATGAGTTTTGGAAAATCAAGAGCACGCTTGGTTGAAAATTCAAAAAAAGTAACGTTTGCCGATGTTGCCGGCGCAGATGAATCTAAAGCCGAGTTGGCAGAGATTGTGGAATTTTTAAAAGAACCGCTCAAGTTTCAGCGCTTAGGCGGCAAAATTCCTAAGGGTGTTTTGTTGGTTGGCCCTCCGGGAACAGGAAAAACACTTTTAGCCAAAGCTGTTGCCGGCGAGGCTAATGTGCCGTTTTTTTCAATTTCCGGTTCAGATTTTGTGGAAATGTTTGTCGGAGTAGGAGCTTCGCGCGTTCGTGATATGTTTGCTCAAGCAAAAAAGAATGCACCTTGCTTGCTTTTTGTTGATGAAATTGATGCAGTCGGACGTCATCGCGGAGCAGGTTATGGCGGCGGAAATGATGAACGGGAGCAAACGCTTAATCAGTTACTTGTAGAAATGGATGGATTTGAAGATAATGAAAATGTTATTTTGATTGCTGCAACTAACCGTCCAGACGTATTAGATCCTGCTTTGTTGCGTCCGGGACGCTTTGACAGACAGGTGCAAGTAACGAATCCGGATGTGCGCGGACGTGAAGAAATTTTGAAAGTGCATGTGCGAAAAGTTCCGTTGGCTCGTGATGTAGATTTAGGAGTTGTGGCGAGAGGTACGCCGGGATTTTCAGGTGCTGATTTGGCTAATTTGGTTAACGAAGCGGCTTTATTGGCAGCACGCCATAATAAGCGCCGTGTTACGGCTGAAGATTTTGACAATGCCAAAGATAAAGTTTTAATGGGAACAGAGCGTAAATCTATGGCTATGGACGAACAAGAAAAGCGCAAAACAGCTTATCATGAAGCGGGACACGCAATATGCGCACTTAATGTTGCAGAATCGGACCCAATTCATAAAGCAACAATTATTCCGCGCGGCAGAGCCTTAGGTATGGTGCAAAGTTTACCAGAAAAGGATTCATATTCCGAGTCGCGTATTAAAATGCTTTCTTCTTTAACAATGGCTATGGGCGGACGAGTGAGCGAAGAACTTGTTTATGGATATGAAAAAGTAACATCGGGAGCCAAAGGGGATATTCAGATGGCAACTAATTTAGCAAAAGCAATGGTTACGGAATGGGGAATGAGTGACAAACTCGGCCCGATTTCATATACATCAAATCAGGATAATTATTTAGGAATTTCTTCCGGACGCAATGCAAACGTAAGTGAGGCAACTTCAGAGCTGATTGATGCGGAAATTAAGAGCTTAATTACAAACGCTTATGAAGAAGCTAAAAAGATTTTGACTGAGCATCGTCAAGATTTAGACACATTGGCAGAAGCGTTAATGGAATATGAAACCTTGACAGGCGCAGAAATAAAAGATATTTTAGCTGGCAAAAAACCGGACCATTCGGAACAGATTCCGGTGTCGGCTGATAAATTGATACATGAATCTGTTCCTGAAGTATAAGAGAGGAAAAATGGATTTTACAGAATTGGGTTTAAGTGAAAAGACAATTAAGGCAATTGTAGATGCCGGAATGACTACGCCGACTACGGTTCAGGCAGATGTTATTCCGTCAATTTTAGCAGGTAAAGATGTTTTTACGATTGCACCGTCGCGCTGCGGTAAAACTTGTTCTTATGTTTTGCCGTTAATAGATATAATTTCTCGGCGCGAAGTTAAAAACATTTTAATTATTACGGCAAGTTCAAAGCAGTCAGTCAGTGTTTCAGACCGTTTTGCCGTTTTCAATAAATATCATGAAGTTAATGAAAACACGGTTACCAATTCTGATGAGGCTATAGATGATGAGGCAAATGTGATAATTGCATCGCCGAATTTGCTGGTTGATTTAATGAAAGAAGATAAGGCAGATTTGTCAGCTGTTGATATTTTGGTTATTGATGATATAAACTTGATTAAAAAGTTGCATCAATTGAAAAATTTGCAGATAATTTTAGATGCATTACCGGAAAAGCGGCAGAATATTATTTATACCAATCGTCGCTCCAAAGAAACGCAAAGTATATTAGATAAAATATTACAAACACCTGCTGAAATTAAAGTTGACAGAGCAAAAGAAGCTGAGGCAGATGCGGAACTTGAAAATAAAAATAGTGAGAAAATTACCACAGCCGATAAAACGCAAAATGAGCATAAGCAAAAAATTGTTGAAAATCCGCATGATTATGAAGCAGTCAGTTTAATGAAAAGATATCGTACCTTTGGCCGTAAAACACCTGAGTTTTTATTAACTAAGGTCGAATTGGTAGAAGACGAAGGATAGCTATAGCGCACAAAAAAATTCCACTGATATATTCGGTGGAATTTTTTTGTTTATGATTCGAACGTAACACTACCTGCGTAAGCAGGTAGATGTAGACAATCCTAAATCTTCGCGCTATACTGCGGTTATAGAAGAAATAAAGTATAGCAAACAAAGCAATTGTGTGTATCACTGCCACTATCATATAGTGATAGTGACAAAATACCGTAAAAAGATATTCAACGCGGGTGTATATGGATTTTTTAAGAAACGGTTGATAGAAATTCACGAACACTACCCACAAATATACTTCATAGAACAAAATCACGACAGAGACCATATACATCTGTTGGTTTCGATACCACCAAAGATG
>JAFUBQ010000016.1 GCA_017460085.1 Alphaproteobacteria bacterium
GTGTGTGTCTTTTTGTTATTTGATTTGCAGAAAATAACGTATTTATACGGAAATAAATGCTAAGGTCTTGGAATAATGCCTCTCCTCTCTAAAAGTGCGCTCAAACCGCTTGGTTTGCAGCATTATAGTACCACCAGTTTATAAACTTAGTGTATACATATTTGCAGATTCTTCATTATTTATCATACATCTTTAATAAAAAGCCGGAATTAACTCCGACTCTTTTTTTCATTATACACTTCACACTTTGAGTTTTTAAGCAATAATATTTGGGTCTATACGTTTTTCAACTGAACTAATTTTTTTTGCGACACTATTTTTCATATTTTTAAGTTCACGAATTTTCAAAAAATCAACTGTTTTATTATTTTTGAGCAAATTAGCCATATCGGTATTCAGGTGACGTTGCTCCAGTTTAAGTTCGCATAAAGCCAATTGTAGATGAGAAATTTTGTTATTAATGGCCATTTTTTCTATAGTCCTTTCAAAAAAAATGTGAAAACTACATTTTTTACTGGAAATTTTAATTCAATGTTGTAAAGAATATACGATATTTTTTAGCTGATTGCAACAAATATTTAACGGAGTGAAAAAAATAATGACGGATATTAAAAAGATAGGAATATTGACTAGTGGCGGAGATTGTGCAGGTTTAAACGCAGTTATTATGGCTGTTGTAAATGCTGCATCTCGAAAGAATTGGGAAGTTTATGGTATTCATGACGGCACAGATGGTTTAACTAATCGGCCTTTATCATATGAAATTTTGACTGAAGGAAACTATTCAAATACACCTTGGCCGCGTTTAGCCGGCTCTTATTTAGGTTCATTAAATACTGGTGTAAAAGAATCGCAAGAAGTTTTAGCACAACGTTTTGGTGAGGGTGTGCGCACTTTAGGTTTAGATGCTGTTGTGGTTGTTGGCGGTGATGGCAGTATGAGTATTGTAAGTACATATTGCAAAATGGCTGGTGTTAAGATGATTGGTATTCCGAAAACCATCGATAATGATACACCATTAACAGAATTTTCAGTTGGATTTAATACTGCGTGCCAAGTATGCACAGATGCATTAGATGATTTGATGACGACGGCTCGTTCTCATCATAGGGCGCTAATATTGGAAGTTATGGGACGTGATGCCGGTCATTTGGCAATGCATTCTGCAATTGCCGGATTTGCGGATATTTGTTTAGTTCCGGAGATTCCTTATAGTTTGCAAGGAATTATTAACAAATTAGAAGAAGTTAAAAAAAGCGGTCGTACCAGTGCATTGATTGTTGTTTCTGAAGGTGTTAAAACCGAAACAGGCGAGGCAGTTACCGGCGCGGTTAATATGGTTGGCGAAAAAATTAACGGCGGTATAGGAGACTATTTAAGCAGGTTAATTAATGCTAATTACAAAGGTTTTCAAACGCGCGTAACAAAGTTAGGGCATGTACAGCGCTCAGGTAATCCTACTGCGTTTGATCGCAGTTTAGCAGTTATTTTAGGCGCAGAAGCAGTTAATTTATTGGCAGAAGGTCATACTGACAGGATGGTTGCCTTAACTCGCGGTAAAGTTACCTCTTTTTCTTTAGATGAGGTTGTGGCTGCCGGAACTACAGGTTTAGATGCTGATAGTTCGTATGTTAAAGCAGCGCGTGCGATTGGCATGTATGTTGGAGAAACAGATTAAAGCAAGTAAAAAGCTGCTGATTTATGGTCAGCAGCTTTTTCATTAAAATAAATTGCTATATTTTATGCACTTAATACTCGCAGAGTATTTTCTAAGTTGCGATGATTGCTTGCAATTGCGTATCCTAAAGAGTTTTTGTGTGCCAACGAATCGAGATAGTGTAAAGAAAACAAGCGCACAGCCGCAGTTAATCCTAAGTTTGGATCACGATTTTTATCAATCATTTCTAATATAATCTTACGTTTTAGTTTTTCTGCATAGCATATATGGTCTAGTATCTGCCATTCTATACTGGCAAGCCGCATACTTGTTTTACGATTATAAATTGTAATTACACGATTTTTCAATATTGTCATATATTTTCTCCATATTAAGTTGTATTTTGTTTTATTTATACATCAATAAAATTATAAATGCAAGAAAATAATATAAAAAAAACGCAATACAACTTAAAGGTGTATAGAACACCAATTTTTTTTATGAAAATTAGCTTATAAATTGTCAGTAATTTATAAAATTCTTACAATGGATTGGTGTAACCGTTCGGCAACATCAAGTCTATAGAATTGCTTATTGGTAGTAGTTAAAGGGAAATATTCCTTAATACCAAGAGCAAAAATACAAGATTGATGACTGATTAAATCTCTGCCTAAATTTATGGCTCCCGAGTTTAGCAATAAGTATTCTTTATAGGCCTGAATAGATTTATTAGCTTCAACAATAAAATTATTCTGCTTAGCGAAAATTTTAGTAAATGAAAAAATTGCAAAAATCATCAATAAAATTAAGATACCCGTAAAAAATTCGGTATACAAGCTACTAAACATAAGCACGGCTAAAATAGCGAGTAAAGAGAAAATTTTAAGCGGAACACTAATACACCAGTGCTTAAATTTATAACGTAGTATCCAAATATAAAAAGCGTACATTATAGATGAAAGTATTAAGACAATGGCTATTTGCAGCGGATTTACATTAATAGCTGCAATAAAAATTTCAGTGAGTAGCAGCATAACGCAGCTGAAAATTATATAAACCATATTATGCATGAATGAATATTTTTTAATTTGTCTTTGATTGTTTTTAGCCAGCAAGGAGTTTATTTTTTTCAGAATTGCACTGTTAGATGAATTTACTGCAAATTTATTTATTTGCTTTGTAAATATTTTTTTTAAAATTTGTTTTTCTGTTTTATTTAAGCGTGAACTATTTATATTTTTACGAGTTAAATAAACACAGTTATTTTCTTCTGTAATATCTAAAGCCTGCTTGCAGAATAAATCTAAAATTTGCGCTACAAAAGCTACGCAATCACATTTACCGACTAAAATTTGCCGCATTAATGAGCCGTTATGCAAAGGAGTGTATTTTACATTTTTTTTCTCATGTTTTAAGTTGATAAGTGATAATAAATATGCAGCAAGAATAGCCAGCAGGCCGAATACTGCATACACAATATTCCCCCAATTAAAAATAAAACGGTTAAAATTATTATCAAAATTTGTTAAAAATGAGGATTTGTCGGCAATTGCTATTAAATTCATTGTTTCTCCGTTCAAAAGCGGAGTATAATTAGATATTGCCACGGCATTTGCAGCAAGAGGAATTATGTTTGAGCGTCGAGAGGTATATTTGCCATTTCTACCAATTATGCTTTGAACATTTTTAAATGTATTGCCAGTTGGCAGAGTTATTATTGCATTTGCAGATGTAACAAAAGCATTAAGAGGTTTTCCGGTTAAAAGCCAATTCATCATAACATTATTTTCATATGTTTGCAGTCCGTAGTTAACCAAATAATTGAATGTGTAGGTATAAACGCCAGGTTCTAGCGTTTGTTTATACTTAGGTTTCAAAACGATATTATTGCCTATTTCTTCTACGGTATAAGAAATAGGTACACCATTAACGGAAACATCGCTGAGAATAACATCAATTTTTTGCCTATGCTCATTTTCATTTTGCACATATTTTGTAAAGATACGTTCCATCGGGTGAGCAAATTTTTTGCCGTCAGCTACCACAATAACCGTATCCTCAATTTTAAGATAACCATTCGCTTGAATATCTATATAGCTCAAAAAATATGGAATATGTTCTAATGCTGGAGCCAATATTCGTATTCCGCTCGGTAAAGAAAAGCCAACAGTAGGAATGCTTGGTTCATTTGCATAATTATCTACTATGCGTGGTTTTTTAGGGGTATTAATTGTGAAAAAACGTGTTGCGGTTTTGGCAGCTTCTTCTTCGCTTATTTCATTTTCAGCGGATATATTAGAATTTTCGTTTTCTTTTTCATATAAAGCTTGCACCGCACTTTCATACATTTTTTGAAACAAAGGTTTGTTTTCTTCTTCTTTGGCTTTGTAATATTCAGGTGTGTGTACAACATTAATTGAAGATGGGATATTATAGTCGTCATCGGGAGCTGCTTTTGTAACAGCGGCATGCTCAATTCTTTCTTTGAAAAATTTACGCACTGCCGCTTGGTCATTTGGGTCAGGTAAATCAGGAGCTACAGCTTCGGCCGGACTTTTGCTGCCGCGAGGCTTATATGAATGTGTATCCACAATTGAAAAAACTTCGGCTGAAACTGATGATATGCCGAGCAGTAAACCACAGAAAATGAGCAAAAATACTTTTTTCATTTGAAGTCCTTATTAAATGTGTGTACATTAACCTATATTTAATGTTAACCTTGAAATATTAAAAAATAGATAAAGGAGAATAAATTATGAACGATAAAATTGCGGCAGTTATTTTGGGTGCAGGTAAAGGAACCAGAATGAAATCAGATAAGCCGAAAGTTTTGATGCCGGTATGCGGTAAACCGATGATAAAGCACATTATTGATACATTGAAAACCATACCGGTTAACGAAATCGTTACTGTGATTTCACCTGATGGAGATGAAGTGGCAAAAACTGTTGCGCCGTATAAAACTTGTGTGCAAGAAGCACAGCTTGGAACAGGGCATGCGGTTAATTGTGCTCGTGATGCATTAAAAGATTTTAGCGGGCCGGTTTTAGTTATTTTTGGTGATACACCGCTTATTACCAAGCAAACATTTGAACGCTCAATTGCAAAAGTTAAAGAAGGCTTTGCGGTTGTGGTTTTGGGTTTTAGGCCTGAAGATGCCGGTCGTTACGGGCGTTTGGTGATGAATGGTGAAAAGTTGGAGAGCATTGTTGAGTTTAAAGATGCCACTGAAGCTGAAAAAGCTATAGATTTTTGTAATTCCGGTTTTATGGCTTTTGATGGTAGATATTTGTTTAAAATATTAGAAAAAATCGGCAATCAAAATGCTGCCGGTGAATTTTACTTAACCGATGCTGTGGCAGTAGCGCAACAAATGGGCTTGCAGTGCACGGCTATTGAAGGCGATGCTCAAGAAGTGGCAAGTGCCAATACGCTGGAAGAATTAGCTCAGTTGGAAAAATTTGCTGCAGCGAGGGGATAAATGGCACGCTTTTTTCATTTATTATATTACTATTTATTAGGTATTTTGGTATTTTTTGTAGTTTATATGGTGACAATGCTTGTGCTTGCGCCAAAGCACGATTTGCAAAAACGCGGTTTTATTCCTTGTACGGAGCAATTTGTTCTGAATGTTGCTGAATGTAACCGCGGAGAAATGGTTTGTCCGCTTAAATATTTGTGGCAAGATACAATGTGTAATGCTTCGGTTATTTTAGAAGGATTCGGGTCTTGGATTAAAGGCAAACAAAATGCGCCGTGGTCAAATTATATTTTTTCGGCAGAAAAATATGAAACGATGGAATATAACGGAGATGTTGCTGCCGATATGGCAGATTTAGAAGCGCAGAGCCAATTTACCGAGCGCAAAATTGAAGAATTAGAGGCTGCTAAAAAGCGTAGCTTAAATTTGCGTGAAGATGTATTACTTTCATCGCCGGAAAATTTATTTGACGGAGAAACGGTTGAACAAAACGAACCGGTAATTGAAGAAAAAAATACCGGTGATATATCTGATGAAGCATTTATGGAAGAAATAAATATGGATGAGGAGCATGAAGAAAATGACAAATAAGATGCCGGCTTGGAATTTAAGTGATTTATATAAATCAATTAACGACCCGCAAATTACGGTTGATTTAGAAGCATATCGAGCCATGGCGCTTGATTTTGCCGATAAATATAAAGGAAAATTAGCAAACTTATCAGCAAATGAATTTTTGGCAGCCTTGCAAGATATTGAAAAGCGTTCGATTATCGGCAGCCGTTTAGGCGGTTTTGCCTATTTAAATATGGTTACACAAATGAAAAATGCCGAAGCTGTAGGTTTTTATCAACAAATTGAAGAAACATTAACCGATTATGCTAAGCCGACGGTATTTTTCAGTGTTGAATTTAATGCTTTGCCTGATGAAAAAATTGCTCAATGGCTTAAAGATGAGCGCATATATGCCTATCGCTATTGGATAAAGCGAGTGCGCAAATTTAAGGACTATGAGCTAAGCGAGCCGGAAGAAACAATTTTACTTGAAAAGTCTATTACTTCCGGTGATGCGTGGGTGCGGCTTTATGAGGAAACCTCATCACGCTTAGAATTTGAAGTTGATGGCAAAAAATATAATGATGCTGAATTGTCAAAATTGCTCTTAGATAAAAACGCCGCAACGCGTTTGAAGGCCGGCAAAGAAATGAACAGGGTTTTATGGCAAAACAGCCATTTGTTTACTTTTATTTATAATATGGTGATGAAAGATAAAGCCATAGAAGATGAAAAACGCGGTTTCAAATCGCCGGTAAGCGTACGCAATATGAGCGAAGATGTGAGCGACGAAAGCGTGGAAGTTTTGGCGCAGACCGTTAAAAAACATTATAAAGACATAGCGCATCGTTTTTATAAATTAAAAGCAAAATGGCTTGGCGTGGAAAAAATAAATTATTGGGATAGGAATGCACCGCTGCCGTTTAGTGAAGATATTAGCTATACTTGGGGTGAGGCAGTTGAAATTGTGTTGAATGCCTATAAAGAATTTTCGCCGAAGTTATATGAGATTGCAAAAGAATTTTTTGAAAATAATTGGGTAGATGTTCCGCCGCGTGACGGTAAGCGCTCAGGTGCTTTTTGTAGTGGACCTTTAGCAAGCAAGCATCCGTATTTAATGCTTAATTTTAACGGAAAGCAGAATGATGTGTTGACTTTGGCACATGAACTGGGGCACGGATGTCATCACCAATTGCGTTTGCATAATGGTGAATTAAATGAGCATTCTCGTATGACATCGGAAGAAGTTGCCTCTGTTTTCGGTGAAATGATAGTGTTTCAATCATTGTTGAAAAATATGCAAAACGACAAAGCAAGACTATGTTTAATTGCTTCTAAAGTTGGCGATATGATTAATACGGCAATTCGTCAGATTGCTTTCCACTTTTTTGAATTACGCGCACATAATGAGCGCCGCAACGGCGAACTGACAGAGGAACGTTTAAGCCAAATTTGGGTGGAAGAAATGCGTGACAGCTTAGGCGATTCGGTGGTTGTAGATGAGGATAGTGCGCATATATGGTCAATGGTCGGACACTTTTTCTTTTTGCCGTTTTATGTATATGCGTATTCTTATGCCGATTGTTTTGTTAACTCGTTATATCAGGTAAAACAATCGGGAAAGGTGGAAAATTTTGCCGATAAATATTTGGATATGCTTTCTAAAACAGCGCTTGAAGATTATGAAAAAATTTTGGCACCGTTTGGCCTTAATCCGAATAATGCCGAATTTTGGGAATATGGATTATCGCTGATTTCGGCATATATTGATGAATTAGAGGAACTTGATAAAAAACTGTTGTAGTAAATTTGAAACAATAGATAAAAAAAATCACGCAATTGCTGCGTGATTTTTTTGTATTAAAAGCTTTGAAAAACTTATTCTTGACTATATGCTTTAGCCTGTTTTTTAGCATCTTCAGCACTACGGGCAACGTTAACCAAAATGGTTTGCGTTACTTCTGGATGCAAGTTCAGCTTAACTTGATAAATGCCTAAATCTTTAATAGGTTTTTCCAAATATACAAAACGGCGAGCCACGTCAAAACCGGCATCTTTAATGGCACCGGCAATGTCACGAATTGTTACCGAACCGTAGAGTTGACCGGTTTCAGCCGCTTGACGAATCAATACGGCATTAAAACCGTTCAAAGATTCAGCCAATTTATTTGCTGTTTCTAACAGTTCTTTATTGTGTGCTTCCAAAGAGGCCTTTTGAGCTTCAAAATAAGCCATATTGCTTTCAGTTGCACGTAAAGCTTTTTGTTGCGGCAATAAATAGTTGCGGGCATAACCGTTTTTAACGCTTACTTTATCACCCATTTTGCCTAATTTTTCAATGTGTTCCAATAAAATTACTTCCATTTTATCCTCCTACATAGCAACATACGGTAACAAAGCAATGTAGCGCGCACGTTTAATGGCACGAGCCAATTCTCTTTGTTTTTTAGCTGAAACAGATGTAATGCGTGATGGAATAATTTTACCTTTCTCTGAAATGTAGCGAGAAAGCAATTTCACATCTTTATAGTCAATTTTCGGAGCATTTTCGCCTGAAAACGGACAAGATTTTCTTTTAAAAACTGTTTGTTTTGTAGCCATTGTTCTTTCTCCCTTATGCTTCAACTGCTTCATCTAGTTGTTCGTCAGAAGCAACTTCGTTGTTAAATTCTTCAACGCGCACTGTCATATAGCGAATAACGTCTTCATTCAAACGAATGCGGCGTTCATATTCACTGATAGCGCTTGCCGGAGCAACAATGTCTAATAAAACATAATAACCTTTACGGTTTTTCTTAACGCGATAAGCGAGATTTTTCAAACCCCAGTTATCTACTTTTACAACCTCGCCGCCTTCAGCCTTAATAACACCGGTCAATTCTTCAACCAAAGTGTTAACCTGTGAGGATCCGAGATCTTGACGCGCGATAATCACGCTTTCATAATTTGCCATATTTTTATATCTCCTTATGGATTACTCAACAAATAGCCGATAATAATATCGACTGCTCAATGTATAGCCGAAATCTTAAAACAGAATCCGGCAAGGGACAAGCGCCAATATACATAAAATAAAATAAATTGCAAGCATTTTTTATTATATTTTAATTTGTAAAAAGAAAATACATAAAAAGTGGTTGGCTTTAACGTTGATTTGTGCCATAATTTAGACAAACGACAAAATTGAATTTTTAAAAAAGGAAATACAATGAACAAAAATAATTTACATTTTTTCTTAGGTGATGCCTATTTAGAAATGGCAACAATTAAGAATCTGCTTTAAAAAGAAGGTGTGGCTTATATGCGTCAGAAGTAAGAAAAAGCTCGGAGCTGTTTGCGTTAAAAACAAACAGCTTCGAGTAATAACAAAGAGATTGATTGGTAATAAAATGGAATATGATATTACAACAGAAATAAAAGATATCTTTGATGAGGCAAATGAAGGATATCAGCGATTAACGATTGATGAAAGAGGAAAATTTGAATCTAATACGGCAACAGTTTCCTCTACTATTGGCTCGCTCGGAGAATTGTTTTGCGAATACTATTTAAGCGCTTCGCAAGAAATCGGCTTTCTTGAGGAATTTTTACAAAAAGAAGCCATTGATAAATTTATTACCAAAGATAATTACGAAAAGATAATTTGCGGTGATGCATATCTTCCTTCAGATGCATTAGAATATTTTCGGCAAAAACTGCCTTTTGCAATATCTGCAAATAAAATGCACAGCTTAAATACCCAAGTTAGAGTGCAAAACAAATATGCAAAAAAAACTTGAATTTGATATGTTTGATATGGAAGAATTGCTTAAACAATCCTCTGTTATGAGAAAAGCTATAATGGAAGAACGAGAAAAAAAATATCATGAATAAATGTTATTGTCAGAAATTGGAAAGCCTTGGAAAACAGATTACAAAATCATGGTGAAGGTTCGGATATAATCCACAGCTAAACAAAGAAAGTTTCACTTTTTCAGAAAAAGTGATTTATCCGTATTTTACAAGAACTGTTTTTAATAACGGAATACTTGGATATGTTGATTATTTAGATGATGAATATAAAATTTTAGGAAATACTATTGCTGTTGGAATGTTAGGAATGCAATTCTTTTATATGGAGAAAGATTTTTATGCAGGACAATTTACTAAAACCTTGTATCCCAAAATATCTAAATTTAATGAATCCATAGCTTTGTACTTCATAGGAATGCTTAATAAATTACAGAGTTTATGATTCGAACGTAACACAACCTGCGTGAGCAGGTAGATGTAGACAATCCTAAATCTTCGCGCTATACTGCGGTTATGGAAGAAATAAAGTATAGCAAACAAAGTAATTGCGTGTATCACTGCCACTATCATATAGTGATAGTGACAAAATACCGTAAGAAGATATTCA
>JAFUBQ010000017.1 GCA_017460085.1 Alphaproteobacteria bacterium
AAGAAGAGGAAACAAAAACAAGCTAAATGCTTGTTTTTTGACGACGGGCGAAGGTTGCTTTTGAGCTAGCTAGCGTAAGCGACGCGCAGCGAAAAACACGCAACCGAGTGTCCGAAGCGCATAATAAGAAGTAGCCGAACTCGAATGCAAGACAAATCTCACCAAATATCACCAATAAAACAACATCCCACAAAAATGCCGTCTTTTGTATTTTTAAATCAAGCACTTACACAACTTCGAATCTTTATTTTTTGAGAACGCATATTTGGGAAAATTTTACGAACTTGATAATGATATTTTTCAGTTTAAATCCGAAACATTTTGCTTTATTTATAAATTTAGTAAGATATTATGTTATTAAAAAATTTGATTAAAGGACATAAAATGCCTGATTTGTTTGAACAAATAGAGATAAATGAAAAAATATTCAGTGCCAATAATTATGATGCTTATGGAGATGAAAATTATAAAATAATTGAAGGCACTATTCCTGTGATGCTATCGGCTCCTCATGCGGCTAATCACTTCCGCAACGGACAGAAAAAATGGGCTGATTTATATACAGGTGGAATAGCATTATATTTGCAGCAAATCACAGGATGCCATTTAATTTATAATGCATGCTTCACCGAAAAAGATCCGAATTTTGATGCACCGAAAAGTAATAATTATCAAATAAAATTAAAAAATTATATTAAAAAAATGGAGCAAAACGGTCAGCCAATTTGTGTGTTGCTTGATTTACATGGCTCTGCGACAACACGTGAATATGCCGTTGAATTAGGAACGGCACCGAATCCTAGCCTTACAGAAATAGAGAAAAATGCTGATTTAACATCATTACATGGACATAAATTTGTTGAAGATATTGTGATAAATTCATTTAAAGAACATTTTTATGAATTGAATACTGTAAAAAAATCTGTTTGGAAAAATAAAATTTTCAGTGCAGGTGGTACAAATACTGTTACTAAAAATATTTCCGACAGCACAAAAACTGATTGCCTACAATTAGAAATAAACGGCGAATATCGTAATCCATGTAATAAAGAGCAATTTTCTGCCTTAATTGCTTCTCTGATAAAAATTGTTGAAAAATTGGCAGCAATTGATTGGAAAAAAATAAAATGAAACTTTCTGGATACTTGATTGAAAAATATAATAACATGGGCAGCGCTTATTCTTGCCGACGTTTATTAGATGAAGCGCAAAAACAAGGTGTTGATTTAAGAATTTTGGGTGTCAGTGATACGAGCATAAAAGAAAATAATTGCTATAATCAAGGATATCAGTTGGAAAACAAAAATTTCATTATAAATCGTTATAAATACGGGAAAGTTAAGGACTATCTTAATGGATTAGGTGCCAAAAGTTATAACAGTTTACAAGCATTAAATATATACATTAACAAATTAAAACAATTAAAAAATATAAATTCTGCTTATTTTATCAAGCCAAAATATATTGCCGGTTATTCTTCTTTACCTTTTGGAATGCTAGCAGATGAGCTTAAATTACCATTTGTTGCCAAAGGATTGGAAAGTTCAATGGGACAAGAAATATTTTTGATTAAAAATAAAGAAGAATATAAAAATTTAGCAAATTTGTATCCCGCTTTCAAAGAATGGCTTTTTGAAGAATTTATTTTCAGTAGCAGTGGTCATGATATGCGTATTTATTGCGCACGAGGAGAAGTAATTGCTGCAATGGAAAGGACCTCAGATACCGATTTCAGAGCTAATGTTGCTCTTGGTGCTAATGTCAAAAAAATTAAAATTGAACCCTATTTTCAAAATATTGCGCATGATATATACAAACAGACCGGTTTAGATTTTGTTGGTTTGGATTTGCTTTATGGTAAAGAACTTCCTTATTTTTGCGAAATAAATGTTACTGCCGGCTTGGAAGGTATTGAACAAGCAACCGACATAAATGTTGCTGGAGCGATTATGCAAACCATTAAGGACGATTTTAATGCAGAGTAGGAAAGAAGCTGAAGATTATATTTATGCTTCATATTTAGAGGCTGAAAAATATCTTAATTTCAGCGATAAAGATGCGCTTAAACGCCATCCGGAAAATACCAAAGATATTTTGCAAAAACTATCAAAGAAACCTGCAATTACTGTCACCGGCAGTAAAGGCAAAGGCTCAGTTGCTTATATGATTGCGAAAATTTTGCAAACAGAATTTAATGTAGGCTTAATGACAAGTCCGCATATCAGTGATTTTTGTGAACGTTTCCGTTTTAATAATGAGCAAATACCGGTTGAGGATTTTATAAAATGCATTGAAAAAATAAAACCTCATTTTGATGAAATTGAAAAGACTTTATTACCTTCCGAATATATCAGCCCTATCGGTTTGCAAGCGGCCGTGGCTTTAACATATTTTAATAATAAAAAGGCAGATATTAATGTTATTGAACATGGCAAAGGTGCTAAATATGATGATGTTACAAATATTATTCATCAATATGCGGTTATAAACACAATTTTTTTAGAACATACGCGTGAGCTTGGTAAAAACCTTGAAGAAATTGCTAAAGATAAAGTTTGCACAATTACCGATGATGTAAAAATAGTTGCAACTGCCGAACAAAATCCAGAAGTTATGAATATTATTCGTAAACAGGCAAATGAGAAAAAATGCAAACTTTTAGAATATGGCAAAGATTTTAAAACTGAAAATATAAAATTTTCTAAATCAGGAATGGTTTTCGATGTGATAACAACACAAAATAAATATAAAGGTCTTAAAATACCACTGCTTGGCATACATCAGGCAAAAAATTGTGCATTAGCAATAGCGCTTTGCGAACATATTTTATCGTATATTGATGTTATTAAATTAAAAGCATGCTTATTACAATTAATTTGGCCGGGACGGCAGGAAATAATCAGCTCTGAGCCGTTTATGATGCTCGATGCCAGCATAAATCGCATTAATGCTGAAAGCGTAAAAAAATCAATAAATGAATTAAATATCTCAAAAATTGTATCAATAATCGGTATTCCTGATGATAAAGATTTTTCAGGAGTTGCCGAGGTGATGTCTGATATATCGGCAAAAATAATTTTAACAAGGTCATCGAATCATCACTATATTTTTACAGAAAAGCAAGTTGATAAACTTAAACAGAAAAATATAGAAGCGATTTATACTAATTCTCTGCCGGAAGCCGTAAATTTAGCGCAAAAATATAATTTACCTATAGTTATTCTCGGCACAACATCTTTAATTTCAGATGCAAAAATAATAAATTTCAGTTCATAACTTATGGTATTATCTCTTTTACTAAAAATTTATTGACAAGCATAATAAATAATATTATACAACCTTTATATTTGTTAGTTCCGTGGTGAAACGGTTATCACGTATCCTTGACATGGATGAGTCAGCAGTTCAACTCTGCTCGGGACTACCAAGATGTAAAGCCCAAAGTTCCGTGGTGAAACGGTTATCACATATCCTTCACATGGATGGGTCGGCAGTTCAACTCTGCCCGGGACTACCAACTATAAAAAAACTCGCAGTCATATCACTGACAGCGAGTTTTTTTTATAAACTCCTCTACTAGAGGCAAATATGTTTAATTAAAATAAGCAACAGCGATAATCCGACAATTCCTTCATATATAGTTGCCCCAAAAAACGGTAATGAAACAAATGCGGCCGAAACGGCAACTGAGGCAGCTTCAAATCCGGCGTGATATAATACCAAAACAACTCCGGCCATTAGCACCCAAAACCCACTAACATAAATTACATTAGTCATTTTACGCTGCCGAAAATTACGGAGCATTGTGTTTATAATACACACTATTGCCCCAATAGCAATATATTGCATCACTGTTACAAAATCCGTGAGGTGATAAAGCACTCCCCACACAACAAAAATCAAAGCCGTTATAACAGCTATAGATTTAAGAAACCTTTTAATTTGGGAAATTACAAATTCTGCCTGCAAAAAAATTTTTTCCATAAGCTCTTATTTTTTTTTAATAATATCATCATTATATTTCTTTATTTACAGGTTTAATAAAAAAAGAAATATAAGTCAAGAACTCAATTACGCAGTTTAAATTTTTCCGATTCAGAAAATTAAAAGAATATTAAGCAATAAAGCTTAGCATATAGAAAAGGAGACAAGGAGAAAAAGATGAATGTAATTGACAGTGATGAAAAATTAGTTTCTTTTTGCGAAATTTTGCAACAACACCCCTTTATTACCGTAGATTCGGAGTTTATCAGGGAACATTCATACTATTCTAAATTATGTTTGCTGCAAGTAGGTTATGAAGGCGGAGCTGCAATTATTGACCCGCTGGCAAATGTTGATTTGTCGCCATTTTTTGACGTTTTACAAAACAAAGATGTGGTGAAGGTTTTTCACGCCGGACGTCAGGATATTGAAATTTTTTATAATTTAAGCGGACAAATTCCGCAAAACGTATTTGATACGCAAATTGCGGCTCAAGTTTGCGGTTTTACGGAGAATATCGGTTATGGCAACTTGGTTCGCGCCATTACGCATAAAGACATTGATAAATCAAGCCGTTTAACCGATTGGAGCTTACGTCCACTGGACGAAGAACAATTGGAATATGCTTTGGGTGATGTAACACACTTGGTTGATTGTTATAAATATCTGTATCAATATATGACCGAACATAATCGGTTAGATTGGATTAAAGAAGAACTTGCCGATTTATGCGATGAAAAAACATACAAAATTGAACCTGATGAAGCATGGAAACGTTTGCGCCATAATACATATTCACCGCACTATTTGGCAGCACTGAAATATCTGGCGGAATGGCGCGAAAAACGGGCGCAAAAATATAATGTGCCGCGTTCAGCTGTTGCTAAAGATGAAGTATTGCTCAATATTGCAAGCGCTCACCCGAAAACAATCGAAGAATTAAGTAAAGTTCGCAATTTGCGTGCTGATATCGCCAAAGGCAAAATAGGCGAAGAAATTATCCAAGTTTTGAAAGAAGCTGCACAAAATCCAATGCCGGCAGAACAATGTCGGCAAGACCGCAAAGAATCTAAAGTTTGTGTGCCAAACCATGAACAAAGCTTAATGGAAATGTTGCGTCTTTTACTGCGCTTAAAAAGTGTGGAGTGCGGCGTTTCGGCGCATCTCATTGCCGATGATGAAGATTTACGCTATATCATAATCAATTTGCCGGAAAAAACACCGGCAATGCATGGTTGGCGATATGAAGTTTTCGGACAATATGCCGAACAAATGTGCAAAGGAAAATTGGCAATAACCTATAATCCGAAGAAAAAACGGATAGAATTTGCATAGGAGGTGATAATGGTTAAAGTTGCTCCGAGTCTACTTGCTGCTGATGCAGGGAATTTGTATGCGCAGGTGCAAATGGCGGAAAATGCCGGTGCCAAGTGGCTGCATTTTGACATTATGGATGGGCATTTTGTGCCGAATTTAAGTTTCGGCCCGCATATTGTTAAGCAACTCCGCCCGCACAGCAAAATGTTTTTTGATGTGCATTTGATGGTGGAAAATCCCGAACAATTTTTGCCGATGTTTGCTGATGCCGGTGCCGATTTATTGACCATGCATATTGAAGCCGCAAAAAATCTGCCGGAAATTTTTTCTTACTTACGCCAACGTATGATTAAAATCGGCCTTTCACTCAAACCACACACTCCGGCAGAAAGTCTGCTGCCTTATTTGGATAATATTGATAATATTTTGGTAATGACGGTTGAACCGGGATTCGGCGGACAACCGTTTATGCCGGACCAACTTGCAAAAATAGCCGCATTGAAACGATATATCGGCGAAAGAAAAATCACAATAGAAGTTGACGGAGGAATTAATTTGGAAACAGGTGCCGAATGTGTGGCACATGGTGCCGATGTTTTGGTAGCCGGAAGTGCCATTTTTAAAGCCCAAAATCCGGCGCAATATATTAAGCAACTACGAACTATAGGAGAATAATCATGGCAACAATTATGATTGTGGAAGATGAACAGGCTATTGCCCTATTGCTGAAATATAATTTAGAAAAAAACGGTTACGATACCATCACCGTTTCACATGGTAACCGTGTGCTGTCATCAGTTGAAAAAAATTTGCCGTCGTTAATTTTGCTTGATTGGATGCTGCCGGAAATCTCCGGTTTGGAACTGTGTAAAATTATCCGCAACAATCCGGAGCTGAAAAATATTCCGATTATTATGCTGACGGCCAAAGGACAAGAAGAAGATAAGGTTATCGGTCTTTCTGCCGGTGCGGACGATTATGTGACTAAGCCATTTTCGGTGCCGGAATTGCTTGCCCGCATTAAAACTAATTTGCGCCGTGTAAGCTCAACAACAGCACCGGTGAAAAAAGAATATAACTTTCAGGATATTACACTTAATATGGTGGAAAAAAAGGTCTTTCGCGGTGAAAATTATGTGCGAGTCGGACCAACCGAATTTCGAATTTTACAGCTTCTGATTGCCCACCCGCGGCAAGTGTTCAGCCGACAGGATTTACTCAAGGAAATATGGGGCAACAGTATCTATGTGGAAATGCGCACCATTGATGTGCATATCCGCCGATTGCGCAAGGTGCTTAATGAATTTGGTCCGGATTATATCCGCACTATTCGTGCCACCGGATATTCGCTCGATGACCATGAAATTGAGGACGAGCCGGAACTTGAAGATAATGAATAAAAAAAATTGCACTTTTTTATAAAAAAATCTTGACAAATTTTTCAAAAACACTTACCTTAATAGGTAGAGATTTTTATTATTTACTAACAATTTTTTTTAAAAACTATGACACAGTTTGCAACAGAGCGCGCCGATGTTCTCGCGCAGATTAAGGACATCCTCTATGATCGTGACTGGATTTCGCCCAAAGAAATTGAGCGCGTGAAGGAGAGTACTGAATTCAAGCGCATTTTTGCGCACGACTTTTCAGGCTATGGTTGCCTGAACATGGTCGGCAGTATTGAGCGCCTTTATGGCATTCAGCTTGATGCTAACGCGGTCAAAAAAATGACCAATGTTCGTCAGCTTATCGATGCTGTGATGGAGCAGCTCGAAATTGATGACGAAAATTAAAGAAACAATCCCCGGCCTTGCCTTTTGCAACGTCGGGGGTTGTTTTATGTGTGTTTTATCGCTGGTCAATGGCCTTACGATGACCGGCAAAAAACTGCTCTAAATCTATGTCATCTTGTGTTTTGGCTGTTGGCTTGCCGTTCAATATTTCTAAATCGGCCAATTCGGACGCCAATTCATCATTAAAAATTTGCTCCAAATTCGGTTCATTTTTTTTGGCATTCGCCGCCGGCTCTATAGCATTAACATCGACCGTCTCATTGAGATTTATTGTATCTCCGAACGGATTATCAGCATCTAAATTAACAGTATTTACGCTCGGTTTAAAATCCGATTCCGCATTTTTTAGTTCATTATGCGAATCGTTAACCTTACCAAACTGATTATCGGCTTCTAAATCAACATTTTCTACATTTAACGACTCATCAACATCTGGAAGCGTAAAATCAGTTTTTTCATCCATAGCAAATTGATTATCCGCACCTAAATCAACCTTTTCCGGCTCTGCATCAAAAGCAGAAGTAAATTCTGGAACCGTATCATTTAAATTAACCGTCGATGCCGATAAATCAGTTTGCGGAAAACCGGTAAAATTATCTAAATTTATTTTTTCGCCGCTTAACTCATCTTCTTCGCTCAATAAATCTTCCAATGGTTCATCAACAAACTCGTCTTCCAAGTTAATTTCATTATTCGTATCTTTAGAAATTTCGTTATCCATAATAGATTTATCAAAATTTTCAGCCGGTTGTGCCTTTTCTTCAGCCACTATATTTTTCGCAAAGTTCTGTTTATTATAATCAATTACCGATTCCGGATATCCGGCTTCTTCTTGCAAAATCGGATAAAACTTAGTTTCTCCGTCATTCATTTTAGCAGGATAATCGGTTAGCTGAGTTAAAAATTTTTTTTGTTGTTGTAATTGCTCTAATAGTGTTCCGATTTGTGTTTGTATTTCACTCATATTTTGGCTGATTAAATGCACGGTATCAACTAAAGAACTTTGCGTATCTTCTTTACTTTCATAACTTTTATCTTTCAGAGCTGCTAACTTTTCATTCAAATTCTCTAGCCCGTTCAAAAGTGTTTGCTTGCTATCTTCGTTAGCAGTGTTTATTTGATTTAGCAAATCATTGTACCGATTTTCACTATCTGTCGGCATTGCGGCAGTTAATACATCATACCCCTGCCCTTGCTGCAGCAAATTTTGATAAAATTGATTATTTTCCATACGTTTAAGCCAAATATCGCTCATCACCGTTAACCCGCCCCAAATCAGCAATGCGGCAACAAACAAGAAAAAGCAAACCGCCGATATTGCATTACTGCCGGCAACTCCGGTTTGCTCATAATTAATGCTAAAATACAAATACGCAACCAGCAAAACTCCGGCAAGAATTCCGCACAATAAACGCACTAAACTAACGGCAAATCTCATTCAGCCCTCCATAACCAATATAATTTCCTATAATTATATGTTTATCAAATTAAATTGCAAGCATAACAATCAGCTTATCCGCCATTTCTACTCTCATACAACCAAAATCAGATTGACAGTTTATTAATTTAACATTAGGCTTAAATTAAAACATTGTCGGTAAAGGATACATTTAATGGTAAAATACAAAATCATCGGTAATATGACTGGAAATTCAATGGATGCAATTGACTTAGTGTTAACCGAGTTTGATAATGACATAATGACCGATATTTGCGCTTATTCCCAACCTTATGGCAAAAATATGCAGGAACGCATAGAAAATCTGCGCCGCTTAACGTATAATAAAACGCGTGAAGAAATTATGGCATTACCTGAATTTAAGCCTATTCACGATGATTATATCAAACAAATTGCCTCCTGTATTAACCATATGTGCGCACAAAATAATATAGATAAAAAAACAATTGATGCTATTGGTTTTCACGGCAAAACACTTGACCATAATCCGCCATCTAAGGCACAAAAAGACGGTAGTGAATCATATACATTGCAAATTGGTTCAGGGCAAATGCTGGCAGATTTAACCCAGATACCTGTTGTTTATGATTTTCGTTCCGATTATCTTATGAATGGATTTGAAGGAGCTCCATTGGTTTCGCCTCATAATGCCCATATTTCGGCATCAGAAGGTGATGGTTGCTATTATAATGGAGGTAATACCTCTAATTTCGCTTTAATTATAAACGGAAAAGCTAAAATCGGCTCTGATGCCGGACCTTTTAACGAATATACCGATAATTATATCCGTATTAATAGCAATAAAAGTTTTGATTTTAACGGTAATATCGGGAAAAAAGGAAAATTAAACATAGATTTATTGCAAACAATATTTGATTACGGACGCATTTTTTATGAAACTGACTTACCAAAATCTGGTGATCCAGCATACTATCATAAAAGCGAAATTTTTAAATATGCCAAACAGCAAAATATAAGCTTTTATGATGCCGTACACACTTTTGAATATGCTGCCGCATATATAGCTGCATATACCTTAACGCTTGTACCGAATAATATTGCGTTATCAAATAAAATTATTTTATTCGGTGGCGGTTGGAAAAATTTAATAGTTAAGGAAAGTTTTGCCAATTTAATGGCTGAAAACAGCTATGTTCTACCTGAACATAAATTGCAATTTTCTAACCTTAAAAATAAGTTTATAGAACCGCTAAGCATTAAACAATCTGCTTTCGGAGATTATATGGAAGCTCGTTTATTTGCAGATTTGGCGCGTTATAAATTAGAAAATAAGGTTTGGGAAATTCCGGAAATTATACAAGCTAATAAAAAAATTGTTTGCGGCATAATTGCTAATCCTCAAAAACCTAAATCTGAATATTATGATTGCATCAATCGTGCTGCAAAGGGATGGCAAAGAAAATAGGTAAAATTTTTGTTCAAAAAAAGTCACAACAAAAAAACTTCCTTCATAAATTAAGAAGGAAGCTTTTTTTCTAAATTAAAAAGAAACAACTCAGATTACATCATTTGTTGCTGCATCATAACAGGCTGTTGAGCTTGGCAAACACCATTAGCACAAACCTCTGCTCTGTTATACGGACGCGTTTCATATGAAGTAGTCGTAAACGTACGCGGTTCATATACTGTACGATATGTCGTATTTTGATATACAACTTTAACCGGTGTTCTTACTGTATATTCTTGAGCCGGACAACCGCAAGTCGGAGTCGCAACTGTGCAAGGGCAAGCTTGAGCAACCGGAGCCGGAGCAACAACCGGAGCCGGACGCGGCTTAACCAAAGTATCGCTACAACCTGAACGACCTGCATAACGATAATTATTTCCTTCATTAACTTCATCGCTGGCGCAAGCTGTCAAACCGGCAGCTAAAACCAGAACAGATAAATAAAATAAATTTTTCATAAAATCCTCCCGTTAATTTTCTGAAAACTTTGCATATTCATACTAACCATACGTTAACAAAAAATTAATCATTTGTTAAGCATTTTTTTACCATTTTAGTCAAAAATTTAAAAAAATTTAAAAAATATGCCGAAAAATCAACATCTTACATATTTTTTTATTATTTTAACAAAAAAACATAACAAATAATTCTATATCTAGCACTCATAATTGTATTTTTTATATAAGTTATTGATTTATAACAAATTATATTATAAATTCCGATTCGTTTTTTACGCTGCATATATAATATGAAAAATTAAATAATTAAACACCTAATGTACATATTTATTTAATAAATGCAACTGTTGATTACGTTTAATCTCCTCTCGCGGAGAAAAATCAAAGTAAAACTCATCAATTTTTTGACTGAATTTTTCATCTGTTCGTGCTCTTTTTTGCAATTCTAACTTATGTTTTAAAGAACTTTTATATTTCCGCCCTGCCCCAATTCGATTCGCACTCATATAGGTTGTATCAACAAAAAACTGACGCCCATTCAGTGTAATTTTATTCCATGCATGAGCCGTATGCGGCATTTCATTTTGCCGATAATATTTTTTTAATATTCTAACATTTTTAAGCACGTAGCCTTTAACAATCTCAACTTTTTTAATATTAGCTATATCAGCCATTTGAGCAAATAGTTCGGCAAAATCTGTGCATATTCCGGCTTTAGCCTGCAATATATCATATTTAACTTTCATTTCTTTAACATTTATCTTACCATTATCATATTTATAGTTGTCATAAGCAATATGTGAAGCTATCCAATATGCGATAACTCGTAATTTATCATAATCGTTTTTAAACGGCTTAATTAAATATTGCGTCAACTGATATTTATTGGTCGATATTCTGTCAGGTGCGTTAAAAGCCCTATGTTTTATAGCAGTAATGGAAGCATTTATTTTATTTATATTATAACTATCCTGCGCATTTGCAGGATATGTTACAACAACTGCAAGCAAAAATAATAAGCCTAGCAGCCGTTTCACTTAATTTTCTCCATTAGCAGGATGAATCGGTTGTTTCGATAAATTAGGTTTTTGAGCGGCAACAATATAACCATAAACAGGCTTTTCAGCTTCATTGCGCAATATTTGTTTTTCCATTGAAAGCAAGCGTAAACCAGTATTTTTAAGCACTTTTTCCACATACTCTGCCGTATGTACAAACCTTCCGCTTGAAGTTAAAAAGTAATCATGTTCATTTAAACTATTTTCTGAAAAAGTAAAAACAAATAATCCGTCCGGCATTAAAGCTCGCGAAACACGTACAAATGCTTTGGTTAAATCTCCAAAATACGTCCAAACATCTGCTGCAACAGCAATTTCAAACAAATACGGCGTATTTTCCAAATAGTGGCAAATATCATCGCAAACAAGCTGAGAATAAACTTTCTTTTTCGCTGCTTCTTCAATCATTTTTTCAGACAAATCAACCCCGATAAGCCCTTTAAAAGTAGCAAATTTTTTAATTTTTATTCCGCATAAACCTGTACCACATCCTAAATCAATAATATGATATTTATTCCACAAAAAATGCTTCAGATGATGACTTAATGTTGTAAATATCAAACTTGGAGCCTGATAGTCCAACTCTGCCAATGTTTGTTCAAAATCAGGCGCAAAGACATTAAACGTCGCTTTAATAAATTCTGCATCAGAATTTTGCAAGCTACGACCGTCAATAATGGCACTTGCCATATGTTGAACAATTTTATTTTGTGGAAAGAATTTAAGCCATTTTGCCGCAAATTTTTGCGCTAATTCTTCGCTCTTTTCTGAATAGCATTCATAAAGCAAATATCCGAAATTAAGTTGCATAGCTGCCGGATGCTCAGCATTGTTTTTAATATAACGCCACCCAAAAAGCAGGCAATTTTCCCAATCGTTAATGGCTCTATACGCATCACTCAAAGAATTAAGAATTTCCGTGCGATGGGGGTCTTGTTCATATACCTGCATATACATCGTAATTGCTTTTTCATATTTTCCCATGGCACTTAATGCATTTCCCGCTAAAATATGAGCAGAAGAACTTGATGGATGCTTTTTTAATGATTTGTTGGCAAACTCAAGCGCCAAAACATATTTTCCCATGCTGTAATATGTGTTGGCAATATTAATCATGGCAATATAGCTGTTATTATTATATTCATACATTTTTTGATAATATTGCAGAGCCGTATCATAGTCGGCAGTGCAAAAACTAACATTAGCTAAATTTTGCCACGCTGAAACATTGTGGGTATTAATTTTTAATACTTGTTCGGCATAATCTGCAGCTTGACGATAATCTTTTAATTCATAAAATATTGTCGAAAGATTCAACAAGGCTGCTTCGGAATCTTTATGATATTTTATGGCTTCATAGTAGCATTCTATTGCTTTGTCCTTATCACCTAAACCATCATAACAATTACCGCAGGCAATCAAATATTTTTCATCTTTAGGATTACCTTGTCTTAAAATCGTATAAATCTCCAGCGCTTGTTCATATTCTTTTTTGCCAAACAAGGCTGCTGCCTGATGTTCTAAATTTTCCACAATTCCCTCAAATTCAATCAAACTTATACGAGTATAACACATTTTTTATAAAATAAAAGTTTTTTTGCAAAAAAAGTTATAAATATAAAAAAAACTATTGACGAGAAAAAATAAATAGTGTAATTAGTTACTTGCTTTGGGTAGCTGGGGTTGTGGCGGAACTGGTAGACGCGCCAGACTCAAAATCTGGTTCCTTCGGGAGTGGGAGTTCGATTCTCCCCGGCCCTACCATAAGAAAAAAATGCTTGTAAATAAAGGATTTGCAAGCTTTTTTTTATTTTTAAATTTTGCAAAAATGAGATAGGTTTTTCAGACAATTTCAAAGTCTGAATTCAGACTCTGTGAAATATTAGCGAAGAATGATGTAAGTGATGAGCTTAGATTTCACGGGTATGAAACGGCGGAAATACTTATACTAAATTGCAACAGGCACAGCTGTAGTCATTTCAGAATTTTAAAATGTTAATGGTTTAAATTTATAACAATTATAATTTCTTTTATCTTAAGAACAATCAATCTTTGTTATTAAGCTCATTGCCTAATGTATTTATCTTATAAAAAGTAAAGAACGGTTTTACATCATAGCAAAAACCGTTCTTTTTCATGCAAATTTACGAAAAACTAGAAGTGATCGTCTGTGCGTTTTACCAATTCTTCAATATTCTCAGGCGGCCATCCTGGAGTTTCCATACCAAGATGAATTCCCATTTTTGCAAGCACTTCTTTAATTTCATTCAAAGACTTACGGCCAAAGTTTGGTGTGCGCAGCATTTCTGCTTCCGTCTTTTGAACCAAATCACCAATATAAATGATATTATCATTTTTCAAGCAATTTGCCGAACGAACAGATAATTCAAGCTCATCAACCTTGCGCAACAAATTCTTATTAAACGGCAATTCTTCACGAACACTTTCCGTTTCGCTTTCCGGTTCATCAAAATTAATGAATGGTTTTAATTGGTCTTGCAAAATTCGTGCAGATAATGCAACTGCATCTTCCGGAGAAACCACGCCGTTTGTTTCCACAATCATAGTCAACTTGTCATAATCAGTAATTTGACCTACACGAGTATTTTCAACTTTGTAAGAAACTTTCCTTACCGGTGAATAAATTGCATCAACATTGATAAGTCCGATTGTTGAATCTGCAGCCATCGTTGTTGAAGCAGGAACATATCCTTTACCTGTGGTAACGATTAATTCCATATTTATTTTTGCTCCAGCATCAAGCGTGCAAATTATGTGTTCCGGATTCATAATTTCAACATCATGGCTTGTTTCAATCATAGCAGCCGTAACAACGCACGGACCTTCCGCCTTCAACGTCAGAGTTTTAGCCGATTCCGAGTGAACAGCAACAGCCAATTCTTTAACATTTAAAACAATATCTGTAACGTCTTCACGAACTCCGGGAATAACGGAAAATTCGTGCAGAACCCCATCAATTTTAATTGCTGAAACAGCTCCGCCTTGCAAAGATGATAATAACACTCTGCGTAAAGCATTACCTAAGGTCAAGCCGAAGCCTCTTTCCAAAGGTTCAACCACAATTTTTGCCTTATTTGCGCCATCATTAGACACATCAAGCTTTGTTGGTTTAATAAGTTCTTGCCAATTCTTTTGAATCACGGGTTTTGTCCTTTTCTTTAGAAGTTATATATGCATATATGAAAACAAGGCAACAGACCTTTTACGGCCTGCGCCTTAAAAAATAAAACTAAACGCGGCGTCTTTTACGCAAGCGGCAACCATTGTGCGGAATCGGAGTAACATCACGAATAGACGTAATGGTAAAACCGATAACTTGCAAAGCTCTGATAGCCGATTCGCGACCAGACCCCGGACCTTTAACTTCAACTTCCAGAGTTTTCATACCGTTTTCTTGAGCCTTTTTACCGGCTTCTTCAGCAGCAACCTGCGCAGCATAAGGGGTTGATTTACGAGAACCCTTAAAACCTTGTGCGCCCGCTGTTGACCATGCAACGGCATTACCCTGTGCATCTGTAATTGTAACTCTTGTATTGTTGAAAGAAGAATCAATGTGAGCTACACCAGAAGTGATATTCTTTTTTTCTTTTCTTTTTTTCTGTATTGTTGCTTTAGCCATTTGCACCCTCACTATTTCTTCTTATTCGCAATTGTCTTACGTTTACCTTTGCGCGTACGAGCATTTTGTTTTGTGCTCTGACCGCGAACCGGTAAACCTTTACGATGTCTTAAACCGCGATAGCAGCCTAAATCCATTAAGCGTTTGATATTGGTACCGACTTCACGACGAAGTTCACCCTCTACCAAATAGCCACTATCAATGACTTCACGAATTTTCATAACTTCTTCATCAGATAAATCGTTAACACGGCGGTTAGCGTCAATACCTGATTTAGAGCAAATGTCTTGCGCAGACTTACGACCAATGCCGAAGATATACGTCAGTGCGATTTCAATCTTCTTGGCACTTGGAATATTTACACCAGCTATACGAGCCAAATTTAATCTCCATTAATTTTCAATTATCTAACATTCAAAAAGTTGATCACCACTTTTCAAAATTAAGCGGATTATATGCAGGTTATTTGCAAGAGTCAATATGTTTTTTATAAAAATTTGCATTTTTTTTGCATACTTTTCATCATTCAAAAATTTAAAACACTCGCCGAAAATGATGACGAGTGTTCTAATATTATGTATATTATTTAAATTTATTGTTTTTTAGGGCGACCTGCCATACGACGATGTGGCACGCCTCTGCGAACCGAACGTCTTTCTCCGGCAGCAACATTTTTTTGTTCTACTGCGCACACATCTCGATTCGCTTCATATGTTTTGCAAGCGCATTTTTCACCGCATGTGCATTCTTTGCCTTCTTGACAACCACATTCGCACTTATCGCCGCATTGACACTTGCATTTGCAGCAACAACAGCAACAACGAGAACAAATCCCTGCCAAAATTCCGGCAACAGACGGAACAACCAAAAACAGCCATAATTGCTGCCATGCTTGCCCCTGCATAATTAATGCCGGACCAAAACTGCGTGCCGGATTAACTGAAGTACCCGTAATCGGCAAGCCTAAAATATGAACAACTGCTAATGTTAAACCGATAACCACACCAGCAATGCGCAAATCGCATCCTGTTGTTTTCAAAATTACCTTAACAAAAATAAATGTGGCAATAAATTCAAAAATTATTGCGGCTGTCATTGTATATCCCGCGCCATAATTTTCGCCCCAGCCGTTTTGACCCAAGCCGTTAGCCAAATCATAACCGCTGATATGTCCGTTTACCGCCATATATGCAATTAACCAAGCCGCAGCTGCTGCACCCAAAAATTGGCACACAACATAGCCAACAACATCAGCAAATTTCATGCGTCCGGCACAAAATACACCCAATGTAACAGCCGGATTTACATGGCAACCTGAAACAGGGCCAATTGCATATACCATAGCCGTTAAGGCCAAGCCGAAAGCCAGCGCAATTCCCATATAACCAACGTATGGCGCTGAAAAAACAACCGTTCCGCAGCCAACAAAAACCAGAACAAATGTTCCGAATAATTCTGCTATATATTTTTTCATAAATATCTCCTTATTAAATTATACATCAAAAGTTTACACAATCTGTTTCACGCTATAAAGGCATTTTTCTTTTTTCTCCACATTTTATCGTGCAACAATCACTTTATGCAAGCTAAAAAAATTAATGACCTAAAGCTTGATTTAAACTGCGAATAATTTTATTTTGTTGTGTTGCATTGTTTGGCGTAATAATTTTACCGCAAGTATCAACACGCTGTTTCATTGCCATATTATCGGCAGAAGCATAAAATTCATCTGCGTATGACACAATTTGCTGATAGTGTGCTTCTTTAACCTCATTATTTGCCGCATAAAATTCTGCCGCGCGCATCATATGCTGATTTTCGCCATGACCGAGTAAATTCAAGCAATACACCACTTCGTCATCACCGTCTGTCATATTGGCATGAAATTTTGACGGTTGCGGAATTCGCACTTTTACCGGAGCAGGTTTTGGTGCCGGTTTAGGTTTTGCTGTTTTTTGCGGAACAATCGGCTGTTTTTGCTGTTTTTTTGTTTCAATATTTTTAATCCCTGATTTTTCCTCCGTCTTTGCTATCGCTTCATTTTTTGCTTTAGCTGACTCGGCAATTTTTTCTTCTGCTTCTGCCAATGCTTTAGATTTTTCAGCCAATGTTTTTTCAAGCATAGCAACTTTACTTTGTAAAATTAAGGCCTTTGTTTCTGCTTCTTCTTGAGCTGCTAAAGCTGTTTTTTCAGCATCTCTTGCTTCTTCAACCGCTGCTGCTGCGCGTTGCAAAAGCTGGCGCTCTGCTGCAATTGTTTGCGTTTCATCTTGTTTATCTGCTGCTACGGCATCAACTTTTTTTGCCATATCATTCAAAACTGCCGTTACATTTTTTACATTTTTTTTCTCGGCAATTTTCAATGGGGTCCAGCCTTTGCTGTTAGCAATATTCAAATTAGCACCATTTTCAAGCAACAAACGTGTCATATCGGCATCATCTAAGGCAATAGCATAGTGTAAAGCCGTGCTGCCTTGTTCGTTTTGTTCATTAACATCTTCGCCCTCATTCAACATCTGCCGAACCGCTGTAATATTTTTATTTTTAACGTTGGTAATTAAGTCTTGTACTGAAGCTTTGGCCGAGGTTGCCAATAACATCATTCCGACAACATAAACTAAACTTTTTTTCATCTATGACCTCCTCATAATTTTATGTTTATGGTTATAATAAACAATTTTATTTAATTTGCAACTTTTTTCAATATTGATAAAAAATATTGTAAAATAAATGTCATCAATCCAGTTAAAAAATAGAAAAAAGAAAAAACGTAACTCTAATAAGCGCACAAAAAAAGCAGCGCCTTCCGAGTGGGAAGGAGCTGCTCATATATTTGAGATTAAGTCTTGAGATACCTGCAGAATATCTTTTTTTTTCAAGGCTTAATCTTGAGAATTAAATCAAATTTTTTAACGTCGCTGGGACGCCCGCATCTGGTTTATGCGGTTATTGTTGTACGATGACAACTGACGGGCACTTGACCCGACGGAGGAATTGACCTCCTTCCAGGTATTGAAATAACAAATTAAACTGAGGTTGGTACCTCCGCACCAACGCCCACGGCTTCCGCCTTTGAAATATTCGCTGGTTGGTCCAGCGAATGCGCTTGCCTGCAGGTGCAGGTTATATGTCAAGCGCCCATCAATGGCGATTTTCGCACAGGGCGCGAAAGTGAAGCCACGGTGATAGACTGTTGAGCCTTTCACTTTTAGGACTTCAACATTAACTCCTTCGTCGATGATGAGGTCTGGCGAAATGTCCTCTTCAAGTTGACGTCTGTAGAAAAACATATCGACACCAATTTTGAATTGCCATTTTCCATATAGCTGCCCCTTCGGGGTCAAATCCATACAGTACATGGCTCCAGCATGAGCATACCAAGAGGTAATGCTCTGGCCGGCATTGACGTCGTCTTTGTTCTTCACTGCCTGGGCAATGCCGAAAACGGCAGTCGTCTCAAAATGAGGCGTACTTACACCGAAACCGGCACCACCACCGAAGTTGACACGGTCGTTGAAATAAATACCCGTGCCTTCAACGATGGCGTGGAAGCCGTTGAGGTTTTTTTCTCTGAGGACATTTTCGCCGATAACGGCGCCCGTCTTCGCGTCTTGGACGTATTCAACGTCTTTGACAACTCTGGTGGCGAGCTTTCTCGTCTTCGCCAAGGCGCGCTCTTTCGAGCTCGTCTTGTCAATTACGATAACGCCATCGCCATCGACGGTCACGTCAGCGGCGGGAGCCTCAGCCTTTGGAGCTTCAGCAGCAACAGCTGCGCGCTCGGTCTCCTCGTTGACCTCGACGAAGTCATCGACTTCGCTCTCGGCCTCAGCCTCAGCGGGGGTTTCTACAACGGCCTCAGCCTTGGGCTGGTAGGCCTTATAATATACCTCCTGCTCTGCCATGCGGCTAGAGGAGCAACTTGTCATTGACATACCGGCTGCCAACAGGATGGCAGCAATAATCATTAATTTTTTCATTTTATTTGGTGAGGGGGTCTGCCCCTCTGTTAAATTAAACTTAAAATATTAACTTTAGCAAACTGTCGCCCCTCGATTGCGGATGCAATCGTCAAGGGGCCTACCGATTAATTCGAAGATCCCTTGACGCGTTTGCCTTGCGGCAAAGCGAGGGATGACATCCTTATTTTGCCTTGCGGCAAAGCGAGGGATGACTCGAAAATCGGCGACAGTCTGCTACTTATATGGTTTTCGTGTTGGTGCAAAGGTGCATTGCTGCAAACCTCCACCAACACGGCCATTCTATAAATATGGCATTCAAGAGTTTTTAGAAGCTCATGCTCCAGTTGGCTACACCCTCAAGTGTCAGGATAGTCTTGCCACCCTGCTTTTTAATCACGGGCTTGTAATGGCCAGTGACGTTCTCAACGGTAGCGTGGTTCCAGTTGAAACCATCGCCTGCGTTGACAGCAGAAATAGCATAAGACACACCCACCTTATGAGTGTATTTCAGCATGCTGCCTTGGTTGCTACCAAGAACAGGATACAGAGTGCCGTTTATATAGGCAGCACCGTTCCATGCTGAATTCTTATCGAACTCGTCACCGAGGGTGACGTTCTGGCCGTTCTTGTCCACGATTAGTGGGCGAACCTTGCCATTGTTAAGCTCGATAAGGTAACCGACGTAGTACATGTTGTCACTCAAGCCTTGCTTAGGTGAAACGATACCGCCGCCGATTACGGCCTTTGGAGCCTCCGGATTAACCGGAGTGGATTCAAATATATTTATAACACCATAGTTGGCTATGGTGTTGTTGCTCCCATTAATTGTCACCAATAGGTTGTTGTTACGTCTCCAAGTTTCCTTGGTTCCGTTTTCAACTTCCTCTTCGCCAGTCTTGACGAAGTCGGTTGTTTCGGTGCTGTGAGAAATTGTGGGATCATCGAAATTAATCTCCACAACCACACCATTACCGAAATCCTTCACATACTTAACCTCGCGGCCAATAGAATATGTGAAACCGTACTGATGGCTGCCGCGGCTGCGGTTGGTCGTCTCATCCACCTGTGTTTTCCACATAGCAAATGAGATCTCGCCGTCCTGCTTATTCTCCTTATTCAGGATGTAATCAGAAGGCGCATCAACCTGCTCCTCAACAACTTCCTCATCTGTTATAACAGGAGAAGCTGTTGCAAAACCATTGATTGTTTTTGCAAAGTCGAAATCTTTGCTAGTGCCGTCGCTGTAAGTTACGCGATACTTGGCACCAACAATATGATTCCAGTTTACAAACTCATTGGTCTTGGAAAGGAGCTCCCAGCTCGTGGGAACAACCTTGATGATTTGCTTCAACAGGTCAACTGTTGAAACAGCAGACAGATTCTGAACACCTGTAGAATCAACTCCATATTTAACGCTGAAGGAGTTCTTAATCTGCTTAACATCAAAATTGTTGCCGTTTTCCACGGTATTATTCTTATTCAGCAACTCCACGCTTGGAGTTGCGACGAGAGTAATATATCCAAAGTCATGGCTTAATTTGCCATGATGGAAGACAAAACGAGGCTGTCTTACGGACATTCCAGTTACAGCCTTGCTGCCGTCGAGGGCAGTCTGATTATGTTCCCAAGAGCCGGTCAGTGTTTTATAATACACATCCCAGTTCTCGTCTGAGAGCTCTTCGTCCTTCTTCTCGGCCTCAGTTGTCTGCTGACCGAGGAAGTTAGAACTCAGAGTCTGAACAAACTCAGAAACATATTTCTTATCTTCCATACCCCATATTGTACGGGGTGCTTCAATGGTATATTTCGGGCCATCCACACGTGAGCCATCGCTCATGATGTAGATAACCTTTATCTGAGCCTTGTCGGAATTCTCCAAAGCCCACAATCCAGAGCGGAACTCCAAATCGTCGGTCCAATCAATAATTGAATCAACAATTTCCGGAGCGTTCTCCGGAATATAGCGCATGTAAGTTGCGCTCAAGGGAATGTCAACCGTATTGCTACGGCCGGTTCCTGTCTCGCGGACAGTTGCCGTGAAGAACTCCTGAGTGCTCATGCGCTCCTTCTCGCCGCTGCGGCCACTCGTGGCGGTGTTCGTTGTGCGAACACTTTTGATTGCCACCGGCTCAAGGCCGATTATAGAATCACGTAGGAAAGCGTTTTCGCTTTCAAACGTGAATACAGCCTTTTGACCGTCGTTCTTGGTCATGTGACCAGTCCAACGGTAGCCCTCAGCTGTAGCAACCGGCTGCGAGATGGAGTCAAAGCTCCACACGTTGTTGTTCTTCAACGTGCTGTTAATCTTAATCTCAGCCTCCTGCAGCTCAACGGCCGCACGGATTGTGGCCGAAGCCTTGGCGCTGTCTGTAGGAACAGCGTCGGTGGTTTTCTTCCACCAACCGTCCAGCTGTGCGCCGTCGGCCGTGGGGTACGAGTTATAATCGTAAGATTCTCCATTGACGGGCCTGTCAGCCGATCTAACAGCGTACACGCCGTTGTCGGCCCAGTTGTCAATGGGCTCTTTGCCACATGCGGCAAAGAGGATTGCAACGGTTAATACCATGAAAAACACGCGACCGGCCTTGACCAGCGTCGCAAAACTCTTCTTTGTCATATCAATTTATTTTTATTTGTTAATATTCTTCTTTTTCTCCCGTGGCCGAACAGGTGTTCGGGGGGAGGTTTAATTTAATATATTGACGCTGAAAATAAACAAATGTCATCCCTCGATTTCGTAGAAATCGTCAAGGGATCTTCGAATTAATCGGTAGATGCCTTGAATTTTGCACAGCAAAATAGGCATGACGTTATTGTTTTTATTCAGCGAATGAAAAAATTTTATGAATATTACCAAACCTGCGGAATTTGATTTTGTCTCAAGATATTTAAGCCCGAAAAATAATTCGGCTTATCTTTCTAATGACTTTTATCTCTTTCCAGAATAATTCTTTATAATTCTTAACAATCACAAAGATAATTTGGTAATTGTCTATAAGATAGCACAGTTTTTTATTAAAATCAAGCACTTTTTTGCAATTTTTGCATACTTTTTGACAATATCAACATACGTTTGTCGACTTATGCAAAAATATAAACTATCGCCATAAAACCGCTGAAAATCAGCAAATTCCATGTGCTTGAATTTACATTATTAAACTGCTTGTTTTGCCAAATATACGCTATTTTTCGATTAATTGCGGAAATAACGGAGAGCGTGTAAATACGAAGAAGGTTTTTTCCGCCATGTACAGAGTAAAATTAAAAAATCAAAAAAAACACTCTACCTCAAAAAAAATTGCGATTAGTAGAGTAAATACGAAGAGGGACTTCGACGACGTGTACAAAGTAAGTACATTAGGAAAAAATCAAAAAAACACCTAACAACAGAAAAAAGTTGATGAAAGAGCTTAATACGCAGTAAGCTCCCTTGCGCGGTGTACAAAGTAGTACATAAGCAAGGAAGCTTACAAGTAGAAAGCCTTTAAGCGACTTTTCGTATCTTACTTTAAGATTTTAGAAACAACGCCGGCTCCAACAGTTCTACCACCTTCACGAATAGCGAAGCGCAAACCTTCGTCCATTGCAATCGGGTGCAACAATTGAACCGTAATTGTTACGTTATCACCAGGCATAACCATTTCCGTGCCCTCCGGCAATGTAATTGTGCCGGTAATATCTGTGGTGCGGAAATAGAATTGCGGACGATAATTTGAGAAG
>JAFUBQ010000018.1 GCA_017460085.1 Alphaproteobacteria bacterium
AAGCTGTGAAGCTGGCACCACCTTCTTCTGCCAATACTTTTGTAATGGCTGCCGTTAATGTTGTTTTGCCGTGGTCTACGTGACCAATCGTACCAATGTTGCAGTGCGGTTTCGTCCGCTCAAATTTCTCTTTTGCCATTTATTACTATCCTATTTTATAATGTTAAAGACAATTTACAATATCAGCTAAATTGGAGCGGGTGAGGGGAATCGAACCCCCGTAGTAAGCTTGGAAGGCTTCTGCTCTACCATTGAGCTACACCCGCCTGAAAGCTGATACCGTAATCAAAAACCCCGAAAGAGATTTAAGTGGTGGAGGGGGATGGATTCGAACCATCGTAGACTAAGTCGACGGATTTACAGTCCGTTGCAATTGACCGCTCTGCCACCCCTCCATAAACGTCTTTAGGGGTTTGCTAAAATCTTGCGATTTCAAATATGATATAATCAATATTTTTATACTAATGTCAACCTTTTTTTTAATCTTTGTTAAAATATATTTGTTATAATAAGCTAAGATATTGAATTGAGGTAAATAATGATTATAAATACCGAAAAATGTAATCCGCAAACAACAAACATTGATTTGGCTGATGGAGTTAAAATAGCCGAACTTATAAACAATGAAGATACAAAAGTTGCACTGGCAGTGCAAAAAATTCTGCCGCAAATCGGTTTTGCTATTGAGCAAATTGCCGAGCGCATGAAAATTGGCGGACGTATGGCATATTTTGGCAGCGGAACCAGTGGCCGCATCGGCATATTAGATGCCTCAGAAATGCCTCCGACATTCGGCGTTTCCCCTACCCTTGTGCAAGCCTATATTTCCGGTGGAGATAAGGCTCTGCGTTTTGCTGTTGAAAATGCTGAAGACCGCGCAGATTTAGCCGAACAGGATTTTGCTGATTTTAATGCCAAAGCAGAAGATATTGTGGTTTCAATTTCCGCTTCCGGCAACCCGCAATATGGTGTTAAAGTGCTTGAATTAGCAAAGCAAAAAAAGTGTCTTACTATTGCCATTACCTCTAATCCGCAGGCTATGCTAAAAAAATTTGCCGATATTTTCCTATGTGCCGAAGTTGGTCCGGAAGCAATTACCGGTTCATCGCGTATGAAAGCCGGAACCGCTCAGAAAATGATTTTAAATATGCTTTCAACCGGTGCCATGATTAAATTGGGTAAAGTTTATCAAAATTATATGATAGATTTGCAAATTAATAATGCCAAATTATATAAACGGGCGATTCGCTTTGTGCAGGAAATTACCGGAGCCGATGAATTCACCGCCAAAAAAGCACTAAACAAATCTAACCACGTCGCCACTGCTTGCATTATGATTATAAAAAATTGCGATAAAATAACAGCGCAGAATTTATTGAAGCAACAAGGCGGAATTTTAAGAAAAATTATAAAATTTAAGGAAAATAAAGAATGAGTATAGAAGATATTAAAAATTCCATTCGCAATGTGCCTGATTTCCCTAAAAAAGGTATTCAGTTTAAGGATATTACCACAGCAATTAAAAATCCTAAAATATATAGAGAAATAATAGATTTAATGGCGCAAGAATTTGGTAAGAAAAAAATTGATTACGTTATCGGAATTGAGGCACGAGGCTTCATTTTAGCTGCGGCATTGGCATATAAGTTGGGCTGCGGGTTTGTGCCTGTTCGTAAAGCAAATAAGCTGCCAGCGCAAGTTCTTACGCAAAAATATGCATTGGAATATGGCACAGATTCTTTAGAAATTCACGCCGATTCGCTTGAAAAAGGAGCAAACGTACTAATTGTTGATGATTTGCTCGCCACCGGCGGCACTGCTTTAGCCACAGCAAAATTGGTTAAACAATTAGAAGCAAATATTGCAGCTTTTGCTTTTATAATTGAGCTGAAAGACTTGAACGGAGCAGCAACATTAGAACCTTATGGTAAAGTTTTTTCACTAATAACTTGGTAATATAAAAATATTAACATTAGCTTGCATAAAATATTAGGTTCAAAGCATCTAAAAATCAGTATGTCTTTGAACCAATTTTTATTCTATTTAGCGGCATCTTGCCAACTGCAACACTCTCTTTAATGCGACTAACATTAAGTAATGCTAAATAATTCCTAATTTTTGGGCGGTAATAACAGCCTGCGTGCGATTGCTAACATGCAAAGAGCGCAACAAAGCATTTATATGCAATTTTACCGTTGATTCCGAAACCCCCATATCATAAGCAATTTGCTTATTAGATTTGCCTTGCGCAATTAAATCTAGCACTTGAGACTGCCGATTTGTTAGTGTTTTAAGACCGGTACTCTTTGTACTTAAATTATTTATCGGCGGATTATTAATCAGCACCGGAGGCACATATGTTCCACCATCTAAAATTAATTTTAGCGCATTGTCAAAAACTTTAACATCAGAGCGTTTGGGAATATATCCTTTAACTCCGGTAGACATCACCGAACGAATAGTTCTGCTGTCTTCTGAAGCCGAAACCACCACAATTGTTGTTTTAGGCAACATCTTATGCATCATTTGCAACGCATCGTGCCAAGGCATATCTTGCATTTCTATATCTAAAACAATAATTGAAATATCAGTATCTGTTTTGATAATTTTGAAAATTTGAGCATAACTCGCTGCTTGCAAAATAACTGCATCAGGTGCAATTTGTTCCAAACGCAATGCCAAACCATCTCTATATAGTGCATGATCGTCCGCTATGAGAATTTTCATTCTAAATCTCCTAAAAAACATCTACCAACCGGCAATTGCTAGTTATATATGCGTCTAAGATTGAATTTAAAGTCCCGTTATTATATAATTTTACATTTATTTTTTCGGCAATGTTATATAAGCTACACTGGCTTCCTTAAACATTTCAGCCGAATAGTCCAATTTGTCGCGCCAAGTATTTTTAGGGTCATCTACGGCAGGCTTATACTCATATGTTACCACTTCTTTAATTCCAGCCTGAATAATGGCTCTAGCGCAATCGGTACAAGGTGTTAATGTGCAAAAAATGGTGCAACCCTTAAGTTGAGTTCCGGTCAAACAAGCATTAAAAATAGCATTACGCTCGGCGTGCTCAAAAAAATCATATTTAGTCGGCCGTTGCATACGCTCGGCAACATTATCATTAACCCCGCGCACCAAACCATTATAACCGGTGGCACGAATTTCCTTATCAGGTCCCACAACAACAGCTCCGGTTTTGGTTGAAGGGTCTTTTGACCATGTTGCAACCAATTCCGCAAGCTCCATAAAACGATAGTTCCATTTTGAAGAAAACATATTACACCTCTATAATTTTATTTGCTTTAACTCTAACAAAAAAAAATATCAATGCAATTAAATTATTGTTTTTTTAGCTTAACTTGTGAAAAATCAAAATGTAAAATAAGGCTTTTTGTGTTTATCAATGTTTTTGTTTTGCTCTAATTAAAGAAAAAATTTTTCGCTACAAAAAAAACACCAGATGTGATGATCATCTGATGTTTTCGGAAGTATCAAAACCCCTTTCACAAGTACCTAGTACAAACATACACTTTTCGCCCGATTAAGACCGAAACTTTATATTACCATTTAGGGCACACCTTATAAGGTGTATTAGTAAAAATGTATAGCCAACTTAACATTGACTAAAACTTTGCAGCCGAAAATTATCTCCTCGGTGGCAGATTTTATTTAGCAAACATTAAATATTCAGCCAAATAATCATCACTCTGCCGCAAAGTTGAATTCTTATCTTAATAATATCTTATATTGTTTTCACGCTACCACAATTTTTAAAAAAAATGAAACTGTTTTTTGCAAAATTTTAATTTTTTTTGGCTTTAGATAAACTTATATGCTATAAAATAAGGCAATTTCTGACGGAGCAATAAAATGAAAAAGTTAATTATTTGGGATTTTGACGGAGTTATTGCCGACACCGAAAAATTATGGGTTTCGGTTTGGCTGGAAACTTTACAAAAAGAAAAAGGAATAATTTTAACTAAAGAAGAAAAACTAAACTTACTTGTCGGTATTGCAGATAAAAATAAGAAAATAAACCTAGAAAAATACTTTCCAAATTTAGTTTTAGATTCTGATTTTATGCAAAAAATTGATGCCGGCGAAAAATATAAAGGTATGCACTTTATGCAACCGATTGCAGGCGTTGAAGATATAATGAGTGATAATCGTTTTGCTCATTGCATTGCTACGGGAGCAACAAAAGAACAGCATACATGGAAGATGAAACAATTTAAGTGGATTGAAAAATATATGTCGCAAAATGACTATTTTACGGTTGATATGGTAAAACAAGGAAAACCGGCGCCGGATATATTTCTGTTAGCCGCAAAAACTAAAGGATATAAGCCTCAAGATTGTATTGTAATCGGTGATAGTCTGAATGATTTTAAGGCTGCAAATTCCGCTGGAATAAAAAGCATAGCCTTTGTTGGTGCAGAGGGAAATAATACCGCAGAATATAGGCAGAAATGTCAAGATGCGGATGTTATCGCAGTTTGCACAACAATGCAGGAAGTCAAAGAAGCAATAAATATTTTTGCAAATACAATAAACCGGTAACATTAAAAACTTTCTCTTTATTGAGGTTGCATATTACTATCAAATAATTCAATAAATATCCTGCAGTAAACTGGTGGTACTATAATGCTGCAAACCAAGCGGTTTGAGCGCACTTTTAGAGAGGAGAGGCATTATTCCAAGACCTTAGCATTTATTTCCGTATAAATACGTTATTTTCTGCAAATCAAATAACAAAAAGACACACAC
>JAFUBQ010000019.1 GCA_017460085.1 Alphaproteobacteria bacterium
AACATAGCGAACGTCATACACATCGCCTGCTGTTGTGCTATTCTCATTTTTAACTTGGCTGGTGTTGAGCTTACCGCTTAAGGCCGTGTTCATTTGACCAACTGTCGCGGCATCATGAGCGTCAGTACCGTCAGCAACGTTGACAATGCGGCGGAAATAATCGGAACCGTAAGTGCCTTCAGCATGATTTACCACCCATCTTTCATCACTGGCTTTATGGCCAACGGAAATGGTATCGGCTGTAGATACAACTGAATTAGCACCTAGAGCAATTGAATTATCATATTTTGTTACTGCTCCATATCCCAACGCCATGGAAGAATCGCCGCTCGCGTAGGCATACCCCCCCAGCGCAGTGGAAGAACTGCCGATCGCGCTGGCACCACGCCCCAGCGCAGTGGAAGAATCGCCGGTCGCGTAGGAACCATACCCCAGCGCTATGGAGGAACTATTGCTAGCATTAGCACTCGTGCCAATGGCGATGGCGTAGGCATTAGTAGTTGGACTGCTACCGCTCCCGGCGGTGGCACCCTTACCAATTGCTACTGAATTGTTTGTTATTGCATTGGCATTATAGCCTCCGGCGAAAGCATATTGTGCACCTGAGGTTACTTTTGTGCCGACTGTGTTGTCGGCTCTATAGCCTGTTGCGGCATTATAACCAAGTGCCGTAGAATAACTACCACCAGCTGCTGCATACGGACCAATTGCCGTTGCCTCTATAACTTGTTCAGTCAAATATGAGCCGCTATATCTTCCAAAGTCGCTATATATTCCAACATATGCATTTCGCCCTAAGGCAATAGAATCCGTTCCTGTTGCATATGCCTGATACCCAATTGCCGTAGTATAGTGCGGATTTGTTGCAGTACGCCACATTCCAACGTAATTCTGTATCATTCCGGCCCGAGCAGAACTACCCTCAGCTATGGAATAGCTACCATATGCCTTGGCATTATCCCCCAGCGCAGTGGAAGATATGCCGGTCGCGACGGAATAATACCCAATCGCTGTGGATTTACTGCCGTTCGCTCTGGAATCAGCACCAACAGCAACACCATAATCAGTACTTGCACTTGCATTTTCGTCAACCGGATCACCGCCAATCGAAATTAAAGCCAAATCACCTGTATCAATGGAATATGCATTTGTCGGCACCAATGTTGATGCCGCTAATGTGGTTGCACCAAGGGCAAACAGGCCAACGTTAATTGCCCAACACTTGCGCAAAACACTGCGATATTGTGCCGTTAATAAGCCAATTCCTGTTCTCGTTAATTTAAGCATTGCAACCTCCATCTAATGTAATATTCAAACCGTTTCTTACTGCTATCCCTCGATTACGAGAGCAAAATAATGTTGTCATCCCTCGATTTTGCAGCGCAAAATAAAGAATGTCATCCCTCTCGGATGCGCAAAGCGCAGACGAGTCAAGGGATCTACCGATTATTTTAATTCGAAGATCGCTGGACGATTCCTGCGGAATCGAGCGATGACATAAAATGGACGCACAACGCCGCGCAAGGAATGACATATTATCAAATATTGTCTGTCTAAGCATTGCAACCTCCATCTAATATTTCGTTAAACATTCTTTTCAAAATTCTGTTTATTAAGCGTGTGTACATAATCATTTTCTTCATTCTTGCCATATATGAACCGCGGCGGCGCTCTGCGACTTCTTCTGCCTCGCGCTCTGCTCGCGCTGAAATGTGTAAATCTGTGTTCTCGTCAACCATGTTATCATTCGCAACATAGACCGTGCGCAATTCCGTTTCCGTGAATTCGCCCAATATATATGGAACAATGTCCTGATTCGCCGGATTATAGCGATATTGATGATAATAACGCACAAAACGTGTGAACTCGTTCGCTTCATCAAGGGTTAAACACCGGTTCTTGCTCGCGTAATATGCCATCACCATTTCACGCGATACCGGAATGGTCGGATTGTTCAGCTCGTCTATAGCCGAAACCGCGCGCCGATGTTCATCTTTTGCTAATGGACGGTCTGGAATAAATACATCTCTCAGCATTATCAGCGGCAAAACTGTCAAAGTTAACATACCCTGAACCGATATCACCGTCGCTGTTATCAGCGGACTGAACGTGGAAAGCATTAACGTTGCCGTGTTAAACATTCCTTTGCACATTGTGCGAGCTATCATCTTTTTAGTACCTTTCAATAATTCCAACTTTTGTTAATAAGTTGTTAATAAATACAGTTATCCCCCTTGCAGAGTTCACATTTGGTGATATTATGGCATATATTTTTAAAAAAGTCAAGGCAAGGGAGTGCAAATAAAAAATTGCGCCTTTTCAATGTGTTAGATGCAATTTTTCCCTGCTTTTATTAAGGAAGAGTTAACTCGATTAAAAAAAAATTTGTTCTGTTTTGTTCTTTTTTCAAGCGTGGTCGAATGTTTGCGCGATTCGCTTTTTTTTGCTTTTTTTAGGGTGATTTTTGGTGTTTTTTGCTTGCAAAATAAAAATGTCATCAATCCAAAAATAAAAACGTCATCCCTCGTTTTTGCTTGCAAAAACGTCAAGGGATCTACCGATTAATTAATTCGAAGATCGCTGGACGCACTCGCTCCGCTCGGCGAGCGATGACATAAAAGGAATTTACGTATTAAAAAATGCGTTGACAGCACATAATATATTGTATATCAGTGAAGTATGAAAACAATGTACGTTTATATAATGAGCAACAAAAATAACACAACATTATATGTTGGAGTGACTAATGATTTAGTGCGCCGTGTTTTTGAGCATAAAAACAATATATTGCCTGGATTTACCGCTCTTTATGACTTGCATAAGTTAGTGTATTTTGAAGTTTATGAAGATGAAATGTCCGCAATTCAGCGCGAAAAATATCTCAAAAAATGTTATCGCAAAACAAAAAATAAGCTTATTACTGATAAAAATCCACAGTGGAATGATTTATCTGATGAATTTGCTTTTAATTAATTCGAAGATCGCTGGACGATTCCTGCGGAATCGAGCGATGACATTTTCTTTTAAACGTCATTCCTCCAAAAATAATACTGTCATCCCTCTCGGATGCGCAAAGCGCAGACGAGTCAAGGGATCTACCGATTAATAGAGAATAAGGAAGCGTCGCTATCGCTCCGAAAGACCAGATTCCTTGATGCACGGACGCACTCGCTCCGCTCGGCGAGCGATGACATAAAACGGACGCACAGCGCCGCGCAAGGAATGACATTTAAAAAATCCACACATACACATATATAATAAGGTATAATCTAAAAGTTGAAAATTTTTATTTTACAACTTTTTACACATATATGTTCTTAATAAAATTTACATAATTATCCGTTATAGTGACAAGCAACAGTAGAAAGGAGAAATTTATGCCTAAATATTTTGTTTGGTTAGTCAGCGGACTTTTGACACTGGCGGCTTGCGACAACAAAACAACCGATGAACAAACTTTGCCGCCGCAACCCGAAAAGGTGCAAACATCATCACTTAAACAGCAAATTAAACATAATGTTGCCAACAATATGCTACAGAAAATTTCTGTTAATCAAGATAATTTTTTATCGGAATTTCAAAAACTTGATGCAGCACAGCAATATTATTTTTGCGCCGCTTTTACAATGGGCGCAATGTCGGTTTCTAAGCCAATTACCGCATCTGCAATGGTTAATTATTTTATGGGGCTTGGGGTGGTGCAGCATAATCGCGGCATTGATGAAAACACATATATGGCTTTCGATTTTGGTAAAAATGTGTTCCATTTTGATAAAATAGTTAACACAATTCTGCAAGAAAAAATTTGTGAAAATATTATTGGCGCGGCAACGCAAGCAGCGAAAGTTAAAAAAATGAAAACCAAAGAAATTAATGCAATTGGCCGCAAAGAAGTTGAAAAAATTGTTGAGCGAATTAAAAAATAGAGGTTGATGATGTTGCTTTGCCCTGCCCCAAATTGCACTAAATGCCCGCGATTGGCCGATTTTCGCGCGCAAAATAAGCAAAAATTTCCGCATTATCATAATGCGCCGGTGGAAGCTTTCGGTGCTTTAGATGCCGAAATTTTGGTGGTTGGGCTAGCACCGGGGCTAAATGGAGCAAATCAGACAAACCGGCCGTTTACCAACGATTATGCCGGCGATATTCTCTACCCCGCTTTGCAAAAATTCGGATTTGCCAACGGAAATTATGCACGCCGCAAAGATGACGGATTTCAGCTGATTAATGTGCGGGTGACAAATTCGGTGCGTTGTGTGCCGCCGCAAAACAAGGTGGTGGCAGAAGAAATTGCTTCATGTCGGCCGTTTTTGCAAGCAGAAATTGCCGCAATGACCGGCTTAAAGCTCATTTTATGTTTGGGTTCGGTGGCACACGGCGCGGTTTTGCAAGCATTGAACTACAAAAAATCGCAATATAAATTTGCTCACGGCGCTCAGCATATTCTTCACAATCATAATCTTATTTTATTAGATTCATACCACACTTCACGCTACAATATTAATACAAATGTGCTGACTGTGGCAATGTTTGAGCAAATTGTGGCACAAATGCAAAATATTTTACAAAAAAACACCCGATAAATTAATATCGGGCATTTTTTATAGCGGCGTTTATATCACTTAGAGCTTGAAATCTGTTACACCGTCATAAGCATAACGATACATTTGTTCAATTTCCTTAAACAGCGGATAACGCGGATTTGCCGCCGTGCATTGATCATCAAAAGCTAATTCCGGAAGCTTTTGCATTGCTTCTTCCCACGATTTTTCATCAATCCCCCATTCGCGAATAGATGCCGGAATGTTGAGCTTTTTCTTCATATCTTCCAATGCCTTAATTAAGTTGTTCACAGCCTCATCATCAGTCTTACCGCTTAAGCCAATGCCGCGAGCAAACGATGCATATGCCGCTTTGGTGTTCGGAAAACGATATTGCGGAAAGGCCGCTTGCTTTGCCGGACAATCATTAGAATTATAGCGAATTACCTGATTAATAAGCAATGCATTTGCAATTCCGTGCGGAACATGGAACGCCGCGCCTAATTTATGCGCCATAGAATGGCATACGCCCAAAAAGGCATTAGCAAATGCCATACCGGCAATTGTGGCTGCATGATGCACTTTTTCACGCGCATTGAAATCTGCCGTTTCATACGATTTTACCAAGTTCTCATAAATCAGCTTTCCGGCTTCTATTGATAAACCGCGCGTATAGTCTGTTGCCATGCACGAAACATATGATTCCAAAGCGTGCGTCATAACGTCAATACCTGATGCAGCGCATAATCCGCGCGGCATGGTCAGCACTAAATCGGTATCAACAATTGCCATAGACGGAGTTAATGTATAGTCTGCAATTGCATATTTTACACCGGTAGAGTCGTCAGTAATAATGGCAAACGGCGTAACTTCCGAACCGGTACCCGATGTTGTCGGAATAGCCACCATTTCAGCTTTTGCACCCATTGCCGGAAATTCAAAAATACGTTTTCTGATATCCATAAAGCGACGCGCCAAATCTTCGAACTTAAGTTCAGGATGTTCATACATAATCCACAAAATTTTAGTTGCATCAATTGGCGAACCGCCGCCTAAGGCAATTAAAACATCAGGTTCAAAGCTGTTAACCATTTCACGCGCTTTGTTAATTGTCGTCAAATCAGGGTCTGGCTTAACATCGCTGAAAATTTTATATTGAATACCCAGCGGCTCTAAAATATCCGTAATTTTTTTGGTATATCCTAAATCAAACAACGGTTTATCCGTCACAATAAAGGCTTTTTTCTTACCTTGCAATTCTTTCAAAGCAAAGCCTAAACAGCCAGGCTTAAAATAAATTTTCGGCGGAACTTTGAACCACAACATATTTTCTTCACGTTTTGCCACAGATTTAATATTCATCAGATGTTTTACTCCCACATTTTCGCTAACCGAATTACCGCCCCAAGAACCGCAACCTAAAGTTAAAGACGGTTCCAATCTAAAGTTATAAATATCACCGATTGCCCCTTGCGATGATGGACAATTTATCATCACACGCGCTGTCGGCATAATATCGCCATACAGTTTAATCCGTTCATCATTTCGCGGATTGGTATATAACACCGACGTATGACCGGCACCGGCGAACAAAACCAACTGCTTGGCTTTTTCCATTGCATCGTTAAAATCTTTAGCCCGATACATTGCCAAGCAAGGTGAAAGTTTTTCATATGAAAACGGTTCTTCAGTGCCGATTTTTTCAACTTCAGCAATTAAAACTTTAACATGCTCATCAACTTTAACACCAGCCATTTCAGCAATTTTTGCCGCCGGTTGACCTACAATAGCGGCATTGAGCTTGCCATCTTGAATTATTGTTGCGGCAACTTTTGCCCGTTCATTTGCATTCAAAATATAAGCTCCGCGGGCTAAAAATTCGGTCTTAACGGCATCATAAACCTCATCTACCACCACAACTGATTGCTCTGAAGCACAAATCATACCATTATCAAACGTTTTAGACATTAAAACCGAACTAACCGCCATTTTAATATCAGCCGATTCATCAATAACAGCCGGAGTATTGCCAGGACCAACACCAAGTGCCGGAGTTCCCGAAGAATAAGCCGACTTAACCATGCCCGGACCGCCGGTAGCTAAAATTAAGTTAGATTTTTGCATTAAATATTGCGTTTTAAGCAATGAAGGTTCGTCAATCCACGCAATAATATCTTCCGGCGCACCAGCTTTTACGGCTTCTTCCAACAAAATTCGAGCCGTTTCAATCGTGCATTTTTTAGCGCGCGGATGCGGTGAAAATATAATACCATTACGCGTTTTTAATGTTATTAATGTCTTAAAAATAACGGTAGAAGTAGGATTTGTTGTCGGAATAACTCCGGCAATTACCCCCACCGGTTCGGCAAACTTAATAAGACCATTTTCTTTGTCTTCTTCTACCACACCGCAAGTTTTAACATTTTTATACTTGTTATAAATATATTCTGATGCAAAGTGATTCTTAATTACCTTATCTTCAGCAATACCCATACCGGTTTCCGCCACCGCCATTTTTGCTAAATCAATGCGCAGCGAGCTTGCTTTTAAGGCAACACGCCTGAAAATTTCATCAACTTGTTCCTGCGAATATGTTGCAAATTTTTGCTGTGCAACGCTAACTTTTTGAACTAAACCATCAATATAATCCATTTCTTGTTTTTCATCTATATTATTATCCATAATAACCTCCTGTTTTAAACTGCTCATCATATTAATTGATAACTAGAAAAAAAGAATAGTTTTTTTTATCTTTTTCATCACATTTTATTTCTATTTCTAACATATCAGGTTGAAACAAAAAAATCTATAGATATATATGACGTGGTTCAATGTTAATCATAAGGAGAAATAAAATGAAATCTGTTTTTTTAACCAGTTTAGCTGTTGTTTGTGCGGCAATTTTCAGTTTTTCTGCTAATGCTGCCAATCATGATGCTAAAAATGCCACAGTCAGCAAAGTTTCTGATGTTCAAAATATGGCCGATGATGCAGTTGTTTATATTCAAGGTTACTTAGTTCAAAATTTAGGCGATGAAATGTATGTATTCCAAGACGACAGCGGCAAAATCAATGTGGAAATTGACGATGATTTGTTAAACGGTGCAATTGCCCCTGATGCCGTAGTTTGGATTGCCGCCACTGTAGACAATGAAGATGGTCAGCCGGTTACATTGGAAGCTGAAGAAATTCAAATGCTTCCAGCAAACAGCAATCAACCTATGGCTATGAATAGTGCATCTAAAAAATAAGCTCTATTATATTTAGCCATTGAAGCTTGTTTCTATTGAAACAGGCTTTTTTTATATATTTAAAAAAATGGATTATAAGCCCATTGCAGCAATGCTTGCCGTTGTTTAATTCTACAATCTAAGTCATAAGCAAAACAATTATGTTTCACTTGCGCCAAATGCCTTTTAAAAGCCCGCCAACGCTTAATTTGTATATTATCAACAATATCAAGTCGCCTCCCCATATAATATCGGCAATACCATTGAAACCATCCACGTGGGTCAGGTTCTATAATCCAGCCGCGTTTTTGCCATTGCGGCAATGTCATTCGCGATTTAACTTTAAAATAATTTAACCCAATATCCGGACTTAGCGAAGATATTTTGGCATTTTCAAACCAATCGGGCGGAAATTCTTTTTGGCAATCGGTTATATAATGCCCCTCAAAAACACCAAGTTCAAGCATTTGTTTTGGTGTTAATTCCGGCTTAAAATCGGCAGCAAAACCTTTTCCCTGAGGTTCACTGTATGTATATTCATACCCTTGCTGCATCTTATCATTAACCATCATTTATAAATTCCTTATATGTTTTTAACATATATATTGGTGGTTTATATATTTCCAAGGGAGGATATGTTTATTGATAATTTATGCTGTTATAAATTAATTGCACCCTTGTTTTTTAATTTTTTCTGAAATAGTATGATCTAATATTTTATTATATAGGAAAACATATGTCGTCATTTATACAATTCATAAAACTTTTTATATTAGGAACAACACTGCAGGGAATTAAATTCAGAACTGTTTTATCCATAATTTTAACTTTTTCTGTTCTCATAATAGAAGTTGTAATATATTATATATATTGGGATTCTATCCCTAATATGGTTAAGTATGATTATGATTTTTCAGACATACCACACAATATATGCGAAAAAAAATGGATTTGGTATAATGTTCTTTTACAAATATATATTTGTGTTTTTGTATTTGTAATAAAATATTTTTCATACAAAATAAAACGCATTCATAATATCGTTTATGACGAAAATAATAACTTAATTCCAATTATAAATAAGCGGTTTTCTATGCTTGCGTGGGAAACTGCAATGCTTTTTGTAACCACCGAACAAGGCTATATTTTTGCACTTATCGATATTATAGAAAATCGTATGTGTGATGACATTGTTACGATTATATTTTTGTTTTGGCAGACCGTCCTTCTTATTGAATTTCGCTCTGATTTAAAGGTATTAAAAAATAAATCAATAAATTCTGAACCGAATAAAGATAAAAAAAGAGCATAACAATAAAAATTGTTATACTCTTAAAAATTTAAGAATTAATTGCAATAAACCGCATAACTTTCCGGTGCATAAATTCCCATGGTTAAACCTCCCATCAACGAGTCGTAAAAGGTCCAGTTCGTTTCTACGGCACTAATACCGTTAGGATGACATACGTTCACCAAATTATAATCTTTTTTCTGAAACATTCCCCAAAAGAAAAAATGGCTTCTGCCCTTATATGACGGCGCTGTTTTTACATCTGGCTGTTGGTCCAAATTAAAACGAATAATATGGTCACTGCCGCATGCAGACAGCGTTAATGCCAATCCTATACAAATTAAAAGTTTTTTCATGTTTATCCTCTTATAAAAAATCAAGTGCATAACATATTTATTTTTGCATGTGCCTGATTAAAAATTTGATAATATAATTTGATTATTTTAATTGGTATTGTATACCGTTAAATATCAGTAATCCATCAATTTTATAGATTTTTGAGCGCTAAAGCTTCCAGCTCTTTCAGTTGGTCACGATACACCATTGCTTGTTCAAATTCCAAATTTTGTGCAGACTCTTTCATCAGTTTCGTCAGTTCTTTAATTTTCTTATCAACATTTTTAATTTTTTCAATATCTTGAGTATCATCTTTAACAAAATCTGTTTCCGTCATTTCCTTTAAGGTGCTGGAAATGCTCTTTTTAATGGTCTGCGGTGTAATTCCGTTTGCAATATTATACTGAGTTTGTTTCTGCCGGCGGCGATTGGTTTCATCTAACGCAATTTTAATGGAATCTGTCATTTTATCGGCATAAAGAATTACCCTGCCCTCAGCATTGCGTGCAGCACGGCCTATTGTTTGTATCAGAGAGCGAGTAGAACGCAAAAATCCTTCTTTATCGGCATCTAAAATTGCCACTAATGAACATTCCGGAATATCCAAACCTTCGCGCAGCAAGTTAATTCCGACCAAAACATCAAATTTGCCTAAGCGTAAATCACGGATAATTTCAATACGCTCCAAAGTTTCAATATCCGAGTGCATATAGCGCACTTTTACACCATTATCACTCAAATATTCGGTTAAATTTTCCGCCATTTTTTTAGTTAAGGTCGTTACCAAGACGCGTTCGCCTTTAGCGGCGGTTTTGCGGCATTCTTCCATTAAATTATCAATTTGATTTTCTACCGGACGCACAATACACATAGGGTCTGTTAAACCGGTCGGACGAATAACTTGTTCTGAAAACACGCCTTTGCTTTGCTCTAACTCCCAATCTCCCGGAGTAGCAGAAACAAAAATGGTTTGCGGACGCATTTTATCCCATTCTTCAAATTTCAGAGGACGATTATCCAAGCAAGACGGTAAGCGAAATCCATATTCAGAAAGCGTTGATTTACGGTTGCGGTCACCGCGATACATCGCACCGATTTGCGGCACGGCGATATGGCTTTCATCTATAAACAGTAAAGCATTTTTTGGAAAATATTCAAACAGAGTCGGCGGCGGTTCTCCCGGAGCTCTGCCGGTTAAATAGCGCGAATAATTTTCAATTCCCTTGCAATGCCCCGTGGTATCCATCATTTCTAAATCAAAACGTGTTCGCTGTTCCAAGCGCTGAGCTTCAAGCAGTTTATTTTCAGCCTTAAATTCTTTTAAGCGAATATCCAAATCTTCTTTAATATGTGTCATGGCTTGCGAAAGTGCCGGACGCGGTGTAACGTAGTGATTAGCCGGATATATGGTAATTTCTTCCAGTTGGCGCGTTTTTTTGCCTGTAAGCACGTCAAATTCATATATTTCTTCTATTTCATCGCCAAAGAACGAAACGCGCCAAGCTCTGTCTTCATAGTGTGCCGGAAAAATATCGAGAGTATCACCATTTACCCTAAATGTGGAACGCACAAAATTGATGGTACAGCGTTCATATAGCAGGTTGCTTAATTGCCGGTTAATTTCGTGCATATCAACTTCGTCACCAACTTTAAGCTGAAAAACCATTGATGAATATGATTCCATACTGCCTAAACCGTAAATGCAAGATACCGATGCCACAATAATAACATCGCGTTCTTCTAAAACATTACGTGTAGCGCCATGGCGCATACGGTCAATTTGCTCGTTAATCGCCGAATCTTTTTCAATATAAGTATCTGTTTTCGGAATATAGGCTTCCGGCTGATAATAGTCATAATATGAAACAAAATATTCCACATTATTGTGCGGAAAAAACTCTTTCATTTCCGCATAAAGTTGGGCTGCCAAAATTTTATTCGGTTCCATAATCAAAGCCGGGCGCTGACATTTTTCAATAATTTTTGCCATGGTAAAAGTTTTACCTGAACCTGTCACACCCAGCAACACCTGATTTTTTTCACCGCGCGCAACACCCTCGCACAACTCCTTAATAGCCTGCGGTTGGTCGCCGGAAGGCTGAAACGGACTTTCTATTTTAAATTTGTTTTCAGACATTACTATTTTTGGCTCGTTAAATTATAGCGTGAGCGCAGATATTCTGCAATGTTTTCCTTGCTACTCAAAATTTCACGATTCAATTTTTCAGGTAATGGCCTATCTTCCGCTGCAGCGGTTTGGCGGTCTGATTTATTTAAACGAACTGCATATTGTGCCATTTCTTCCAAGGAATAATTATTCATCATGTAGACAATATTCTGATTAACATCTTTTTGCGCATTAACAGCCATAGCAATTTCCGCACCATCTATACTCATTTTATTATTTAAGCTGAAATCTTCAGGCAGTGCCTCAATTTCTCCGGCAATTGCAAGAGTCGAAAACATTGATATTATTAAACATAAAATTAAACGCATTTTTTTCCTTTCATTATTGCATTAAATCTTTCAAATTCATTTCACTTGTTTCTTGCAAGGCTTTTTTCCATTGTTCATAATATTTTTTAATTGGCGCAGTTGCATTGTTCCACTTATTCAACCCTTTTCTTTTAATTTTGTTATATTCCGAGTCAAAATTTATATTCATATCCGGAATTTCAACCGAACTTGAATTTGTTTCGACTGCCGGAGTTTTATTTTCTTCATTTTCATCACTAAATAAGTTAGTAAATGAGGATGTTTGGTCATTATCCTGCAGTGTTGTCGTTATTTTTCTAGACTGTCTGGGAGCGCTGATTTTACCGACACCACCGGCATTACGGCGTTGTACATTTTGCACAGGTACTGATGCAGAATATTCAAAATCGGCTGTTTGATTATTAACATTTATTGGCATAGGTTGAACATTCTGCGAAGCAGATGATGTTTTATTTGCCCAAGGATTTGCCGGCAAACCATCGGCAGCGCCAATTGGCGCATAAATTAAAAAAGTTGCAACAGTCATTGCAAAAAAACGTACATTCATCATTTTTCACTCATTCTCAAAGGTTAGTGTAGCACAAAAAAATAAAAATGTCATATATTATTTTGTTCTTTTTTTCTGCGTTGCTTTGTTGTGTGCAAACATTGGGCGGTTTCTATGCCATAGGCACAAAAAATTTCTTCTGTTGCAGTTGATTTCTTAACAATATAAGCCGGTTGATTAACAACAGTGCTGTTGTTCGGTATATTTTCAATAACAATGGCATTAGAACCTATTTTAACATTATTACCGATGGTAATAGGGCCTAAGATTTGCGCACCGCAACCGATAGTAACATTATTGCCGACTGTCGGATGCCGCTTGGCTAATTTTTTACCATGTGCATCATAAAGTTTGCGCCCGCCAAGCGTTACATCATGATACATGGTAACATTATCACCGATTTCGGCTGTTTCCCCAATAACAACTCCCATACCGTGATCAATCATAAATCCTTTACCTATTTTTGCAGCTGGATGTATTTCTATGCCGGTAAAAAAGCGTGCCATTTGTGAAATAATGCGCGCCATTAAATGCCAATTTTTGCGCCAAAGCCAATGAGCACCGCGATAAATTATAATTGCATGCAAGCCTGAAGAACATAAAATTGCTTCTAATTTACTGTTAGTTGCAGGGTCACGGTCAATAATTGCCTGAATGTCTTGTAAAATTGTCTTGTAATTTTCATTCATTTTATGCTATATTCCTAAAAGTTAATGTTTTTTCTGCATATAATATAAGAAAAAATATGTTAAGATAAATATAATGAAGGAAAAAAATATGGCAGAAGTTTTATTTAACGGCCATGCCGGAAGAATTGAAGGTAGATATCATAAAAGTGAACGTCCTAATGCTCCTGTAGCACTGATTTTGCATCCGGACCCTAATTTTGGCGGTACAATGAGCAACAAAGTTGTATATAGCCTATACAGTTGTTTTAAAGACCTTGGATTTTCGGTTTTGCGTTTTAACTTTCGGGGAGTCGGTCGTTCACAGGGAACATTCAGTGACGGATTGGGCGAACTTTCTGATGCCACGGTGGCTTTGGATTGGTTGCAAAATATGAATCCGGACGCAAAACGTTGTTGGATTGCCGGTTATTCGTTCGGTGCTTGGATTGGCTTGCAGCTTTTAATGCGGCGACCGGATATCAATAATTTTATTGCAGTATCTCCACCGGCTAATGAAAAAGATTTTTCATTTTTAGCTCCATGCCCTGCTTCCGGCTTAATTATTCAAGGCGGCAAAGATGAAATTGTGAATCCTAATGAAGTGACGCGCTTGGCTCGCAGACTTAATCAACAACGCCATGTAGAAATAGATTTTGCCATGATTGAAGATGGTGACCATATGTATAATGACCACTTAAAAGATTTATATAAAGTCAGCGGTCAATATATTATTACCGCCATGCAACGTCGTCCGCAAATTATTTTGCCGCATCCGGTAGATGATTATGATGATGATTTATTGCTTGAAGAAACTTCCGGCGATGATGAAATTTTTGATGATAATGATGAATTATAATTAAATAAAGGATAGAAAAGTGTCTGAAGAAAAAAGAGGCAGTTCGCTTAAAGAAAATATTATTACAATTGTTTTGGCTGTGTTTATTGCCCTGATTATCCGTAGTTTTTGGTTGGAACCGTTCCGCATTCCGTCAGGTTCAATGTATCCGACATTGCAGGTTGGTGATTATTTGTTTGTCAGCAAATATACCTACGGCTATTCACGCTATTCTTTTCCGGCCGGATTACCGTTATTCAAAGGCAGAATTTTTTATTCTGAGCCACAACGCGGAGATATTGCTGTATTTAAATTTCCCAAAAATCCGCACACTGACTTTATTAAACGGATTATTGGTTTACCCGGAGATAAAATTCAGGTAAAAGATGGACACCTATATATTAATGGTGAACAGGTTGAACGCAATGAAAAAGAGCGTTATATAATAGATGAATATGTTGCCATTCCGGAGTTTTATCATCAATATGATGAAACTTTACCGGAAGGAAAAATTCATCGCATTATTGAAATGTCTGATGAAGAACGTATTGTTGATAATACCGAAGAATTTACGGTGCCTGAAGATATGTTTTTTATGATGGGTGATAATCGTGACCGTTCCGATGACAGCCGTTTAAGCGTTGGTTTTGTGCCTAAAGAAAATTTAGTCGGCAAAGCACGCTTTATTTTCTTTTCGCACAGTGACAAAGGTTCGCTTATTAAACCGTGGACTTGGTTTAATGCTATTCGGTGGAAACGATTTTTTAAAGGAATAGAATAATTGATAGAAAAATTAGAAAAAATTCTGCAATATCGTTTTAATAATCCGAAATTGCTGCAGCAAGCATTAACGCACAGCAGTGTAACCGGTGATGAGCATCGCAATTATGAACGATTAGAGTTTTTGGGTGACCGAGTGCTGGGAATGACTATGGCGCATTTACTCTATAATATGTTCCCTAATGACAGAGAAGGCACTTTAGCGCAGCGCCATGTTAAATTAGTTTGTGCGGAAATGGCGGCAAAAATTGCTAAACAGCTCCACTTAGATGAATATATTATGACCAAAGAAGCCGAAACCGCGCAAGGCATTAATGTTTTATGCGATGTTTGCGAAGCGGTTATCGGTGCCATTTATATAGATTCGAATATTGAGCAGGCAATAGCTTTTGTTGAGCGCAACTGGCGCGGAATGATTGATATGGATTTTGGTGACCAAAAAGATGCTAAAACCCAACTGCAGGAAAAATTTCATAGCTTGAAGCACCCTTCTCCGGTTTATGAACTGATTGATAAAAGCGGCAGCGAACATGAACCTGTGTTCACAATTCGCGTGGCTTTTAATGATGAGCTTTTTGCAGTTGGTAGCGGAAAAAATAAAAAACACGCGGAGCAAAATGCAGCCGCCAAACTTTTGGAGCAAATGAAGTAAAATGAAACCAACCAGATGTGGCTTTGTGGCTTTAATTGGTGCGCCTAATGCCGGAAAATCGACCATCACCAATAACTTTGTCGGCTCTAAAGTGTCGATTGTTTCGCCTAAAGCACAAACAACACGTACCACAGTTAAGGGGATCGGGATTTATGACAATACACAAATTATCTTCTTAGATACACCTGGAATTTTTGTGCCGAAACGCCGTTTAGACCGCGCAATGGTGGCATCGGCTTGGAGCGGATTCGGTGATGCCGATATTAACGTTTTGGTAGTAGATGCCAATCGCGGGCTAAATGATGAAACTTCAGCCATTATAGACGAGCTGATTAAGCGTGAAGCCTGCGCTGTTTTGGCGTTCAATAAAATAGATTTAGTGCCTCAAGAGCGTTTACAAGAACTTAAAGAAGAATTTGAAAATTTGTTTTGCTTTGATGCCATATTTATGTTTTCGGCGCAATCTGGCGACCACATGACCGAATTTTATCAATATTTGGCTGATAATCTGCCAGAAAGCCCATGGTATTATCCGGAGGAACAAATGTCAGATATGCCGCTACGGCTTTTGGCGGCCGAAGTTGTGCGTGAAAAGCTGTTTTTAAATCTGCGGCAGGAATTACCATATGCCTTAACGGTGGAACCGGAACTTTGGGAACATAAAGATGACGGCTCGATTCGGGCTGAAATGACAATATATGTGCAGCGTGAGGGACAGAAGTCAATTATTTTAGGACGTGACGGTGCAATGATAAAAAAAATAGGGCAAAGTGCGCGCTTGGAACTAGAAGAATTGCTGGAAGAACGCATTCATTTATTTTTATATGTTAAAGTGCGTGAAAATTGGGTTGATGAAGCATCGCATTATGCCGATTGGAACTTGAATTTCAAAGCGTAAACGTACTGTTCATTCATAAGTTTTTACTGATATACTATCAGCATAATGTTTTTGCTTCAAAGAATCTGATTTTGTATTAGTGTATGAAGTATTTGTCGTGCTGTCAACCCAAATACTGTCATGTAACTCTTTAGATGCTGAAAAATCAATCGTATCTTTAGGAGCAATACTTCTAAAACGGTGAGGAGTTCTGGAATCTCCCTCATCACCAGGTCTAAACTCAGCTATATATTTATGCATATTTTCAGGAGCAATTATTTCTGGCTTTCCTTCTTTACCTATAACAATACCTATAAATCCCCCTGTTTCATCAATAATTTCACCATGTTCACCGGTCATAATATATACCCCTTTAGGGCTATCATTTATATAAGCATGTTGTAAAGAGGTTTTTCCATAATCAAATTGTGAAAACAGCAAAGTATCTTGGCCTTTGGTCAGAATGTAACAATCTTTAAGACGTTGTCCTTTGGAATTATAAAGCGGAATATCAACAGACTGCAATATTACAGGTGTGGAATATTTATCAGCAGTCTTGATTTTCTTTTCACTCAGTAATCCTTGTTCAATTTCTTCTTGTTCCGAATTATTATTTTCATTATTACCGCTGCAAGACGACAATGTAAAACCTAAAATTGCCGCGGCGGCATAATGTAAAAGTCTTTCATGTTTAGTTTTATACGACATAATCCCTCCATATATAACAGACCCAATATAACATAAGCGTATAGTTTTGTCAATATAATTTAATTAAATGTCAATAAATTTTTTCATTGCTTGCAATTTTATTAAAATTAAACATACTTGTTTTAGGGAGAAAAAAAATATGCTTAATATTATATGGAGTGCGTTTTTTATTTTAGGTTTTGCCTCAGCTTTGTGGCAAAGTTTGTGGTTGGAAAATGTGCAAATATGGACCGAAATTGCTAACCAACTGTTTGCTGCGGCTACCAGTGCCTTTCAATTGGCTTTGAATTTAACTGGCATGCTTTGCTTGTGGCTTGGTCTGTTAAAAATTGCCGAACAATCAGGTTTAACGGCAATTTTAGCTCGTATTCTGCGACCGCTATTTAAAGTGATTATGCCGCAAGTTCCGGAAAACAGCCCTGCTATCGGTTCCATTGTTATGAATATGGCAGCAAATATTTTAGGACTTGATAATGCGGCAACACCGATGGGCTTAAAAGCTATGGAACAGTTGCAAGAGCATAATCCTCATAAAAATACGGCCTCAAATGCGCAAATTATGTTTATTGTTATCAATGCCTCGGCTATTACTATTTTACCGATTTCAATTTTAATGTATCGTCATTTACAAGGTTCGGCAAATCCAAGTGCCGTGTTTGTTCCAATTTTATTGGCAACATCTTGTTCAACTTTGGCTGGTTTTATGGCTGTGGCGTTCACGCAAAAGCTGCATATTTTTAACCGCACGGTTTTGGCTTTTTTACTTGGCTTGGTTGTTTTTATCGGCGGAATCTGCACTTATTTTTATTCATTAGATGCCGCAACTCGTTTAACATATTCCGAGACCGTTGGCAATGCTCTGATTATGGGATTTATTACTTTGTTTTTGTTATTCGGTGCTTATAAACGCTTGAATTTGTATGAAACATTTATTACAGGTGCCAAAGAAGGTTTTGAGATTGCCGTCAAAATTATTCCTTATTTAGTAGCAATGCTAACCGCAATTGCCGTGCTGCGCTATTCCGGAATTTTAGACGGTTTGGTTTGGTGCATTGGGCAAGTTTTATCTTGGATTGGTATAAACACGGATTTTCTGCCGGCATTACCAACTGCACTAATGAAGCCGCTTTCCGGTAACGGAGCTAGAGCTATGATGATTGAAACCATGCAAACATATGGTGCCGATAGTTTTCCGGCTTTTGTAGCATCTACTATTCAAGGTTCTACCGAAACTACATTTTATGTTATAGCTCTTTATTTTGGAGCAGTAAAAATTGCAAAAACACGTTCTGCTCTGCCCTGCGCCTTGTTTGCTGACTTTGTGGGTATTGTGGCGGCAATTACTTTTGCTTATATGTTTTATGAGGGATAAGATGAAAGTTTTAGTGCAAAAAGTTTTAGAAGCCTCGCTAACAGTTGACGGCAAACTTATTTCCGCCATAAAAAAAGGCTATGTTTTATTTATTGGGGTTGAACCTAACGATACAAAGGCACAAGCCGATTTTTTAGCGAAAAAAACGGCAAATTTACGCATTTTCACTGATGAAAATGATAAAATGAATTTATCAATATGTGATGTCGGCGGCGAAATTTTAGCAGTTTCGCAATTTACATTAGCAGCAGATGTCAGCCGCGGCAATCGTCCAGGTTTTGAAACAGCCGCAAAACCGGAAATTGCTCAACCTCTATATGAATATTTTGTTGAACAACTGCGCCAATATCAAATTGCAGTTCAAACCGGCATTTTCGGCGCAGATATGAAGGTGGCACTAGTTAATGACGGACCATGCACATTTTGGCTGACAAGGTAGATATATTAGTGCCGATATATTGTAATTTATACCGTTTTCTGAAGAAGTTGAATAAAATAAGTCAAACTCTCGCGTTTATCATTAGCATGCGTGCAAAGCACAATTTTAAACTTTTCCGGACAAGCAAACGGAATACGCTTAAAACCGTTTGTATCTTCATCAAAAAAATCCGGCGACAAGCAAACACCTTTTTTTGCCGCCACATTGATTAAGGTTGTATCGTGGTCGGCAGAGTTAAAATAGCTTATTTTCTGCGTATGAATCAACCGTTGTTGCACACGTTGCAAAGCCGGAGGAGAACCACCACCGACCATAAGCGTGCGTCCGTATAAATCCTCCTGATGAATGATGTTTTTAGTGGAAAGTTCATCATCATCGCGCATCACAAGAGAAATACCGCATTCATAAAGCGGATGAATTTTTATGTCGGGGATATGTTTAACCTCAAAATCCATGGCAATCAAAATATCGGCATTGTTATGCAAAAACTCATCTATATTATAAAAATTTATAAACTTCGGCGAAATTGATACTTCGGGATATTTTGCGCCAAAATCCATTATTGCTTGCGGCAAAAATTTTAGCATGGAACGAACCGGAAGCGCGATTGTGATATTATCGGAATACTTGGCACTAAAATTCTGCCCTTGTTCAACGGCGCTTTTTAGTTGTTCACGAATGTTATGAAGTGTTTGGCAAAATTGATTTCCTGCCGGTGTTAAAATTGCTCCTTTGCCGGAACGGTCAAAAATCTTAAAACCGACTTCGTTTTCCAATTCTCTAATTTCATACGAAAGTGTCGGTTGCGAAACACAGAGTTTTTCCGCCGCACGATTAAAGTTTAAAGTCTTTGCCAGCTCCAAAACGGCATCAATTTGTTTGGTATTCATTTTATACTCTTATAAAAATTTTCTATCAGCTATTATATCTTTCAATTAGACTTTTATATTATATGATGTTATTTAATTTGCAAAGGTTAAAATTTTAAGGAGAAGCAAAATGCAATATGTAAAGTTAGGTAACACCGGTGTTGATGTTTCAAGAATATGCTTGGGTTGTATGAGTTTTGGTAAGCCGGGCAAAGAAAACGGAGTTTTTCCGTGGGCAAAAGATTATGATGATGCCAAACCGATTTTCAAAAAAGCGGTTGACTTGGGTATCAATTATTTTGATACGGCAAATGTTTATCAAATGGGAACATCGGAAGAAATTACCGGTCGGTTGATTAAAGATTTTGGACTTAATCGTGATGAAATCGTTGTTGCAACCAAAGTGCATTTTGATATGCGCCCAGGCCGTCCGAATGGCGGCGGTTCCAGCCGTAAAAACATTATGGCGGAAATTGACCACAGCTTAAAGCGTTTGGGGTTGGATTATGTTGATTTGTATCAAATTCATCGTCTTGACCATAATACGCCGATGGAAGAAATCATGGAAGCCTTGCACGATGTGGTTAAAGCAGGCAAAGCACGCTATATCGGTGCTTCTACCATGTTCGCGTGGGAATTTGAACGCTTGAATAATATAGCAGAAAAGCATGGTTGGACTAAGTTTGTTTCTATGCAAAATCAATATAACTTGATTTATCGTGAAGAAGAACGCGAAATGATGCCTTTGTGCCAAGACCGCAAGATTGCCGTTGTGCCGTGGTCACCGCTTGCAGGTGGAAGATGTGCACGTCCGTGGGGTGTGCAAACCGAACGTTCCAAAATTGACGATGTTTCACCGATGGTGTGGACAACGCCGGAGCAAGATAAAAAAGTTGTTGATGCTTTGGAAGAAGTGTCTAAAAAGAACGGTAACTCTATGGCGCAAAATGCTTTGGCTTGGATGCTTTCCAAACCTTATGTAACCGCACCGATTGTCGGTTCAACTTCGCCTAAACACTTGGAAGAAGCTGTTAAAGCTTTGGATATTAAATTATCTGATGAAGAAATTAAGGCTTTGGAAGCACCTTATGTGCCACACATCAAAACAGGAGCATTTTAAATGAACAAAATATTATCTGCATTTTTTATAAGTTTAACAATTTTTATGGGATTTAATGCAAAAGCAAAGGAGATGGATATGAGTAATAAAAAAGTGTTGGTGGTTTATTTTTCTAAAACAGGAGAGCAATATGGCGTTGGTAATATTACGGAAGGCAATACGGCAATTATTGCTAAAATGGTAGCCGAACAAACCGGAGCCGATTTGTTTGAAATAAAACTTAAAAATGATACTTATCCGGTTGAATACAAACCTCTGACAGAAGTTGCTCTTTCTGAAAAGAAAGCAAATGCACGTCCGGGAATTGCCGACGATGTGGAAAACTTTGCCAATTATGATGTCGTTTTTATCGGTACACCAAATTGGTGGGCTGATATGCCGATGGCGCTATATACTTTTATAGAATCTAATGACTGGAGCGGTAAAACTGTTGCGCCGTTTGTAACGCACGAAGGAAGCGGATTATCATCAATTCCGAGCAAAATAAAAGCAGCAACCGGCGCTAAAATGCTCGATGGAATGGCTATTTATGGACATGTGGCGCAAAATGACCGTGAACAATCCAAAGCAGAAATCACAAATTGGCTTAAAAAATTAGGTTTTTAAGGATAAAAAAAATGACGCAGACATATTTAACACTCAATAACGGGCTGAAAATGCCCCAATTCGGTTTGGGTGTATTTTTAGTACCCGATGGCAAAGCAACAATAGATGCTTGTTTAGAAGCATTTAAGCTCGGTTATCGCCATATTGACACAGCACACGCATATCAAAATGAACGCGGCGTGGGCGAGGCTTTGAAACAAAGCGGTTTAAAACGTGAAGATGTTTGGATTACAACCAAAGTTTGGCCAACCGAATATGGTGAGGGTAAAACGCTTCCGGCAATAGATAAAATGCTGAAACGTTTACAAACGGATTATATTGACTTATTGTTGTTACATCAACAAGTCGGTGATTATAACGGCGCATGGAAAGATATGGAAAAAGCTGTTGCTCAAGGCAAGGTCAAGTCTATCGGAATCAGTAATTTTAAAGAGAATCTGGAAGATTTTTTGGCGCACGCAACAATTAAACCGGCAGCAATTCAAGTGGAATGTCACCCTTATTTTCCGCAAACAGAATTGAAAAAACGTATGGCTGAATTCGGCACAGTACTTGAAAGTTGGTATCCGTTGGGACATGGCGACGCTCATTTACTCAATGAGCCGGTGCTCGTTGAATTGGCGCGCAAATATGCTAAAACGCCGGCGCAAATTATTTTACGCTGGCATATTGAAGAAAAAAATTCTGTATTTCCGAAAACCACTAATCCGCAGCATATGAAAGAAAATTTTGATATTTTTGACTTTTCACTTTCAGCAGAAGATATGACCAAAATTGCCACGCTTAACAGCGGCAAACGTTATTTTACAGATAATTTAGAACAACAGCAGCGTTTCACTAAGTGGAAACCGGCAGATTGAGGAGAAAAAAAATTATGAGAGTATTACTTGTTAACGGAAGTCCGCATAAAAACGGTTGCACTTATACGGCTTTGGCCGAGATAGCGAAAACACTAAATGATGAAGGTGTGAAAGCTGAAATTTATCACATCGGCAACCAACCGATTTCAGGATGTCAAGGTTGCGGAGCTTGCTCTAAAATCGGGAAATGTATTATTAATGATAAAGTGAATGAGTTTATTGAAAAAGCCAAAGATTTTGATGGCTTTATTTTCGGTTCGCCTGTACACTATGCCTCGGCAAGCGGTGCAATCAGCTCTTTTTTAGATAGAGCATTTTTTGCAGCCTTTATGTCAGGACATGGTGATATATTTAAGCATAAGCCTGGTGCGGCCGTGGCAAGTGCTCGGCGTTCCGGTACAACGGCAACGCTGGACCAACTGAATAAATATTTTACAATTTCAGAAATGCCAATAATTTCCGGTCGCTATTGGAACATGGTTCATGGCCACACCCCTGATGAAGTGCAACAAGATTTGGAAGGGATGCAAAATATGCGGATTTTAGCGCGTAATATGGCTTGGCATTTGAAATGTCAGGAAGCCGGTAAAAAAGCAGGAATTGAAATGCCTAAACAAGAAGAAATTGTGTTTACAAATTTCATACGCTGATTTTTATAATAAACACAATAAGCCGACAGATATTATACCTGCCGGCTTATTGTGTTTCAAGCGCCTATATTTTTATTTTAATTTATTATATTCATCATCGCTAACAGGTTCAAGCCACTCATTTGAACCATTTTCAGACGGAACTTCTACGGCAATATGTGTAAACCAACTATCCTTGGCCGCACCGTGCCAATGTTTTGTTTCTGCCGGAATGTTAACAACATCGCCAGCTTTCAGTTCACGTGGTTCTTTTCCCCATTCCTGATACCAGCCGCGTCCTGAAGTTACAAGCAAAATTTGCCCACCGCCGTGATGAATATGCCAGTTATTACGGCATTTAGGTTCAAATGTAACATTAAACATTGGCACTCCGTTTGTTGTGGTAATCGGCTGCAAATAGCTTTTACCAATGAAATATTGAGCATAAGCAGTGTTTTCTTTACCAAAACCAAAAATCAAATCGTCATTCGCGGTATGTGAAGCAATATTTATGATTTCCGCTACTTGCTCGTCAGTTAAACCATTATGTTTACCGATATTTATATGCGCATTAAGTTGACCTTCCACCCCATTAAGCGAGGCTAACATTGCAATTGTAGCCAACTCTCTGGTTTGCCAGTCAACATTGTCGCGAGAAAAAATATCACCGAATAAATGGCTTTTTAAATATTCATCAATCGTAGGAGCAAAATCAAACAGCGGACCTTTAACTTTCGCACCCACCAATTTTGTTTGATTTTCGCCACCATAAACAACTGCACTGCCTGTAGGTTTTGCACTTGGTTCATTGCCTTGTGTATCACGATTACCTCTTTCGTTAACTGTTTCCATTAGAGTGTTTAACGCATTTAAACTGCGCGGAAAACCGCAATATGCATAAGCTTGAATTAAAATTTCCTTGAATTCGTTAATAGTTATACCGGCGTCTAAACCTTTGATTAAGCTTTCTTTCAAGCCTGCTTGATTACCTCGTGCAGCATACGATGCGACTTCGGCAATAACTTGCTGTTTGTTGTTTAATATATCATTTGCCATTGTTTTTTCTCCGAAAATTAAAAAAATCGCTAAAATAAATGCGCTCAAAATTTTTGTTTTCATTATGCCATTTCCTTATAAAACAATTTTAAAATCTTTTCCAATATAAATTTTGATTATGTTTTGAAATATGAAATTATATGTTATTTGAAATATGTTATTAGAAAAAAGGTTTTTTCGTAATACGCCATTTTGGCGCACCAAGAAAAAACCTTTTTATTAAAAATGTTAAAAGCTTGCTTATTATTTTTTGCTGTTAACAACGTCTTGTAAAGCTTTACCAGCTTTAAATTTTGCAACATTGCGTGCCGGAACCTTAACGGTTTGACGTGTGCGCGGATTGATGGCAGTTGTAGCAGCTCTCTTAGATGTAGAGAATGTACCGAAACCAACCAAACGAATGTCATTACCGGATTTTAATGCGCTTGAAACAGATGTAATGAAAGCATCTAATGCTTTAGCAGAATCTGTTTTAGTTAAACCCGAATTTTGCGCAATGCTGTCAATCAATTCACTTTTATTCATTTTTATTGTCCTTAATATAGGTTATTTCAATTTGAGAATACATTTCTCGCCGATTATCTAATCCAATATTTTTACAATTGTCAAACAAAAAAAACATAAATTTCTGAAAATAAGCGATTTTTAAGCCTTTTTTTTATAAATTGTGCGCCATTTTAATTCTTCTTTTGACAATATACGCGATTTTCCGTAGCATAAAATATGTTTTTAGGGAGAATTTAATGAAAATTGGCTATGTTTTTGCTTTATCGGCGATTTTGCTTGCTTCATGCGGCGAATCGGAGCGTTCGGAAATTTATAATGAAAATAATACCGGAGTTATTAACGGTGTTGTTTATAATATTAACGAAAAACCAATTAACGGTTTATATCGTACATATTATCAAAACGGCAATTTACGAATGGAGGTATATAGTAAAAACGGTTTACCCAATGGTGCAGGAAAATTTTATGACGACAGCGGAAATTTGTTATATCAGGGAACTTTTGCTGATGGCTTACTGGAAGGGACTCTATATCAATATTATCCTGAAGGCTCAGTCCATAATGAAATGAACTATGAAAAAGGAATATTACACGGGACACAAAAAGTGTATAATGAAGAAAGCGAGCAAACAGTAGAAATTTTATATGATACAGGTGTGCCAATCAGCGGTTACGTTTTGCTTGATGGCAAAAAGATTGAGCTGACAGCCGATGAACTGGCTGCATTTAAGCTTAATGAAAATTCTGCCGCAACCTTACAACAGAATACGGAAAAAACTGACTAACCACAATAAATTCAATTTCGAATTATATATTGAATATTGTCTTCTGTAGCATTAATAACTTGAATATGCTTGCCGTTGATATCTAAAAACTGTTGTTCCTTAGAAAACGTCAGCTGAGTTTCGTTACGTCCGTTGCTATAATCCACATAAGTAAAACGCATTAGTCCATCTTGCAAACCAGCATATTTAATTTCAAACTGCATTGCAAAATCGGAAACAGATTGCTTGGTGTTGCTATTTTTTACAATACCTAAATCTTTAGGCAAAACCGATGCTTTATCCTTAGAAAGCAAAAATTCGCCGCGATAATAGCGACCGATATTGTGCAAAATCTGCCCGTGTTCATCGGCAAGCAACATTCTACCATCACGCTCAGGCTCAAACAGCAAATAATATTGCCCGTTAATTTTTACTTCTCCGAGCGGAGTAATAACCTGCCCTTTTTCCAACACAATTTCATCAGTAGAATTATAAATTTTTCCATCTGCACTAATTTCATAGTGTTCGCCTAAATCCGCAGTGCTAACAGTATAAATTTCATCACTCAGCATAACTTGCTCCACATTAGCCGATATTGCCACATTATGCGGATATTCTTTCGTATGTTGCACATTATTTTCTACATTAAGCGGTGTCGGATTTGAGCGCTTTTGATAATATGAAATCGGGTATGTTTTAAACGTGCGGATATTATTCAGCCAATAATTTTCATGGTCCGGAGATGTTAACGAATTTGCCGTATCAATCACTCTGTCGCCAAAGCCGTCGACCGTTTCGGCAAAACCGCCGCACATAATAAAAGGTAAAGATATTGCCAGCAAAAATATTTTTTTCATTGTAAGCTCTTTTTAATTGTTTTAATGTATATACAATTAAAAAATAAATCAATTTGGTAAATAAAGTTATAACGAAAGTAAGAAAAAATGAATTTAAATTCCGGAACTTGCAAAATAGTAAAATTTTATCCTTGTGAAAATATTGAAAATAATTTGGCTGAATTTGCCGAAGATTTTTTTGAAGTGGTGTCTATTGACTACACGGAAGACAATTTAGAACAGCTTATCGGCTATATGCGGCAAGATTTTGATGAAAGCACACTGAATGCTGCCGCTGCTGCAAACAATATCAATTTGCCGCCGTATCAAATTGAAACAGTTCATAGAGATAATTGGCTAACGGAAAATGTTATTCAATTTGCACCTGTTGAAGTAGCCGATTTTTTAATTTATGGTGTTCATGAAAAAAATATTGATACTAATGGAAAAATCGGCATAAAAGTATATGCGGCAACGGCTTTCGGTTCAGAACACCAAACCACAAAAGGCTGCTTGCAGGCTTTAAGTGAAATTAAACAAAATAATGAGGCGGAAAAAATTTTAGATGTTGGAACTGGCTCTGGCATATTAGCTATTGCCGGCGCAAAACTTTGGCCGCAAGCAAAAATTGTTGCTGTTGATATTGATGATGAAGCTGTTGCGGTTGCCGCGCAAAATGCGGCAGATAATGACGTATCAAAGCAAATTGATACCGCATATAGTGATGGCTATACGGCAGAACTTGTGCAGAAAAATGCACCTTATGACCTCATTTTTGCCAATATATTAGCGCGCCCGCTGATTGAAATGGCTCCGCAAATGGCAGATGCCTTGAAAAACGGCAGTCATGCCATTATCTCCGGATTTATTGAAGAACAAACAGATTGGGTATTACCAGCACACGAAAAATATGGCTTAAAATTAAAAAAACTTTATCAGCTGGATAATTGGTGCACGGCAATATTGGAGAAAACAGATGCACATTAAAGACATCAAACTTTTTTTGCAGCAAAATGATTTTGATGCATATCTTGTGAGCCACGGCAACCGTTTTATCGGAGAGGAGATTTTAGATAGTGAGCATAAAATAAAACATTTATGCGGCTTTTCCGGCTCTAACGGTTTACTGATTATTAGTCGAAAAAAATGTTTTTTATTAGTAGATGGTCGCTATGAACTGCAAGCTCTGATGGAAACAGATGCTTCGCAGATTACAATTATTCATCAAAATCCAACATTGTTAAATGCGGCAGAAATTTTGCGGCAAAATAAGCTGACGAATATAGGCTATGATGCTTGGTGTCAAAGTGCCGCAGAAATGAAGGAAGTTGCAGCGCAATATTCTGATTTGCATTTTGCGGACGGCGGTGATTTATTACAAATTGACAGTCAGAAACCCATTAAAATTTTGCGGCGTGATATTGCTTATGCCGGTCAAAGCGCTGTTGATAAAATGCGGCTGATAAAGCAGCAATTGCAGCAACAAAATGCCGATTATTTGCTGTTAACTTCTGCCAGCAGTGTTTCTTGGTTATTCAATATTTATGCCCAAGATTTGCCATATACACCGATTGTGCGAGCTTATGCTTTAATTGATAATGATGGAAATTTCACACTTTTTGCCGATAATCTGCAAACTGATTTACCGCATGAAAATATGCAAAATTTAATCAGCTTTTTGCAAAAAAACGGCGCTGAAAAAATTATTTATGATGCCGCAACAACCCCTCAGAAATTAGTATTTCCGCAAATGCAAAATGTGTCTGATATATGCCAAAACCTCAAAGCAATTAAAAACAAAACCGAGCTTAACGGTATGATAGAGAGCCATATTCGTGACGGCGCGGCGCTAAGCAAACTGTTATTTTGGTTAGAAAAAAACAAGCAAAATAAAACAGAATTAGACGTGGTGCAAAAATTGCACGAATTTCGAATTGAGCAAAATTTATTTTTCAGCGAAAGTTTTGCAACCATTGCCGGTGCCGGAAGCAACGGCGCTGTTGTCCACTATCAGCCGAACAAGCAAACTAATTGCGCATTGGAAGAAAATCAATTATTGCTGCTGGATAGCGGCGGGCAATATTTAGACGGCACCACCGATGTTACGCGCACCATTATTTTAGGAAAACCTCAGAAACAGCAAATTGAACATTTTACCATGGTTTTAAAAGCCCATATTGCTTTGGCAAACACCGTCTTCAGCGCCGATACAACCGGTGCCGAACTTGATGACATTGCCAGACAGCCGCTTCGGCAAAAAAATATGGACTATAAACATGGCACCGGTCATGGTGTGGCTTGCTTCGGCAATGTGCATGAAGGTCCGGTCAGCATTTCATCACGCTGCCAAAAATGTTTTACCGAAAATATGGTCACCTCAATTGAGCCGGGGTTTTATTTGGAAAACAAATATGGAATCCGCATTGAAAATTTGTATTATACCCAATCGCAAAAAGACGGACGTTTGCATTTTATTTACCTAACCAAAGTGCCTATTGATAAAAGGCTGATAGATAAATATATGCTTAGTGCGGATGAGCAAAATTGGCTGAACAAATATCACGCATGTGTTTATACGTCATTGCAACAATATATGACAGAAGAAGAAAAGCAGTGGTTAGAAGAGGCCTGCTCTCCGCTCTGATTTTTAAGAGGGAGAAAAAGTTATGCTCATTAAAAGTTTTATATATGCCATTATAGGCGCTACGGCATTTTTGAGCGCAGCAAAAGCGCAATATAACGACATTTCCGGCAACAACCCGTATATTCAGCAATATTTGGAAGAAGATGAAGAAAATTGGAATAAGTCGATTATTTATGTTTTTTACAATAACGGCTCGTGTCATTCTTGTGCCGCAGCCATGGGGCTAATTTATAATATCTATGAACAAAACTACAGCGGACAATACAGCTATTTTGAGATTAATTATGCTGACCCCGGAGAATATAATTTTCAGATTGAATATAACTTAACCGAACCTCTATCTATTGTTTTGGTGCGCATTAATGACGGTATGGCACGCGGTTATTATAAAATTTCCAATCCGCAAGATTGGGTAGCAGACCCGTCTTATTTTGAACAAAACATTATTACACAAATCAATAACTTTTTTAATTAAAAAAAATAAAAATACTCATTTGAAATGAATGGTTTGGCAGGGCAGTTTTGTGTTTTATGCTTCAGAATGTAAACGCAAAACAACTGAAGAAAAATGTTGCAATAAAAGTTTTTTTTGCCTATATTTGGCGCAGGTGAAAAAGATATGGTTAAAGTTGTCACATTCGGTTGCCGCATTAATGCTTATGAATCTGAAGTTATAAAAGAAAAACTTAAAGATTTTGAAAATTTGATTGTGGTTAATACATGTGCCGTGACGGGTGAAGCTGAACGGCAATGTCGTCAGGCGATTCGTAAATTAAAACGCGAAAATCCGTTGGCAGATATTATTGTGACCGGCTGCTCGGCACAAATTAACGCCCAAAAATTGGCAAAAATGCCTGAAGTATCTCTTGTTTTAGGAAATGCGGAAAAAAAGCAAATTGAAAAATATGCCGCAAATTTATGCGCCGCTAAACAACAAGTGAGCGATATTATGACCGATGAAACATATGATGATTATATTATTACCGGTTTTGAAGGGCGGCAAAAAGCATTTGTGCAAATTCAACAAGGATGTAATCACCGCTGCACCTATTGTATTGTGCCTTATGCGCGCGGGCATAACCGCTCGGTTCCGGAAGAATTGGTGATAAAACAAATTGGTTGTTTTCTGAAGTCGGGATTTACGGAAATTTGCCTTACAGGTGTTGATATTTGCTCATATCAGCCATCATTTACCGACTTGGTTGAACATATTTTGCAGCAAATTCCAGAGTTACCGGTGCTTAACTTTGGTTCGTTGGATCCGGCGGCGATAGATGATCGGTTTATAAAACTTTTAGAGCAATATCATAATATCGGCAATTATTTTCATTTTTCCATTCAATCGGGCGATAATGAAGTTTTGCGCAAAATGGGCAGACGGCATAAGCGCGAAAAAGTGATTGAGCTGTGTCAAAAAATTCGCTCTATACGCTCTGATGCGCGTTTTGGTGCTGATTTTATCTGCGGTTTTCCAACGGAAACAGAAAAGGCGTTTCAAAACAGCTGTGCTTTGGTTAAAGATGCCGGATTAAATAAGCTTCATGTCTTTCCATATTCCGAGCGCACGGGAACTCCGGCGGCAACATGGCAGCAAATACCTATGCAAGAACGGCGAAAACGTGCCGAAATTTTGAGAAAATTAAGTGAGGAATAATGTCATTTTTAGAAAAATTAGGGTTTGGCTTAAAAAAATCTTCAGCTAAAATCAGTAGCGGTTTGAAAGATATTTTCAACCAAAAAAAAATAGATGCCGCCAGCTTGGAAGAGCTAGAAGAAGTGCTTTTAAGCGCTGATTTAGGCGTTTCAGCAACCGCGCATATTATTGCTCGTTTATCGGAACAAAAAATTGCAAAAAATTCTGATACTACAGATGTTCGGCAACTTCTGCAGCAGCAAATTGAAGAAATTTTGCAGCCTTGCGAGCAGTCATTGGATTTTTCTGCCTCTGTTAAGCCTTATGTTGTGTTAATGATTGGTGTTAATGGTGCCGGCAAAACCACAACGATTGGAAAGCTGGCGGCCAAACTGAAGGCCGGCGGCAAACAGGTTTCGCTGATTGCGGCAGATACATTCAGAGCTGCCGCGGTTGAGCAGCTTGAAGCGTGGGCCGGCAAAAATGACGTTCGGGTTTTTAAGGGACCTGCCGGTTGTGATAGCGCCGGTTTGTGCTATGACGGCTTAAATGCCGCTATTAAAGCCGGTGATGATGTTGTGTTTATAGACACCGCCGGACGGCTGCAAAACAAAAGCGGTTTGATGGATGAGCTGAAAAAAATTATCAAAGTTATGCAAAAAATTAGGCCGGATGCGCCGAACAGCGTTTTGCTGACAATTGATGCCACTACGGGGCAAAACGCTGTGGCGCAGGTGGAAACATTTCGTCAAATTGTCGGCGTTAACGGCCTTATTGTTACCAAGCTTGATGGTTCGGCAAAAGGGGGCATTGTGGTTGCCATAGCTCAAGAACAAAAATTGCCGATTTATTATATTGGTGTTGGCGAACAAACCGAAGATTTAGATGTTTTCAAGGCTAAGGACTATGCCCAAAATTTGCTAGGCATAAATTAAAAGTCCTCATTAAAAACGACAAATCTAAAAATTTATTCACCTATAGAAAATCCGCGGCATGTCGGTGTATAGCCAACGGCACTGTAATCAACTTTTGCCAAGCCTTTCAGTGCTTCGTCTTTGGCTAATTCCGGATTGCGCTCTAAAACACGGCCGAATGTGCGCGCCATTTCTCGCTTTTCAGCATTACTATTGCCGGATTTGCGAATGGCGTGCAGCTGCTCAAAATATTCCGCCTTATCTTCCGGAGTGTTGGTTTGGGAAGCATAAATTTTGCACATACCAACCAAATGACTCTCCCGTAAATTGGCATTCGTCTGCATTTCTGCTTTCATATGGTCAAACAGTTCATGCTTACGTTCCGGTGCAAAAGAATCGACCTCTTTTTGTGTGCCTTGGCAGACAACCGGAATATCTTTTTGAAAACCTAGCTGCTCACTTTTAGCTTTGAGTTCTGCGCTTTTATAATCAACATAACGTTGAAATTGCGTCTGTTCATCGTTAAGTTTTGTTTTTGCGCTTTCAATTTTTTCTTTTTCTTCTCGTACCTCTGCTTTTAATTGTTCCATATTTTCTGATATTTTTATATTTTCCTTTTTCAACTTCTCATTTTCACGGCGATATTGCGTGATTTTATAATCCTCAACAATTTGCTCAAATTCATCTTTGGTAAAGTGTTTTGCAATTAAATCCGTATATTTTGTATTTCCTTTATAAGAATCTATAACAGCTTTTGCCACATCTTTAGAATCGGTAAATTCCAAAATTAAATCTTTCTGTTCTGCCGGAAGTTTGGTAAAATCTTTCTTATTAAATAACTCTTTATTTTCATGTTTAAAAATTTCATATTCAATGCGACGCATCGCACGTTTGTAGGCATTGGTTTCGAAAACGTTAGTTTCATCTACCCAATCTTGCCAACTACAATTTATCTTAGATTTTTGTTTATCTTGAGGGTAATCGTGAAATTCTTTTAATTCCTCGTAACTGTATAATGTTTTGCCATCAGCAATCATATTAAACAATACTTCGCGATATTCATCTCTTATATGCTGATGCCTACGATAATCGGCACTTCGTCGTTTATCTATGGAATATTCATAAAACATTTTTATTTCCTCTAAATCAATATCTAAATAAACACCAGAAATAGGCATATATTGATACCCTAATGCTTCCATTTCGGCAGATAGTAATTTATTGGCACGAACTATTGTCTCATTCTCAGCGAGTGCAACAGTTTTCTGACACCAGTCAACACCATGTTTATCTGCAGCTTCTAATAAATCAGATAAAAGTCTTTCTTCTTTCATATAATTTAATGCTATAAAGATACCGGCGTTTTCTTCCATATCTCTTATGTTATCCGGATTTTTAACATCAAATAATGAATCCAAATATGCAAATTTTTCCGGCATAAATGTTCGGTTATGTAAATTTTCTTTAATCCAATCAACTTTTTTTAATGAATCTTTGAATACTGTATAAGCATTATACGGTTCTTCTCTCATCTTCCTCATCTTCATTACTCCTTTACCCATATAAAAAAACAAGTCGCTTAATGAAAAGCGACCGGTGGTTGGAAACTATCGTTGGAATAGTGCGACATATTGGCCTAAACAGCCATATATTTGTCTAGAATATTTATATGATGTTTTTGTAAAACAGCTTATTTTGCCGCCCACCGATCATCATATAAAGATAACCATCGGGCTTGCAAAATTTAACGTCTTGCATTGACGCCAACGAGAGGTTTCCACACCTCGGGCAAGTCTTTTCACCTTGCTTAATTCTAACTTAGCAAAAAATATATCTTTTGTCAAGCTGTTTTTTTAATGGTTTTGGTTTTCAAAATTTTACGCCGTAGTGCTTTTAGCATCATTTTGTAATTTGCAAAAATGACAGAATAACAAAACAGCTCACTGCACTGACTGGAAATTTTCAAAATTTTCGATGAATATATCCGCTTGGAATGGGGGTTGAAATTCCGCGCAAGGCGGCTATTTTTTCAGCTAAACTTTGTTTGTGCGCAGAAATTTTATCTTCTACCGTTATTGGTTCGCTAATGGTTTTGGGTTGTATAGGGGCTGTATTATCATTCATTAATAATTCTGTGAACGCATTATCGGTCAAATTATCTTCTTCAACAGCAAAAGGGTTATCACCGGTGAGGCATGCAAGTTTTTTTTGCACAGCCTCATCTATTGATGTTGCCTGATTGCGTAGGGTTTGTTTTAATTCTTTTCTATCCATTGTCTTTTTCCAATATCAAACGGCCTGTTTTCATCAAAATTAAATTATCTAAAACCCAGCGATTTATTACAATTACCTTTTCATCTTCAATGCCCATTACCCGTGCAACATCAATAATAATATCAAGTTCGGCATCATGCAAATCATCGTCTATATTGGCCAGTAAGCACATTTCTTTAATTAGCTCTAATGCGTGTTGACGATTTTTAATTTGCCTGGCTTCGGTCATGCAGTCAATTGTTGGAGCCATTTTAATAATTTCAACCATAGTGTTGCTACTGAAGCCGTAGCGTGCGGCAATGGCCTTTAAAAACTCAACTTCTTCAGCTTCAATAGCTCCGTCGGCTTTAATTAATTTGCAAAAAATTTTTAAGAACGCTGTTTTTTCCACGTCTGATAGCGTTTTAATATATTCTTCGTCCATATCAAACTCCATTTTTTTACCAAACTTAAGACAGTTTAGCAAAAATGAAAAAAAATTGTCAAGCTCAATTTATTTAAATTATAGATTCAAGACAGAATCCTAACGATAAAGCATTAAAAAACAGATTAGAATTATTATATTAGTTGAAGATGCAGACATATACTTTCCTTTTGATTAAAAACAAAATGTGTGTACTTATGATATTATTCTCATACTTATAATCTTTGCATGACAATTTTTTTATTTTGTATATACTATTTTTTGATTAAATTATGGCTTTAAGTTACATATTCGCTCTTCCAAACTAATATGTTTTGATTGTTTTTTAATATATTCTTTCTTCATCGTGTATTTTCTTTCTTTTGTGATTAACTCTTAGAAATACACGCCTCTTTTTTTATTTGCTACTGTTCGTTTTCTGTTTTTATTTTACAGAATTGAATAAATTAATAAAAAATGCTTGCAATATTATTTTTTTTAATGTAAATATAATTCCGACATCGGGGCGTAGCTCAGCCTGGTAGAGCGCTTGGTTTGGGTCCAAGATGTCGCGTGTTCGAATCATGTCGCCCCGACCAATATAAAAAAACGCCACCTTTTTAGGTGGTGTTTTTTTATATTGTTTTTGGGCCGCCGGTTCGAACACGAGAAGAAAGCGTGTTCGGTGAGTAAGCGCAAGCCAGACGGGAGTATGGCGGTCGCCGTAGGCTATGCGCGACGAACGTCGTGAGCGTAAGCGAAGGACAATCTCGTCGCCCTTAATAACAAAACCATGATGTCTTTATCTTTTGAAATTCAGTAAATCCGCTTGATTTGTACTAAAACGCCTGAAACGGTAGTGGAAAATCACTCTCTTTTTAATTCTTTGAATTTGCGATATAATTTCGCGGCAATGGCAAAAATCTTCCGAAACGTGCCATATACATGGCAATCATATACCAAAGGCGAAACCGGATACCTTTAAATTAATGTGTTGTATTTTAAAGGCTTGCCATTTCTGACAAGCCTGCTTGATAGATTTAATCCAACTATAATAATTCCTGCCACGTCTTCTCGCACCATTCTTTTTGATGCCCGTTTTGCAAGCAATCTTTTTTGTATGCATATTCCTGATAATGCGGATATAAGAAAAAGAAAGCTAAATTACTAGAGGAACATAAGATTAATCACAAGGAAGTGGCTTTAACTAGTATATATACAGCACTTATATCGGTAATATTAGTTCTTAATCGGCATAGCGAACAAATATCAATTGAAGGATGCTTATTTAATAGAACATACCATCATAAACAATGTATTTATCATTTTCTTTTTTAACTAAAGGCCGCTCATATAATTTCCCTTCTTTTGCAATGTCTTTAGCTAAAGCCTCTAATCTGCTAGAGTTATTGCTTAATAGCCATAAAATAGCATCTTTTTCTGTTTCTAGTTTCCCATGTCTGGCATTTTCATTATTTACTACAATATTGTTTATAGATATGGTTTCAACATTCTTATCAGTCATATTTTTAGTCTCTACAAGTTCTAGTTGACTAAAGAGTAGCACTATATAATGATTTTATCAATCCTTATTGGGTATTATACACTAGCTTAGAAATTTCCGTTTCTGATACTCCGCTTTCAAATCTTCCTGACTTTGTTTATATCGGGCGACCATTTGTTCCAGTTTGTGCCTTATGCGGAATAATCGGTCCTGCGGTTTTATCGGTAGCGGATTTCCGTACGCCCGCTTTAATATCGTTTCAATCTGAGTGAGTGTGCGGCCGACGTTATAATACAACATCCGAAAAGTTGTCCGGTTGCTCGGCTCAATATCTTCGTATCGTTTCATTTTCATAGCTTAACTCCCATATATCGGCAGTAACTCGACCCGGACGGATCCACATAAAGTGTCGGCCGGCCGGCGCATTTTAATTCGACTACTTGGCGGTGGTTTTCGTCGTCGTAGCCACCTTTGCCGGATAGGAAGATGTAGTCATCCAGCGGGAATAGGCAAACCGCATCATACCAAACGGCCGGTAATTCAACCGTTTCCGCTATCACCACTTCCTCGGCATGCAGAGCATAGCGCCGGCATAACTCCATTACTTCATCTATATCAGATGGCTTCCGGACCATATAAATTTTAACTGTTTTCATGGCTGTTCCTTTCGTTACAACCTAATGAATGCTTGGAAATGAACGAAAGTCCAGTGAAATAGAAGAAAAATTGCAGATTTTCTATCTTTTCTTGCTTTTATATGGATATGTGGTTATGCTTCTAAAAAAAGGAGTTAATTATAATTGCGCAAGACAAGAAATCAGAAGAACGCGAGTACTTGGAATACTTTTTAGCCTCAGATGAAGGTAAAAAGTGGTATGCGAAAAATAAAATAATATCTTGTCAAGAGACAGAACATCCTGATTTTATCTTTATGACAGAGGATAATCAAAAAATTGGCCTAGAAATAACGCAGTTTATTGTTAGGAGTAAACATGGTCGAGCTTTACGGCATTTAATGAATATTGGTAACAAAGCATGTAAATACGCAAAAAAGCGACATGACTTGAATATTTCTATATTAATTGATAAGTTTGATAAAAGACAATGGTGCGCGAAAACACCACAAGAAATGATGGAAGCGGCATATAATCCGGGATTTTGGGATATTTATAATCAAAAGGCACTTAAGTCCGGCATAGAAGATATAATCGATAGAAATATTAAAAATTTAAAACAGTGGCCATGCTTTGTCAAAGAGAGTATCAACGTCCAAGATGAATATTTTAATATTTCTATTGCCGCTTTTCCTGATATGGAAGGTAAATTCGATTGTGCCGTTAACAATGAATGCTACAGCAAAGAAAATCCCTTTGATGAGCTTCAGGAGAAGATTGATAACAAGAATAAAAAAATTGATAATTACCTTAAAAAGTGTGACAAATGCTACCTTTTAATATATCTGCCTGACGTTTCAAAAGGTAACTATTGTCATTTTACAGGCTTACTTAAAAAGCATGTTTTCCAATCAAAATTTGAAGAAACTTATTTGTGTAAGTGGAATACAATATTTACAGGTGACAATTTTGCGCTGAAATTGAAAAACTTTTGAAGAAAATTCAACTAATCCCTCTTAACCTCAGCGATATGCTTTTCATCAAACATTGCATAACCGGAGGCGGTATAGGTGATTGGTTTGATTTTGCCTTCTTTCATCCAATATCTGATGGTTGAAACCGGAAGTCCTGCCAATTTTGCAAACTTGGCAATCGTCAGAAGTTTTCCTTGCGGTTCAGATTTTTCAACATCAAGCAAGTCAATCATCATTTTGAGTGAGCGATTGAGTGCCGTCAGCATAAACCTGTAATAAGGCTCGCTGTTTTCTTTGGTTTGATAGGTTTCCAAGGCGCTTAAATATTCAATCCTTCCGTAACCCATAGGGTATTTTTATCGGGTAGTCTACCTGCTAACTTTGTTCCTACAATCGTAATAATGGAAGAAAGTGCATCAGATAAAATTAGAGCATAGATTTCAGTGTCTTATACTCAGAGTGATGATATATAGCCTGCTATCGTTTTTGGAAAGTATGCTTTTTTATTTATACAAATAGTGCAACAGACTTGCATCATGTAAGGCATCTGCATCATAAAGTATTGAAATCTCTTCATCCGGTGTAAATTGCGGAATTTTCCCATAATTTACATAATTATGTAATTTTATGAGAGCTTCATTTCTAACACTTTTTCCGAATTCGGGAGCCGGACCGTTTGTTTTTAACATATATGTATGAATTTCAAGCAAATAATTATCATCAATCAAATCCAGCACTCCGTTTGTTTTCTTATCCTTTTTGAGTACGGCATAAATTCTTTTAGCTTTATTGGCAACCTGCGGGATATGTATTTCTTCAGGAATAACAAACCACTTTCTCTTTAATAAGCCTAAACCAATACTTTCATAAGATGAAAGTGATGCCAGCGGAATAGAAAGCATCAATCCGATGGTAATCGGCAAAATCCAATAAAAAAGCGAATTAAGCTGAAAATAGACGAGCAAGGTTGTTGCAATTCCTAAAATCGTGTGTCCTATATATCTGTTGAAGGCAGTTTTCCAATTTGTTCGCCCGTCACGATTTTGCGCACTCCAACCGGAATCCTTGCCAGACAGAATTTCCAAAACTATTTTTGTTTGCGAAACCATCATAATCGGTGCAATCAAGGCCGAAAACAAGATTTCAAATATAAAGCTTTTTATTGCTCCGAAAACTCCTCCTATTTCTACCTTTTTATAATTTTTAATATATATTATCAAACCAAGGAATTTTGGGAAAATCAGCATAAACATTGAAATTGCAAACAATGTAATAGTTCCCATTTTGTTGAAAATGGGCCAATTGGGAAATAATGTTTCCTCCACTGGAAAATATTCAGGAGGAAAATAAATTCGTCCTAAGGCTACTAAAATGCCAAAAATTAAAAACGAAAACCATAAAGGAGAAGATAGATATGACATAATCCCTATTGTAAAATGTATGCGACTTATCGGATGAATATGCTTAGAAAACAAAATTTTTAAGTGTTGTATATTACCCTGACACCATCTTCTATCCCTAATTGTAAAGTCTAACATACTTGGAGGGCATTCTTCATAGCTACCGGATAATTCCGGTACCAACCAGGCAAACCAACCTCCGCGTCTGATGAGGGCTGCCTCCACAAAATCATGACTCATTATATATCCGCCAAACGGTTTAGGACCTTTCAATACCGGCAGACCGCAACAGTTTATGAATGCCTGCACCCTTATAATAGCATTATGTCCCCAATAATTACTATCATGCACCTGCCAAAAACTGGAGCCGACAGCTACAATCGGTCCATATACTTTTCCGGCAAATTGTTGAATGCGTGAAAATAATGATTTACTGTTAATACACAATGGAGGCACCTGAATAATACCTGCGGTTTCATTAACCTCCATAAGTTGCGACATTTTAACAATTGTTTCACCACTTAATAAACTGTCTGCATCTAATACTACCATAAAATCATATAATGCACCCCATTTGTGGCAAAAATCCTCAATATTACCGCTTTTACGCGCAATATTTTTTGAGCGTCTTCGATAATAAAGATTGATGTCATCAGGCATTTGTTTACGTGCATTAATCCAAGTGTTTTCTTCTTCAATCCAAATTTTAGGATTATTAGTATCACTCAAGATATAAAAATCATAGGCTTTTGCCTGACCGGTACGTTCAATTGACTGCGCCATTGACACAATATTAGCAAAAACTCTTTTTGAATCTTCATTATATATCGGCATTAAAACAGCTGTTCTGGTAGAAAGAGCAGAATCCTTTTCAGGCCAGTTTAACCCTGCTTGATTTTTATATCGTAATAATTCAATAAAACCACACACGCTTGACCAAAAAAACATTGATATCCAGGCTGTTGTAAGAAAATATAACAATGTTAATATAGATTTGACGGCTATTGAAGATTCACTTGGCATATATAGCGTCCACTTAAAAGTCAAATAAGTCGTCGTCAAAGCCATTAGTCCAAAAACAATAATTCGGCGCCATCTAATTGTTGATTCTGTAATTAAGCGAGTTTTAAACACTCTAAATCTCCTGATAATACTGATTATTTATGCAATGCAATAGGCTCTATTTTCTGAGTTGGAATAACTGATACTTTGTAATAAGGAACAATAAAAAATGCTGATTTCTTAAAATATTCATCGCTTTTATCAAAATCAGGTAATAGCGCATCAATTCCGTACTTCTCAGCATTTTTGCCTTCAATAAACAGAGCTTTATATAAGGCGACAAGTTGCATTTTGGATAAATCTTTAGAAAAAACTTTTTTAGCTTTATTATATATTATATCATCAAATGACTTGCTTATATCATCTTGCTGGTTCAAACTTTCATATGAAGCCAAAAGCTTGGAAATATCAATATCAGCACCATACCCCAGTTCTCTTAAATAGGCTTTTATGATATCATCACGCGAATGAACTCTTATTTTAACCATTGATAACTCCATATCTCAGAAATAGTTTTTCCGTTTTGCTCCAGCGATATTCTAATTTCATCATTGTCGCTATGCGGAGCATAGTCAGCATATACCGTAATTCCTTTTGTTATAGGGTTATATATTGCACTGACATTGATTATTTTGCCACTGATTGCAGAAACATTAGGAATAATACCTTTTTGGGAAAAATCAGAACCTAAATTTTTGCCTATAAAATCTATAACAAATTTTCTGGTTTCGGAGACATCCTCAGATCCTGAGATTCCTCCTTGTCCTGTTCTTGTTGCTGCAACGTATGCTATATCTTCTCCTTTTATAACATCATTGAGCCAAATCAAACGATAAGAAAATTTGTATTCTCTTCCGGCTTCAATAGGAACCTTCGGCACCCAATAGGCAACAATGTTGTCATGTATTTCTTGGCGAGATGGAATTTCTACAAGTTGCACAATACCTTCATTCCAATTTTCAAGCGGTTCGACCCATGCACTTGGTCGACTTTGATAATTTGCTTCAAAATCTTGATAATTTGATAAATCTCTATCTCGTTGTAATAAACCAAACCCTTTTAATCCGTTATCAACAAAACTGCTGATACGTAATTTTTTAGAATTATCAAGCGGACGCCATAACCACTCACCATGACCATTATGGACCAATAATCCATCACTATCATGAACTTCTAGGCGGAAATCGTCAAAATCGTTTTTATTATTCTCTCCGAACAAAAACATCGATGTCAAGGGAGCAATTCCTATTTTTTGAATATTTTCACGCGGAAACAAATGAGCTTCGATATTCATAATTGTATTAGCACCAGGAATAATTTCAAAGCAATAAGCTCCACTCACACTTTTACTATCTAATAGGGCATATAAGGTAATTACTTTGTCTTTAGTTTTTGGTTTTTGCAACCAAAATTCTTTAAAAATAGGAAATTCTTCTCCGATCATTTCCGCAGTGTTAATTGCTAATCCACGAGCGGATAAACCATATTTTTGCCCCTTTGCTAAACCGCGAAAATAACTGGCTCCCAAAAAAGTTACCAACTCGTCATAATATGCTGATGTATTGAGCGGACTATGAATTCTAAAACCTGCATAACCTAAAATTTCATCATCATTTTCATTAAATTTATTGTTTCCGTAGTCAAAATATTTGGCTGAAAAATTGATTGGTTTTGAGACGTTATTGACAACCTCATTTATTTTAACCGGAATTTTAAAAATACTTCCTAAATGAAAAAATTGAACTTCATACGGTAGCTTTTGGTTATACCAAGGCCCATTCTTTCTTACAAAGCGAATATCACGATACTGATCATATGACAGATTTAACAATTCTGAAGAGCTGATTGTATCTGGTACAGCATAAGGCATTTTTGATAACTGTTTAGCCTTATCAATAACATTATTAAATGAAAAATTTGTAACCACTAAATTCGAATTTGTTTTATCTGTAATTTGTTTGTAATAAATCAAGCCGTAATAACAACAAAAACAAAGAATAATGCTTAGTAAACAAATCAAAAAATTTTTTAACATCTTGTCCCCGTAATATTATCAACTATTTACATATTTTGGTTTACAATATGCAGATTATTTTCGTTAGTCAATAGAAAATACATACTTTAATTTATATATGCGGGAAAAACTTAAAAAATGTCGTTTTTATTCAGATGTATATGTTTCTAAATAAATTATAGTAAAATTACTACACTCCTGTTTTAACAATCCCTTTGCCGAATTTGGCTTCAAGTTCGTCAACGAGGTGCGAGAGTTTGTCGTCGTGCGGTTTTACCTCCTCAAACAGAGATTGTTGCACTTCACCATAAGTCAAATGCGTTAAAGTTACGCCGGTTGAGCGATAAATTAAATTCGGGCGGTAGAATTGTTTTAAGAGGTTTATGGCGGTCATGCGCACTTCTTGGTCGCCGTTGGTCGGGTTCGGCAGTTTCGCCTCAATAGCGAGATATTTAAAATCTTTGGTGCGGAGCATCACTTCCACCCCTTGGCAAAAGCCGTTCCACCGCCGCAACTTCTGACATGCCTCATGAACATGCCGATTTAATTCGTGTTCCAAATATTCCAGACTTTGCGTGAAGTCCTCAAAACTGCGTGTAACCTGTATGCTCTGCGGAGCGGTGGGCTCGTTATTAACCAACGATGTGGCAATTCCGGTCAGCTCACTTTTGAGGTTTAATCCGTTTATGCCAAAGGCTTTTCTGATCCAACCGTTTTCTTTCTCCACAAAATCCTTAATCGTAAAAATCCCGCTGAACTTCATACGCTCGCTGTTTTTGCGCCCGATACCGCTGACGTCCTCAATCGGCATGCTACCTACAATATCCAAGATTTTATCCGGCGGAATCACAAATATCCCGTTGTTACTTTTTGCCTTATCGCTCGCCAGTTTTGCCAGCGTTTTGGAAGTTCCCAAGCCGATGGAAACGGGAATTCCGACCTTATTCCAAACCGTCTGCCGGATATTTTTGATGATGTCGGTATAGGTGGAGTGATAAACTTTGTTGAGGCTGGTCAAATCGATAAACGCCTCATCAACCGAAGTCACTTCGACATCCGGACTGAACGTTTTGATGGTGTCCATCACTTCTTTAGAAATCTCGGTATAGCGGTGGTGGCGTGCCGGAATACAAATCGCGGTCGGAAAATTCGGCTTGACCTGAAAATACGGCTGTCCCATTTTAATCCCGAGTGCCTTGGCTTCCTTTGAGCGCGAAACGATAATGCCTTTACTTCCACCGCCGGTCATCACGCACACCGGTTTTCCTTGCAAATCGGGATTATCCTTCCGCTCGCAAGAAACGAAAAAGCAGTCGCAATCAATCAATGCTATAATGTGCTGGCGCATTTTACCTCTTCAAAATATAGTATGTTCCTTTGGTAGAACCTTGTTTTTCAAGCAAGTCTTTCTTGACGAGATTTTGCACGGTCTTTTTGACGGTCTCGCTGTTTTTGCTTAATGCCTCTGCCATTTCAGATACCGACCAATTTGTCTTATCTTCAAAAATGTCTAAAACGGCTTGCTCGGCTTTGCTTATTCTCGTTGTGTCCGACTTCAAAGCCTTTGCAATTTTCTCTTCTAAATGGCGCTTTTGCTTGGCAAGAGAGGTAATAAAGAACGTCAACCACGGCTCATAATTAACCTTATCGGTCCATATCGTCTTTTGGGTGCCGCGTAACGCTCTGTAATATGCGTCTTTGCTTGCTTCAATGATAGATTCCATTGAAGCGTAAGGCATATAATTATAGCCGTTTTGTAGCATAAGCATTATCATTAAAGCGCGTGAAAGCCTGCCGTTGCCGTCTGTAAAAGGGTGTATTGATAAAAAATGCACGACAAACACGCCGATTGTGATAATCGGGTGAAAATAGCCGTCCTTAAAATTAATGTTCGTCCAGTCCACTAATTCCTGCATTAAGCGCGGCGTATCAAAAGGTGTTGCCGTTTCAAAAATCGTGCCGATTTCATTACCGTTGGCATCAAATGCTGCCACGCGATTTGAATCTTTTTTATATTCGCCGCGATGACGCTCGTCTTTGTCAGAATATGAAAGCAAGATTTTATGCAACTGCCGAATATAATTCTCGGACAGGTTAATCTCTTTATAATTCTCAAAAATCGTTGAAAGCAAATCGGCATAGCCGGCGACTTCTTGCTCATCGCGTGTTTGAAAAGACTTTTTGCTGATACGGTTAAAGACTTCTTCAACCTCTGTATCGTTTAGCTTATTTCCCTCAATACGATTAGAAGAGCCGATTGATTCAATCGTAGCAATGCGTTTCATGGCTTTTAATTGCTCCGGCTTAACCTTAATACCGCCGCTGTTAAACGCCCCGTTAAAAGCGTCGATTTCTGCTATTTTCTTAAGCATATCCGGTGTAATTGTAATATCTGACATATTGGGCATTTTATGTTCCTTTTCTCTATTCTTTACCGAAATATTACCGAATAATTCCCGAATAATCAAGAAAAATTTCCCGAATATCTACATTATTTAAGTCCGGTCGCCGGATATTCTTTATATCCTATAACTTCATAGTTTTAAAATTACCAAACTATGAAGTATGTACTTGGCAAGTGATATTTAAAGGTTTATAGTTTGCAAATATCGCAACTATGAAGTATGAGGCAAAATGCAGGTCATAAAGTATTATCAGTCGGAAAATCAGGAGCATTGGCGAGAGGAAATAGGCAAAGGCGATTGGTCGGCGGCGGAATTGTTGCACAACTGGTTGGAGAGCGATAAATTAAAGCAGATATGCGGAGATGCGGCCGAGGTTTATATGCTGACCGACGGCGATAAGTTGGTTTCGTTTGCCACTTTGGCGCCGCAAGATGAGATTCACGCACCGGAACTTTCGCCGTGGATTGGGTTTGTATATACCTTTCCGGCTTATCGCGGCCACCGCAACTCCGGCAAGTTAATTGCCCACATCTGCGAAGTCTTAAAATCCGCCGAAACCGAAAAAGTTTACATCTCCACCGACGAAATCGGCCTCTACGAGAAATACGGTTTTACCTTTTGGCAGACTATGACCACCCGCGAGGGCAAACCAACCCGCGTGTATATTAAACACCTATAGTTGTATTACGTCAAAAATACCAAGCGAACTGGGAGTTCGCATTTTATGACCAAGGGAGCTCGGAACCCTGGCTTTCCCTCAAAACGTGCCATATACACGACCACAAATGACAAAGGCCTCTAGAGAGGATGTTCTCCAGAGGCTTTCTTATTGAAAATGAAACTCCACCGGCTTGCGCCGGTGGTATCATTTTAGGTCAAGCCAAGCTTGTCCTAAATCTTCGCGTCCTTGATATTCTATATAGCGTTGTATCACTGCCTCATTACCCCTACGGTACTGACAAAATACCTATTTGACCAAACACTTTATGTACCGAAATGGCATTTTTTAAGAAACGGATATTGCTTTTTCAAATCCCTCGCCGTATTTGATTTTATTATGCGCACAACACTACCCACACTCATCTTTGGTGGTATCGAAACCAACAGATGTATATGGTCTCTGTCGTGATTTTGTTCTAT
>JAFUBQ010000020.1 GCA_017460085.1 Alphaproteobacteria bacterium
AAGCTGTGAAGCTGGCACCACCTTCTTCTGCCAATACTTTTGTAATGGCTGCCGTTAATGTTGTTTTGCCGTGGTCTACGTGACCAATCGTACCAATGTTGCAGTGCGGTTTCGTCCGCTCAAATTTCTCTTTTGCCATTTTAATTTCTCCAATAAAATTATTTTTTAATTTCCGAAAAGGCGATTGGCATATCGCCTTTCCGGCGTCTTTAACATTAAAAGTTTTTAAGCCGATTTGGCTTTAATTGTTTCCGCTACTTCTCTCGGAACTTCAGCATAGTGATCAAAAATCATTGTATACTGAGCACGACCTTGAGAAAGTGAGCGTAAAGTGTTCACATAACCAAACATTTGGGCAAGCGGAACAAAAGCATCTACCACGCGGGCATTACCACGTTGGTCCATACCGTTCACTAAACCGCGACGAGAGTTTAAATCGCCGATAATATCACCCATATATTCTTCCGGAGTAACAACTTCAACCTTCATAATCGGTTCAAGAAGTTTCGGAGATGCTTGGTTCATACCCTCGCGGAAAGCCGCGCGGGCAGCAATTTCAAAGCACATAACGTTAGAGTCTACTTCGTGATATGCACCATCATACAATGTGCATTTTACACCGGTTACCGGATAGCCGGCAATCACACCGGAATCCATAGCCGAACGTAAACCCTTTTCAACACCCGGAATATATTCCTTCGGAACGTTACCGCCAACAACCGTGTTCACAAATTCAAAACCGGTATGGTCTTCAGTCGGTTCAAACTTAATTTTAACTTTAGCAAACTGACCGGCACCACCTGATTGCTTTTTGTGAGTATATTCAATGTCGCACGGCTTGGTAATGGTTTCGCGATATGCTACTTGCGGATCACCGACATTTGCCTCAACCTTGAATTCACGTTTCAAACGATCAACAATAATATCAAGGTGTAATTCACCCATACCGGCAATGATGGTTTGACCGCTATCCGGATCGGAAGTAACTTTGAAAGAAGGGTCTTCCATAGCCAAACGGCCTAAGGCTATACCCATTTTTTCAACGTCTGCTTTAGTCTTCGGTTCAACAGCTAATTGAATAACCGGCTCTGGGAACACCATGTTTTCCAAGATAATCGGTTTTGTTTCATCGCAAAGCGTATCACCAGTTGTGGTATCTTTTAAGCCAGCTAAAGCAATAATATCGCCGGCATATGCTTCTTTGATATCTTCACGCTTATTGGCGTGCATCAACAACATACGACCGATACGTTCTTTTTTATCTTTAACCGAGTTATATACATATGAACCAGCGTTCATCACACCAGAATATATACGAACAAATGTTAAAGAACCTACAAACGGGTCGTTCATAATTTTGAACGCTAATGCTGATAAAGGTTCTTTATCATCAGGGTGACGTTCATCTTCGGCATCGGTATTAGGATTAATTCCTTTAATTGCCGGAATATCAAGCGGTGACGGTAAATAGTCAACCACAGCATCAAGCAACAATTGAACACCTTTGTTTTTGAAAGCAGTTCCGCAGAACACCGGCACAAAATCTTGTGCCAAAGTACCTTTACGGATGCATTTTTTTAAGGTTTCAATTGAAATTTCTTTACCTTCCAAATAGTCTTCCATGGCTTGTTCATCTTCTTCAACCGCCATTTCTACCAATTGATTATGATATTCTGTTGCTTTATCTAACATATCAGCCGGAATATCTTGAATTTCAATCGGCGAATCGGCAGTATCACCAGTATAAACAACGGCCTTCATTTTCAAAAGGTCAATAACACCGCGGAAGTCAGCTTCTGCACCGAGCGGCAATTGCATTGCCATCGGACGAGCGCCTAAACGGTCTACAATCATATCTAAGCAACGATAGAAGTTTGCACCGATACGGTCCATTTTGTTGCAGAAGCAAATTCTCGGAACGTTATATTTGTCGGCCTGTCTCCACACCGTTTCCGATTGCGGTTCAACACCGGCAACCGAGTCAAACACGGTAATAGCACCATCTAATACACGCAAAGAACGTTCAACTTCCGCCGTAAAGTCAACGTGGCCCGGCGTATCAATAATATTAATACGATAGCCGTTCCAGTAGCAGGTTGTAGCTGCTGACGTAATTGTAATACCGCGTTCTTGTTCTTGTTCCATCCAGTCCATGGTGGCGGCACCGTCGTGAACTTCACCGATTTTGTGGTTCACACCGGTATAGAACAAAATGCGTTCCGTTGTTGTGGTTTTACCGGCATCAATGTGAGCCATGATACCGATGTTTCTGTAGAGTTCCAATTTATGTGTTCTAGGCATTGTCTCTTCCTTATACTATTAAAATTTGAAATGAGAGAATGCTTTATTAGCTTCAGCCATTCTATGCGTATCTTCACGCTTTTTAACGGCAGAACCTTTATTAGCCAAAGCATCAAGAAGTTCGTTGGCAACTTTATCGTTCATATTATTTTCTGAACGTTTGCGCGCAGCATCAATAATCCAACGAATAGCCAAAGCCTGACGGCGTTCAGCACGAACTTCGCAAGGAACTTGATATGTTGCACCGCCCACGCGGCGAGAACGAACTTCTACCACCGGTTTAACATTTTCGATGGCAGTTAAAAATGCTTCTAAGGCATCTTGTTTAGATTTAGAAGCCAGCGTATCTAATGCAGAATAAACAATTTTTTCTGCAACAGCTTTTTTGCCGTCTTCCATAATATTGTTAATAAATTTCGCAACTACCTTATTGCCGAATTTAGCATCAGGCAGCACATTTCTTTTTTCAGCACTATGACGTCGTGACATTATCTTATCTCCTATTTAGGTCTCTTAGCACCGTATAAAGAACGGCGTTGACGGCGTTTAGATACACCTTGCGTATCAAGTGTACCACGAATGATATGATAACGAACACCTGGCAAGTCTTTCACACGGCCTCCTCTAATCAGCACCACTGAGTGTTCTTGAAGATTATGACCTTCACCAGGGATGTAGCTGATTACTTCAAAGCCGTTAGTCAAGCGAATACGAGCCACTTTACGCAGAGCTGAGTTCGGTTTTTTAGGGGTTGTAGTATAAACCCTTGTACAAACACCACGCTTTTGTGGACAAGCTTTCAAAGCCGGAACTTTGTTTCTCTTCACTTTTGGTGTTCGTGATTTACGAATTAACTGATTAATTGTAGGCATCACATTTTCCTTAAGTTATTAAAATTATTACACAAAACTGACAATTAAGGATATAAAATCCCTAACTTCAGCGTGCGTGATAATAGCATAAAAATATGCTCTGTCAACCTTTTTTTCAAATAATAAATAAAATATGGATTTTAAGAGCGATTTTGGTATTTCTTTATATATTATATATATTCATCTACAAAAAACAGCCCGCTTGCTGCAGCAAACGAGCTGTTTTAATGAATTTAAGCAATTTATTTACGACGTAAAAACGACGGAATATCTAAATCATCGCTAGATAGCTCAATATCATCTGTATCATTATCTTGCATTGAATTATCCGCAAATTTTGCGTCTTGTTTAGCACTTTCTTCATTATTTTTGCGACGTGCTAAAGATATTCCCATGAAGCGGTCAATAAACGAAGTAGGTTTGGTTGAAACAGAGGCATCATCTGCAACCACATTTTCCTCTTTAGGTTCATTTTCGCTTGCTAAATCTTTAAATGCCGATACATCATTTTCACGGAACAATTCAGGCTCTTCATCTATTTTTACCGGAATGTCTTGAATTGATGTATTGCTGGCAAAAAAATCTCCGCCTTTATTGGTTAAAACATCAAAATCTAAATCAATTTTATCATCTTCGGCATCTTTGCCATTATTATTCATAATTGCAGAAAACAATGCTGATGCCTGTGGAACTTCAGGTAATTCATCAGACTTATCCAAATCAGCAAAATCATCTATCGATTCAATCTTTTCATCAAATGAATCATCTAAATTAATTGGTTCTATTGTTTCTTGTTCAATTTCAGAAATTGACGGTGTATATTCATCAATTTCTTCATTTAAAGGCTGCTCTGCAACTTCTGTATTGGCAAATGTGTCATTATCGGTAAAAATGTCAGATTTACTAACTGGCTCAACCGTAGGAACAAAAGTTGAGTCATCATAACTTTGGTCAATTAACGAAGGCTCAGCAACACGCGGTTTTGCCTCAACGTTTGGTAATTTTTCATCATTTATTCCGGTAACAACAATTGAAACTCTGATTTTACCGGATAAATTATCATCAAAACTGGAACCAAAGATAATGTTTGCATCATCACCGACTTCTTCTTTAATAGTATTAGCTGCTTCGTCTAATTCCGGCAATGTAATGTCTGTGCCGCCGGTAATATTGATTAATACACCTTTAGCGCCAAGCATTGAACAATCATCAAGCAGCGGGTTGGCTAAAGCTTGACGAGCTGCCTCTTTGGCTCGTCCTTTACCTTCAGCTTCACCTGTTCCCATAATGGCTTTACCTTTGTCTTGCATAATATTTTTCACATCAGCAAAATCCAAATTAATCAACCCCGGCATCATCATCAAATCGGTAATAGAACGAACACCAGAATACAACACATTATCTGCCAATTTAAATGCATCAGCCAATGTAGTATTTTCATCGGCGATACGGAAAAGATTTTGGTTAGGAATAATGATTATGCTGTCAACTTCCTTTGTAAAATTAGCCAAGGCATTTTCAGCAATTTCCATACGTTTGCGACCTTCAAAGCTAAAAGGCTTTGTTACCACGCCAACTGTTAAAATTCCTTTTTCTTTTGCAATATGTGCAACCACAGGTGCCGCACCGGAACCTGTTCCGCCGCCCATACCTGCCGTGATAAACACCATATTAACACCTTCCAAAACTTCCGAAATTTTATCCCGAGCTTCTTCGGCAGCCATTTTTCCAACTTCCGGGCGCGCACCGGCGCCAAGCCCTTGGGTAATTTCCAAACCAAGCTGAATTTTTTGAGATGCAGTCGAATGTGCCAATGCTTGAGCATCGGTATTTGCAACAATAAAATCAACTCCTTCCAAATTTTCGGAAATCATATTATTAACGGCATTACCGCCACCTCCACCAACACCAACAACGGCAATTCGTGGTTTTAAGTAAGAAACTGTGGACTCCGCCACCCCTAATTTTATGGACATAGACTAATCTCCTGCTTATTTCATCAATACAATTATGTTTTATATATAATCTTAATAAATTAAGTTTTAGTTACTATTTTTAAGAATTTTGCCTTAACCAATTAAATAATTTAGTAATTTTTCCGTGTTCTCCCGTTGTGCGATTCACCGTTTTTTTCGGTTTGCGCTCCATATTATTCACCTCAAATAACAACATACCAAGTGCAGTTGAAAAAATCGGATTATTATTTAAGTGTTCCGGAGCTCCGACAATATTACGCGGACCGCCCAAACGCACCTGTTTATCTAAAATCAAATTTGCCACTGCGCGAATACCCGGCAATTGGCTACATCCTCCGGTAAGCACAACGCGATGATTTTGCTGACCTTTCAAGCCGTGCTCATTTAACTTTTTACCGACAAGCTCAAAAATTTCTTCAACACGCGGAGCAATAATTTTTATTAAATCAGAGCGATGCATTTGCCGTATAGAACTATCATCTTCCTCTCCCAACGGATATACATTAATATTTTCATATTCATCTTGCGAAACACCAAATGCACACCCGCTGCGAATTTTTAAATCTTCGGCATGTGCAAATGAAGTTGTTAAACCTTGGGTAATATCACGCGTAATATTAATACCACCAACAGGGATGGTGGAAAAAGCTATCGGAAAACCGTTTTTAAACGTTGCAATACTGGTTGTTCCTCCGCCAATATCAACAATTGTAGCACCATATTCACGCTCATCTTCTACCATACAAGCCAAACCCGAAGCATATGCCGTAAAAACTTTATTATCAATATCCAAATGCGATGCTTCTACCACTGAAGATAAATTGCGATATAAATTTGACGGATACAAGCCAAGTAATATATTAACCGATAATTCTTCTCCATATATATTCATAGGGTCTTTAACTTCTTCCCCTTGGTCAACTTTATAGGTTGTAGCCGCACAATGGATTACTTCATTATTTCCGCCGGCATTAACTTTTGTTGTGCCTTTGCTAATCAGCTTATTGATATCTTCGATTCCAACCGGACGATTTTTTTTCAAGCCAACTGATGTATTTTGCAGCATACTAATTGTTTTAGCACCTGATACATTTAAAACTACACTATCTATACGCTCATTTGCTTTTTGTTCTGCATCTTCAACCGCATTGCAAACAGATATTGTGGCTTGATTTATATCGGTAATAATACCGTTTTTAATTCCTTTAGAAGCATTATAACCATAGCCTACAATTTTCAATCGTTTATCTTTCATAAGATGTGCAATTATACAACACACCTTAGAGGAACCGATATCCAAAGCTGCTATAGTATTACGATTCACTTTCCGACCTCAAATTTATTTTTAATCTTCGTCCTTAACTTTTACGACAATTTTATTTTTTAATCTTAAATCAATGAAAGTTAATTTATATTTAAGAATACCCTTAGTTTTATCTAATTTTACCAATTTTTTCCAAGCCGCATCCATATCTTCTTCAGGCATTTTAACGGTTATGCCATTTTCAATATCATCAAAAATTAAATCCCAACGCCGTTTAGAAATAAAATTTGCAGCTTTTAAGCGTGAGAATATGTCATTATCATCTTCTATTATATTTAATAAATCCGTAACATGCTCAGGTGCGCCTTCTCCGACAATTTGCAAAACATTTTGTTGCGGAACATATTCCGTTTCAATAATTTCTCCATCTTCATCAAGCGGATAAAATTCATTTTGATATTGCCAAATTGATTTTACATATCTTTCTTTTATGCTGATATGAATTACGTTAGGAAAGTAACGGCGTGTTACAATTGCGTCTTTTACCCAAACCAAAGATTTAACTTTATTTTGTATTTCTTCCAAATTTATTTTTAATATATTATCACCGCGATGTAAATTAATTGCCGCTAAAATGCTTTCCATTGAAGTTTTTTGCCGTCCCTCTACAGTAACATCATCTAATCCCCAGCCCCAAACTACCGACTGTTGATATAACCCGTTTAACAGCGAATCGACTTGTTGCCCTATAAGATTATGACGAATGGTAATAACACCAAGCGTTAATAGCCAAATTATTCCAATCAACAAAAAATTACCGATTAAACGATATGGCCACAAAATTGGTTGATATATTTTATGATTATTTGTCATTATTTATATTCTGCCCCACACGCTTAATTTCCCATTTTAACTCAATACCGCTTTGCTTTTTAACGGCTTCGATAATCTGATTTCCTAATTTTTCAATATCTTCGGCTGTTGCGGTACCGTTATTTTGCAAAAAATTGCAGTGTTGTGCCGACATATGCGCACCGCCGACAACCATATTATCACCGCCTGCAGCCTTTATCAATTTCCACGCTGCCTGCTGCGGAGGATTCTTAAAAGTTGAACCGGCTGTTTTAATGCCTTGCGGTTGATGGGTTCGCCGATATTCATCATTTTGCATAATTTGAGCGCTGATTTCCGTTTCGGATTTATTAACAGTCTTAAAGCAGGCTTCCAAAATAATCCAATCCTCCGGAAATTCACTGTGTCTATACGCAAAATGAAAATCGGCTGCACCGACATTAAAAATTTTACCGCAGCCGTCCATAACCCGTGCACATCCCAAAACTTGTGAAAGTTCGCTTCCAAAACAACCGGCATTAGAGCGAAAAGCACCGCCGATTGTTCCCGGTATTGAACATAAAAATTCCAATCCTCCCAAACAATTAGCAGGCAAAATCTTTTTAAGATTAAAATTAACCAGTCCGGCACCGCAGATAAATTTATCTTCAACAACTCTCCATTGTGCAAAATTTGCATTCTTCAGCTTAATAACCACACCGGCAATACCGCCGTCACGCACCAGCAAATTTGAACCGCCGCCTAAAATAAAAACCGGCATATTTTGCGGTTTGTGCTGCATAAAATACTGCAAATCTGCTTCATCTTGCGGTTCATACAAAACTTCTGCTTCTCCGCCCACACCGAGCCAAGTATATTTTTTTAATGGTTCAGAAAATTTATACACACCGCGGACATCAGGTAAATTTTCTATATAGTTACTCATGCAAAATCCTTATCCTCCGAAGCAGTGTTTTTACGCGTTATCGCTAACAACATACCAATTTCAATTGCACTTCCCAACAGCGATGAACCGCCATATGAAATAAACGGCAAGGTCATACCTTTGGTCGGAATAATATGCAAAGATGAAGCCATATTTACAAAAGCTTGCAAACCGAGAGATGCCGCCAAACCAACTTCAGCATACATCACAAATAAATTTGTTTCTTTCATGGCTGCACGCAGAGCTCTGGCAATAATTACGGCAAATAAAGCTATAATAATCAAACACAGCCACACTCCATATTCTTCACCGGCCACGGCAAACACAAAATCGGTATGTGCATCCGGAATGTGCAATTTAACAGTTCCTTCTCCCGGTCCTCGTCCGACTAAATTACCATTTTGAAAAGCTGCCATTGCCTGATTAATTTGATAACTGGTTTCATCACTGCCGTATAAAAATTGGTCAACACGCGCATGAAAGTGCGGAAATGTGAAATAAAGCAAAAATAAAACGACTACACCGGCAACCGCTAAAATACTGACAAACATCATCGGCAAACCGGCTAAAAACAGTTGCAATCCAAAAACAGCCGTCATTAACAGCGTCATACCAACATCAGGCTGTAAAAGTAAGAGCAGTGCAATAGCACCATACAAACCGATTGAGACAGCCATTCCCGGAAAATAGTCATATTTTTTACCGCAATCAAGCAGCCACGCCGTTACCACAATAAAAATAGGTTTCATAAACTCTGAAGCCTGCATTGAGAATCCTGCCAAACTAATCCAACGCCGTGCTCCTTTTGTTTCAAATCCGAAGAATAGAGTCAAAACCAACAAACCGAAAACAACAATCAAACCAACAATAGAAAGTCGTCGAATTGTTTTTAATTTAAGAATAGACAGGCCAAAAATAACTCCAATAGAAGCCAACACATAAAAAATTTGCTTACGCACAAACCAAAAATCATCAACATTAATACGCCGTGCCACTGCCGGACTGGCCGTAATATCTAGAACAATACCTATTGCCAACAAAGCCAGTGAAACAAACAAAATAACCTTATCAACGGTCCACAACCATTTGGCAAAAACATTATGACTATGACGCGACAAACTGACCATATTATATTTATCCGATAAAAATTAAACATCCCAAAGCAGCTAAAGCTAAAGCAGTTCCCCAAAAGCGCATCACCACTTTCTTTTCGCTCCAGCCAAGTTGTTCAAAATGATGATGTATTGGTGCCATTTTGAAAAATCGCTTACCGGTTTTTTTATAATATGCCACCTGAATCATCACCGATAAAGTTTCAGCCACAAAAACACCGCCGACAATAGCCAATAAAATTTCCTGCTTTGTCATCACTGCAACCGCGCCAAGCAATGCCCCCAACGCCAAAGAGCCTGTATCCCCCATAAAAACACGAGCTTTAGGCTTATTGTAATATAAAAAACCTAGACACGCACCAACCACGGCTGCACAAACCACGGCCACCTCACCGCAGCGTGGAATATAATGCATCATTGAACCTTCAATACCACAGAAATATGCCACAGCAGCAAAAAATGTAAAAGCAATAATCAACAAACCGGAAGCCAAACCATCAAGTCCATCGCTTAAATTAACGGCATTGGATGCGCCTGAAATGACCACTACGGCAAACGGAATATAAAGCCAACCTAAATTAAGCATCACACTTTTCAAATATGGGAAACTGAGCACTGTATTAATATTTGTCGTTGTTGCTGCTGTGATAATACTGGCAGCTAAAAGAGCCGTTAGAAATTGCAAAAACAATTTCATTCGTGCCGTCATAGCATTTGAATTTTGGCGTTTTACCTTCCAATAGTCGTCAATAAATCCGGTGATACCATACATAATTAGCACTAATACACTCACACATACAAAGTGATACGAAATTTTAGCAAACAGCAAAATGGCTAATATTGCCGCACCCAAAATCAGCAAACCGCCCATTGTCGGTGTGCCTTTTTTAGTCTGCAAATGGCTTTGCGGACCATCTTCGCGAATTGGCTGACCTTTTTGCTGATGCTTATGCAAAAAAGCAATGAACGGTGCTCCGCAAATAAGACTCAGTAGTAATGCAAAAGCAAAAGCGCCAATTATGCGATATAACAAAGCATATTCCGGATTTATAAATGCGAACATATTTTCCCCCATACATAATATTGCTATGCAGTTTAACAGCAATATCTAAAATAAGTCTTAAGAAAAAAATTAATTTAAGCAACTTGTGATTACGCAAAAAAGTTCAAAATATCCCCATGTAACAATTTGTAACATAATGTTAAAAGCAATTTATCGGATATTGTGATATATATTAGTAAAATTTGCAATCGATTAGCAATGAGGATTATAATGACTAAAAAGATAAAAGTTGCCGTTATCGGCGCAGGAATGATGGGAAAAAATCATATTAAAACCTATAAAAATATGCAAGGCATTGAACTTGTCGGTGTGTATGATGTGTTTCCGGAAGCGGCAAAAAGTGCGGCAGAAACCTTTGGAATTAAAGCTTTTTCTTCAATGGAAGAAGTGGCTAAAAAAGTTGATGCCGTCAGTGTGGTTACAACCTCTATTACTCACGCCGATGTTGGCGAATTTTTTATGAATAAAGGTATTCACTGCATGATGGAAAAACCTTTAGCCACTACGGAAGAAGGTTGTATGCGTCTAATTAACGCTGCCAAAAACAATAATGTTGTATTGATGGTCGGACATATTGAACGTTTCAATCCGGCTGTTGAGCAAATGGGGAAATTGCTTTCAGATACAAGCAAAATTCGCTCATTAACAGCACAACGTATGTCGGCCGCCAGCGGACGTATTACCGATGTTGATGTGGCTATGGATTTAATGATTCATGATGTTGAGGTTATTCAATCTTTAGTGCAATCTCCGGTGGTTAATGTGCAGGCCGCATCGGTAAAAACCAAAGAAAGTCCGGAAGGCAAAGATTATATTTCGGCATTATTGGAATTTGCCAACGGAGCTACGGCCAATATTACGGCCAGCCGCATAACACAATCTCGCGTGCGCACTTTAACGGTTACAACCGATACAAACTATATTGATTTGGATTTTATAAATCAAAGCATTAACGTTCATACTCAAGGTCGTATGCCGTATGTTAATCAAGAGGAAATTCCGGAATGGATGAATTATGGCTTAAAAGGCAGCGTAGAACAGTTGTTTATTCCAACTAATCAACCTTTGCAAGCCGAACTTACACACTTTATTAAATGTGTTAATGGCGAAGCTACACCGCGTGTTAATGGTGAACAAGCGCTTGATGCATTGCGTGTTATTTGGGAAATTGAAGACAAACTGGGTTTTATTAACAGCGAAAACGTAAAAAAAAATAAAGCGCAAAATGCTGCTTAAATGAAACTCCACCGGCTTACGCCGGTGGTATCATTTTAGGTCAAGCCAAGCTTGTCCTAAATCTTCGCGTCCTTGATATTCTATATAGCGTTGTATCACTGCCTCATTAACCCCTACGGTACTGACAAAATACCCATCTGACCAAACACTTTATGTACCGAAATAGCATTTTTTAAGAAACGTGTATTGCTTTTTCAAATCCCTCGCCGTGTTTGATTTTATTATGCGCACAACACTACCCACACTCATCTTTGGTGGTATCGAAACCAACAGATATATATGGTCTCTGTCGTGATTTTGTTCTATGAAGTATATTTGTGGGTAGTGTTCGTGAATTTCTATCAACCGTTTCTTAAAAAATCCATATACACCAGCGTTGAATATCTTTTTACGGTATTTTGTCACTATCACTATATGATAGTGGCAGTGATACACGCAATTACTTTGTTTGCTATACTTTATTTCTTCCATAACCGCAGTATAGCGCGAAGATTTAGGATTGTCTTCATCTACCTGCTTGCGCAGGTAGTGTTACGTTCGAATCATAGAAACAGCGATTAATTTATGAGGAATAAATTTAATGAAAAAAGAAAAGTTTTCTACCTCTTGGGGATTTATTTTGACAGCTGCAGGTTCGGCCATCGGCTTAGGCAATATTTGGCGTTTTCCGTATTTATGCGGACAATATGGCGGAATGAGCTTTATTTTGCTATATTTGCTGATTTTATTTTTGATTTGTAATCCGCTCATGGTATCGGAAATTGCAATAGGCCGCACAGCTAAAAGCAACTGCGTTGATGCGTTTAAGCTCATCGGTGAGCAAATCGGAATAAAATATCCTCAATTATGGTCATTTTTCGGCGGTTGGTGCGCCGCATTCGGAGTTACAGTTTGCTTATCTTTCTATTTTTTGGTTGCCAGCTGGGTATTATATTATTTTTTAGAGGCCGTAAGTGGTAAATTAATGCTTATCAACCAAAATAATTTAGCCGACGAATTTGGCCAACTTACTCAAAGTTTTTCAATTCAACTTAGCTGCGGTTTCATTTTTCTTTTCATTACCACCTTAATTGTAATTGCCGGTGTAAAAAAAGGAATTGAACGTGTCAGCACATATTTAATGCCAATTTTATTTTTTATTTTTATATTGTTGTGCGCACGCTCATTAACTTTAGAAGGCGCAAGCAAAGGTGTAGATTTTTGCTGACAATTAACCTAGAATATTTAGGCTTTACCGATGATGGATTTCAATGTAAACCTCTGATTGAAACATTTACAGCCGCATTAGGCCAAGCCTTTATTTCGCTTTCATTAGGCTTTGGAATATTATTAGTTTACGGCTCATATTTTTCACCTAAAGAAAACTTATTTATGGCTGTTAGCAGCATTGAGTTTTTTGATACGCTGGCCGCACTTTTAAGCGTGGCTATTATAATTCCCGTAATTTTTGCTGCCGGTTTATCCTCAACCTCAGGTCCCGGATTAACTTTTATCAGTTTACCACACATTTTTCAGCACCTGTCCGGCGGATATTTTTGGGCATTTGCTTTCTATTTATTGCTGATTTTAGCTACAGTAACCTCCACAATTTCTATCTTTGAAATGCTAACAAATTTACTTACAGGATATAAAGCTATGAAACCGATTATTCATAATATCCGCCGAAGCGCCCATGTTTCAACCACATTCACCCGCTACTTTTTGATAACGTTACGCTACATTGCCCCAATCGGTTTAATAATTTTGCTTCTTTGCGCGGTTACAAACTAAAAGAATATTTATTCATATCTTAAGGCGTTAATCGGATTTAAAAGTGAGGCTTTATAAGCCGGAAAAAAGCCGAACAACAAACCGACAATACCGGAAAAACTAAACGGCAACAACACATAAAATGTTGATAAAACCGCCGGAATTGAAGTAAATAGCGGCAAAATTAAGGTGCCGATGATGCCAAACGCTACACCGATTAAACCGCCGATAAGCGATAATATCAGCGCCTCCATCAAAAATTGCCACCTAATATCCCAGCGCTTAGCGCCAATTGCCATTCTAATTCCAATTTCCCGTGTGCGTTCGGTTACTGAAACCAGCATAATATTCATAATACCGATACCGCCGACAAGAAGCGAAATTGAAGCAATGGAACCAAGCAAAATTGTCATAATTTGCGTTGATGACTGCATCATCTCCATAAATTGCGTCAAATTCATAATGGAAAAATCATCTTCCTTATTCAAGCCCAAATTATGCCGTTGCCGCAAAAGCGCTGCAATTTCTTCCTGCGAAGTGTATGTATCTTCAGACCGATAAGCCTGCAGCATAATCATATTAACCATATCTGGAAACTGCGTGCCGGAAACTTTTTTCTGCACTGTTGAAAGCGGCAGATAAATCATATCATCTTGGTCTTGCCCCGGACCGCTTTGCCCGCGCGCCGTTAAAGCTCCTATTACCGTAAACGGAATACCTTTCACACGAATTGTTTTGCCTAAAGGGTCAATATCTCCAAAAAGCTCTTTAACCACTGTCTGCCCTAAAATAGCCACCTTATTAGCGTTTTTCAAATCTGCTTCTGAAAAAAAGCGCCCATAGGCAAGCTCCCATTCTTTTATATCAAAATAGCGATTGTCCGTTCCAACAATATTAGTTGCCCAGTTGGTGTTGCTATAAACAAGCTGTCCGCTGTCATTAACCACCGGCGCTGCTAAATAAATAGCAGCCACTTTTTCTTCAATAGCGTTGGCATCACTGTTTTTCAGTGTCGGCTGCGAACCTCGCCCCATCCGTGCGCCACCCGATGTGCTTGAGCCGGAGCGAATCATAATCAAATTCGTTCCCATTGAGCGCATTTCATTTTGCAGCGAAATTTGCGCACCATTACCGATTGAGAGCATCACAATTACCGCCGCCACACCGATAATTATGCCCAAGCTGGTTAAAACCGAGCGCATTTTGTTGGCTTTGATGGCGCGCACGGCAATTTTAGTTATGGTTCGCAACTCAATCATTTCCCTGCCCTTTTCTCGTTTGGTTTGTCGCTGTGAATTTCACCATCAACAATTTTAATAATCCGCTTAGCATACAGCGCAATATCTTCCTCATGCGTCACCAAAATAATGGTGCGCTTAAATTCTTGGTTCAAACGTGTGAACAGCGTCATAATTTCCACACTCATTTTCGTATCTAAATTTCCGGTCGGTTCATCAGCAAAAATAATCGGAGCATTGTTGACTATGGCACGAGCAATAGCCACACGTTGCTGCTGTCCGCCTGAAAGCTGATTCGGCTGGTGATGCATACGTTCTTTCAAGCCTACTTCGGTCAGCGCCTTAATAGCTTTTTTGCGCCGTGTTTTATCATCTAAGCCGGAATATACCATCGGTAATTCCACATTTTCAAGCGCCGATGTGCGTGAAAGCAAATTAAACCCCTGAAACACAAACCCAATCTTGCGATTACGAATTTCAGCCAGTTCATCGGCATCTAAATTTTCCACATTCTGCCCATCTAAAGCATATTGCCCCGATGACGGCGTGTCTAAACACCCCAAAATATTCATCAATGTCGATTTTCCCGAACCGGAAGGCCCCATAATTGCCACAAATTCACCGGCCTTAATTTCTAAATCAATGCCTTTTAAAATCTCCAAATCAAACCCGTCCAGCGGATAGCTTTTATGAATATTTTTCAACTTTATCAGCGTTTCGGTCATCAGCGCGGCATCCTTAAACGCATATTCTTTTTAACGTCTTTAGCGCTGCTCTTAGAAACAATCACTTTGTCGCCGGCCTGCAATTTGTCAGAAATAATCTGCGTATAATTATCATCACTAATTCCCATTTTAACGGCAATGCGCTGCGGCTCGTCTTTTTTCAGAACCCAAACGCCGCGGTCTTGATAACGCTTGGCATTTTCGCTGTCATCCATATAAAAACGCAAAGCCTGATTCGGCGCCAGCAACACATTTTTTTCATCGGCAGTAATAATTTCCACATTTGCCGTCATACCCGGTTTAAGTTTCAGCTCACTGTTGTCAATTTCAATCACCACCATATATGTTACCACATTAGAGGTGGTTAAAGCCTCGTTGCGCACTTGAACAACTTTACCGTGAAAATATTCATCGGCATAGCTATCTACTGTAAAACGCACGGCCTGTCCGTCTTTCACCCTAGCAATATCAGCTTCTGCCACCGTTGCTTCAATTTGCATTTTGGTTAAATCTTCCGCCACTGAAAACAGCTCAGGTGTTGAAAAACTGGCCGCCACGGTCTGCCCAACTTCCACCGCTTTAGAAATAACAATACCATTCACCGGTGATTTAATTTCCGTATATGAAAGCTCGGTTAAAGCCGAATTAAGCGCCGCTTCTGCCTGTTTTACCTGCGCTTGGTCTAATTGCAGCTGCGCCAACGCATTATCATAATCACGCTCGGCTGCCTCTAAATCTTTTTCGGTAGAATATTTTGAAGCATTCAATTTACTAATTCTATCCAGAGCCTTTTTGTAATATTTAATATTATTTTCTTCCACCGCCACCTGCGCTTTGGCAATATCAAGCGCCGCTTCGCGTTGCGCCACATTAGCCTTGGCATTATCTTGGTCAATTAAAGCCAAAAGCTGTCCTTCTTTCACTTCGGAATTGTAATCCACATAAATTTCCGCAATGCGCCCTGATGCTTGCGTGCCGATAGACACGGTTGAAAGCGGATTAATGGTGCCGGAAGCCGTAATAATTGCCGTAATATCACCCATAATCAGCGGTTGTGTCTTATATGTTTGTGCATTTTTAGCACCGAAAATACTGCTGAGAATCCACAAAACCGCCGCCATACCGATTAAAAGCGTTAACCACATTTTCCAGCCCCACTGCCGCCAATGAACGCTTTTCATTTTTTCTTGCAGTTTGGCAAAAAATGCCTTAACCGTCCGTATCATTTTTCATTCTCCTTACATTTTTTGCATTAAAGATAGTCAAATTTTCCGCTCATGTCCAGTAATTTATGATTTTTATAATCTGATACTGACAAAAAATAGACTTTGAAATTTCTGACCAAGGAATCCTGTTCCGCGGTCACTTCAAAGATATGCCCAACTTTGTAAAAAAGCTGTGGCAAATCTAAAAAAGCAGCGTTTTTGTTTTCCTTCACCGGAGAGCAGAAACGTTGTTTTTTTATAATCATCATATTCTCACAGCATCACCGCTTAATTTTTCTCAATGCGCTGATAAAAAATGACCACAATGTTATAAAAAAACAAGCTGCAAAAACAATATCTGCAGCCTGCAAGTTTATAATTTTACAGATATTTGGCTTATTTCCTTAGGGCAATATCCAAAACTTCTGCCGCCTTAGAAACCGGAATAATTTCCATGCCTTCCTTAACATTGGCCGGAATTTCTGCCAAGTCTTTCACGTTTTCTTGCGGAATTATCACTGTTTTAATGCCGCCGCGCAATGCCGCCAACAGCTTCTCCTTCAAGCCGCCAATTGGCAACACCCTGCCCTGCAGCGTAATTTCTCCGGTCATTGCCACATCGCTTCTAACCGGCCGCTTAGTAAACACCGAAACAAGCGTTGTATACATAGCCACACCGGCTGAAGGACCGTCCTTAGGCGTTGCCCCCTCAGGCACATGAACGTGAACATCGGTCTTGTCAAACACTTCCGGATTTATTCCTAAATCTAACGAATGAGAACGAACAACCGAATATGCCGTTTCAATCGATTCTTTCATCACATCGCCAAGTTTGCCGGTTTGTGTTACCTTGCCCTTGCCCGGCATATCTACCGCTTCAATAAACAAAATATCTCCGCCAACTTCCGTCCACGCCAAACCGGTCGTCACGCCAATGTGGTCTTCCGTATCGGCAACACCATAGCTAAAACGCTTAACCCCAAGATAGTGCTCAATGTTTTCCGGCGTTACCTCTATTGTAACACATTTTTCCTTGTCCATCAAAATTTCTTTGGTGGCCTTGCGCGCAATGGTTGCCAGCTCACGCTCTAAATTACGCACACCGGCCTCACGCGTATAATAACGAATTATGTGACGAATCGCCTCGTCGGTAATAATCAGCTCAGAACACTGCACCGCATTTTCATCAAACACTTTGTTTATTAAGTGACGTTTGGCAATTTCTACCTTTTCATCTTCCGTATAGCCGTCAAGACGTATAATTTCCATACGGTCCAACAGCGGACGCGGCATATCAAGTGAATTCGCCGTTGTCACAAACATAACATCAGACAAATCATAATCCACTTCCAAATAGTGGTCTTCAAAAGTGTTGTTTTGTTCAGGGTCCAAAACTTCCAACAATGCCGAACTCGGGTCTCCGCGCCAATCATTGCCGAGCTTGTCTATTTCATCAAGCAAAAATAACGGATTCGTGGTGCCCGCCTTTTTCATCGACTGCAACACTTTCCCCGGCATAGCGCCAACATATGTGCGTCGATGCCCGCGAATTTCCGCCTCGTCACGCATGCCGCCCAATGAAGCACGCACAAAATGTCTGTTCGTGGCACGGGCTATGGAACGTCCGAGCGATGTTTTACCAACCCCCGGAGGGCCTACCAAGCATAAAATCGGTGCCTTCAAACGTTTAGAACGGGATTGCACCGCTAAATATTCCACAATGCGCTCTTTTACCTTTTCTAAGCCATAATGGTCTTCATCTAAAATACGAATTGCTGTTTCTAAATCTTTGTTTAACTTTGTTTTTTTATCCCACGGTAAATCTAAAAGCCAGTCTAGATAATTGCGAATAACCGAAGTTTCCGGCGAACTCTGATTCATTGAACGCATTTTTTTCAACTCTGCCAGCGCTTTTTCGCGCGCCTCTTTAGAAAATTTGGTGGCGTTTATACGTTTTAAATATTCACCATATTCATCATCTTCGCCTTGATTCAGTTCTTTTTGAATAGCCTTAATCTGTTCATTTAAATAATATTCCTTTTGGCTTTTTTCCATTTGTTTTTTAACACGGCTCTTTATTTTATCTTCAACTTCAGAAACCAACATTTCTGTATCTATAAGCTGCAAAAGTTTGTTTAAGCGCTCTTTTAACGTATTTGTTTCTAACAAAAATTGCTTATCTTGAGTTTTTAATGATAAATGTGAAGCAATTGTATCTGCTAATTTATCATATTCATCAATTTGTTTAACAGATTGGATAACATCAATAGGTATTTTCTTATTTGTTTTTACATAATCCTCAAATTGGCTGATAACTGCCCTTGCCCACGATTCCAGCTCAGTAACATCTTCTGTAGCTTGAGGATATGAATGAGCCGTTGCAAAAATGCAGCTTTCGTCATCATTATAATCTTCTATTTTAACCCGCTCCACACCTTCTACCAAAATTTTTACCGTGCCATCAGGCAATTTAAGCATTTGCAAAATATTACCGAGAGTACCGACTTTATATAAATCTTTAATTTTAGGCACTTCAGTTTCAGCTTTTTTCTGCATAACTAAAATAATTTGCGAGGCTTTATCATTTGCAGCTTGCACAGCTTCTATAGATTTATCGCGGCCAACAAAAATAGGCACAATCATCTTGGGATAAACTACAACATCACGCAAAGGTAAAACCGGCAAAACAACTTCTTTTTTTGTGTTCTTCACTCTTTTTTTAATTTTTTCAACAACTTTCGTCATTTTGAAATTCTCTCCGTTTAAAATATCTTTCTAATATATAGGTTAGGTTTATGCTTTCGACAAGACCGCACCCGATTTTTCCCCAAATTTATTTAATATGCAAATTCAAGCCAATGCCAAAACATTAGCATGCCGCAATAAATAAGCATCTACGGCATCTTCAATTTTTTGCTGCAGACGTTTCCATTCATTCTTTTTAATGAGCGGCAACACATTTTTAATTGCCGCATAATCTGTTTCCATGGCAAAAGCAGCAAACGCCAAAACCTGATTTGTGGCACCGCTTAAATATATACCTTCATCGCAATCCGGATATAAAGCCAAAAAGTATAAATATAGACTGTTTATCTGCTCTATTTGTTTATTTGTTATTTTCAATTTCATAATTTTTCACCTATTCAAACATAGGATATTTATTATATTAGTAAATGTCAATAATATTTTTATTATTGTTAATTTAAATTTTCATATTTTTTCATCTATGGGAAAAATTGTGTGCAACAACCTGAAATATATTGACATTTCAACTTCTTTTAAGCCATTCTCAGCTAAACTAGAAAAAGGAAGAAAAAATATGCAAAAAATTGCTTATCAGGGTGTGGCGGGGGCTTATTCGCACATTGCTTGCCTCGATCTTTTTCCCAAGCAGGAATACATTGCTTGCGACACCTTTGAGATTGCTATGGATATGGTAAAAAACAAAATTGCCGATAAAGCAGTTATTCCTGTGGAAAATTCAAATGCCGGACGTGTCACCGATGTGCATTTTTTATTACCGGAAGCCGGACTTTTTATTGTCGGCGAACATTTTTTGCGTGTAGAACATCAGCTTTTGGCTCTCAAAGGAGCAAAATTAGAGAACATTGTTTGCGCCGCTTCGCATCCGCAAGCCTTAGCCCAATGTTCCGATTTTTTAAAACAGCACAACATTAAGGCTGTTTCCCGCATAGACACAGCAAAATCATGCGAAAAAATTGTTTTGGAACAAGATATGAGCAAAGCCGCAATTGCCTCAAAACTGGCAGCACAAATTTACGGATTGGATATTTTAGCTGCAAATATTGAAAATGCACGCAACAACACTACACGCTTTCTGATTATGCAAAAAGAGCAAGAAATGCCAAGTGATAATGGAGATAAATATATCACTTCAATTGTTTTCACCACAAAGCATATTCCGGCGGCATTATATAAAGTTTTAGGCGGTTTTGCCACTAACGGCATCAATATTTCCAAACTGGAAAGCTACTTATTAAACGGCAAATTCTTTTCAGCACGATTTTATATTGAAGTTGAACAACACATTGAATCTAAGGCATTGCAATATGCAATTGCCGAGCTAAAATTTTTCTCGGAAGAATATCAAATTCTCGGTTGTTATCCTGCCCATTCTTACCGTTATCAAAAACAAGGAACTTAAAATGAAATTTTCTCATTACAATGACTTATTTAACTATCTTAAAGATAAAAATAAAGATATAAATATAAGATTGGAAGAAATTTATGACGGAGGAAGTTCATATAATTTTCGTTTGCACACCACAAAAAATGATTATTTTTTAAAGCTAATAGAAAAATCTTCGCAGGCTAGAATTGCTAAAACAATGGCAGTTTTGCCTCTTTTTTATTCCCCCAAGCAATTACAGCTTGATGAATTTACGGTGCGTAATATTACTTTTAATATTATTTTTATGCCATATATTGACGGACATAAATTAACGGCAAAGCAATTTACACCGCAAAAAATTATCGATTTGCAAATTATGTATAAAAAATTAAATAACTTAAAAATCTTGGATAAATACATATATCCGCAATTTAATATAATACAAATGAAAAACGACATTGATGAATTGCTTAAAAATTCATCTGATATTACTTATAAAATGATAGATTATCTGTTTTGGCGGAAATTTAAGCGGCAAATTATAGCGCTTCCTCCGTCAACGCAAATTATTCATGGCGATTTGACAATGAAAAATATTTTGCTTGATAGCTCAAATTGCTTGCATTTGGTTGATTTTGAACTGTTACGGCGAGGATATATAACCGAAGATTGGGCAATGTTAATGTTGCAACTTTCAGGATTTAGTAAACTTTGGGGGAGTGTTAAACAGCTTAAAAATTTCTATAAACAAATGCAATGCGTGTGTTCCGATAGCCAACAGTGGCTTTACGGTATACAAATTTATTATATGGAACGCTTGCGGCGGCGCCTTACCGACAAACGCAAAAAGCATAATTTGCGCAAAAATTTATGCTTCTTGTGTAGTATGATGCGCTATTTTACTGTGTTGAACGTTTTTATAAGCGCTGAATAATATTTTGCGAATATTTATTTCTTAACACTAATTGAACATTATGACAGATGAAACTCCACCGGCTTGCGCCGGTGAAGTTTTTTTGAGCGCAGTTTTTATTTACCACTTCTATATATTTTCGGTAAAATTACATTTTGTTTAGTTGTAACCTTTATAAAGAAACATCATTTCGATAATTTTTGCTCGGCATCAAATATTTTTTCCCAATTCATATGCTTTTTGCCGCAAATCTTTTCTATTTGCCGCATCTTTAGGTTCATTAACACCGCCACCGACTAATACGCCGGCAAAGCGTGATTGCTCAAAACATTCAATCCAACCTTTTAATCCATTAACAGCCCTATCAGATGCCGTTGGCGCATCATCATAAGACGAGGTGATTAAATATACATCATTAAACTTATTTTGCTGCGGAAACAACGGATTGCAACGGTCTAAAAATGTTTTAAGATGTCCGCTCAGCTCATAATAGTAAATCGGCATAGCAAATATTAAAGCGTCAGCATTTTGCACTTTGCCTATTATATTTGCCATATCATCATCTTGCACGCATTTATACGTTTTTTGGCAGACTAAACAGCCTATGCAAAATTTAATGTTTTTACCTTTCAAGCTAAGAAATTCCACTTCATGTCCTGCATCCATTGCTCCTTTTTCAGCTTCGTGAGCCAAAACCTCAGAATTGCTGCCGCCTCGTAAACTGCTCGATATAATTAAAACTTTTTTCATTTTTTTATTCCTCTTATTTTTATTTCAAAACTTTCTGACTTCCGATTGTCCAAACGTGTTTTTCACTAGCATTTTGCGGCTTGTTTTGTGCCATAACACCGGCCAACGGATGCGGTAAATAAAGCTCTTCCAAATAGTTTATTTCTTCAGCCGTCAGTTCCAAATCTACCGCTTTAGCCGCGTCCTCAATATGGTGCAATTTTGTTGCCCCGACAATAGGTGAAGTTACTTTGCTTAAAAGCCATGCCAACGACACCTCTGTCATGGTCACATTTCTTTTTTCGGCAATTTCTATCACTCGTTCAATGATTTTTCCGTCTTGCTCGGCGGTTTTATCATATTTGAACTTCGCATACTTATCTTCTTTCAATCGTTGACTGGTTTCATCAGGCCTTCTGGATAATCTGCCCGAAGCAAGTGCGCTATACGGGGTTAAGGCAATATTTTCTTCCTGACAATACGGCACCATTTCTCTTTCTTCTTCTCTGAAAATCAGATTATAGTGTCCTTGTACGGAAACAAACTTTGCCCACCCTTCACGCTCGGCAATCATATTGGCTTTAGCCAGCTGCCACGCATAGCAGTTAGAAATTCCGATATATCTGACCTTACCTTTCTGCACTTGCCGATTTAAGCCCTCTAAAATATCTTCAATAGGTGTCAACCAATCCCACATGTGGTAAATATACAAATCCACATAATCCGTTCCTAAATTTTTCAGACTGGTGTTGAGCATGGTTTCAATATGCGCTTGTCCGGAAATACCGTCTTTAATTTCATCAGGCGTGCGCGGTAAAAACTTTGTGGCAATAACTACATCTTGCCGTTTGGCAAAGTCTTTTAAGGCTCTGCCAACATATTGCTCACTGGTGCCGGATTGATAAGCAATCGCCGTATCATAAAAATTAACCCCTAAATCCAAGCCTCTTTTAATGATTTCACGCGTATGAGCTTCATCAATTGCCCAACTGTGCTGACCTTTGGTTTTGTCACCAAAACCCATGCATCCCATGCAAATCCTTGATACATTTAAATCCGAATTTCCGAGTTTGGCATATTTCATCTTTTATCTCCTTTGTTTACTTGTCTTTATGCAAATCACACAGAAGTTTGCGCCCCACACCGACATTTTCGGTATCATATTCATTGATAAAAACATAAATTGTTTCTTCCGGCATTTTAATTATTTTTGCAAACACCGGCACTAATTCTTTGACCAATTCATCTTTTTGCTCTTTGGTGGTGTGTGCAATATCAAGTCTCATTACTGGCATTTTCTTTTCCCTTCTATTTTTGATTATTAGCCTTAATAATCTCGGCAATAGAATTTTTTTCGTGACGATAACGTGCCTCACGATTTATTTCACCTGCTTTGATAACAATTGCTTTTTGCGGGCAAGCATGCGCACAAGCCAAACAATATTCGCAATCTCCGGTGTTAATTGCTTTTCCGTGCTCAATTTTGAAGTTATCACGCGGGCATACTCTTGAACATAATCCGCAACCGACACAAGCTTCGGTTACAAATGAAACTCCACCGGCTTACGCCGGTTGTATCATTTTAGGTCAAGCCAATCTTGTCCTAAATCTTCGCATCCTTGATATTCTATATAGCTTTGTTTGCTATACTTTACTTCTTCCATAACCGCAGTATAGCGCGAAGATTTAGGATTGTCTACATCTACCTGCTTACGCAGGTAGTGTTACGTTCAAATCATAAAGAACCTTAAAAACTTGTTGTTTTTGAGGTTCTTTTTGTTTATAGTTACTCCAAATAGGAGAAAAAAATGCAGTTGAGCGCTAAATATCAAGCAATATTGGAGATAATGCAAAAAGTGTGGCAGGACCAATATCCTTCCGATAATATCATCAAAGAATATCTGCGTAATCGCAAATATATCGGCTCTAAAGACCGTAAATTCATTACCAATACCATTTGGGATATTATACGCCATCGCAGCCGCTTGGAATTTGACTGTGAAAGTTGTGAGCCGCGAATGTTGCTTTTGGCTTATATGCAACAAAAAAGCGAAGACTTTGATATTGCCGCCGATGGTTCGTCATATGGTTTGGCGTGTGTAGATAAAATTGAAAAACAAAAACTGCAACATCTTAAAACTGAGGCATATCCTCCGTATATTGAGTATGAATGCCCGAAATGGCTATATGAAAAAATTAATAATGATGCTTTGGTAGAAGCTTTGAATACAACAGCTCCTGCAGATATAAGAGCAAATTTTATCAGTAGGGAAGATGCAAAAAATAAGTTACAAAAAGAAGGATTGTTTTTTTCATATACCCCATATTCGCCTTATGGCCTGCGCTCAGCTGAACGTCTTAATTTACAAAATTGTATGGCGTATCAAAATGGTGAAATAGAAGTGCAAGACGAAGCATCGCAATTAGGAGCAATTTTGTGTGATGTACGAACAGAACACAAAATTATTGACTATTGCTGCGGTGCCGGTGGTAAAAGCTTATTGCTCGGTGCTATTCTTAATAATAAAGGAACCATATTTGCACACGATAAAAATCCGCAACGCATGGAAAATTTATCGCCACGAGCCACACGTTTAAATATTAAGAACATACAAAAAATTACCGAACTGAAACCAAACGACAAATTTGACCGCTTTATTATAGACGCACCATGCTCTGGCAGCGGAACTTGGCGACGTTCTCCCGATGCCAAATATCGCTTAACTCCGAAACAGCTTAAGGCTATTGAGCAGGCACAAACAGAAATTTTGCAAATTGCCGGCAAACACTTAACGCCAGATGGCCGTATTGTATATATGACATGTTCGGTTCTACCGGAAGAAAATGAGCAAAGAATAGAAAATTTTTTAAAGGAAAATCCCCATTTCAGCACTGTTGATATGGAAAAATTATGGGAACGCAAGTTAGAACTCCCCTACCCTTTAGTTGAAAAAAGATGGCTAAAATGTTCACCGTTAAGCACCGGAACTGACGGATTTTTTGTATGTGTATTGCAAAAAAAATAGCAAAAATACTACTAGAAAATGAAGACGCTCATAAATTAAAGGTATTATAATACCATATGAATAAAATGTTGAAAAAATTGCATTTTTTATGTTGACATGTATTTTTTTTTATGTATATTGACACCGAATGATAACATTTTATAAACAGGAAAGAGAAAGAAAATGATTTCTACACATACAACAAAGCCTGCTGATATCGAAAGAAAATGGTATGTTGTCGATGCCAGCGGCGTTATTTTGGGCCGTCTTTCCGCTGAAATTGCTAAAATTTTACGCGGTAAGAATAAGCCTTATTTTGCACCAAACTTAGATTGCGGCGACTATGTGGTTGTTATTAATGCTGAAAAGGTAAAATTAACCGGTAAAAAATTAGCTGATAAGCACTATTACAAACACACCGGTTATGTTGGCAGCGTTAAAGATACTACAGCCGGTAAAATTTTGGCCGGTCGTTTTCCGGAACGCGTTATTCAAAAGGCAGTTGAACGTATGATTTCGCGTAATCCGCTCGGTCGTCAGATGATGACTAAATTAAAAGTTTATGCCGGTGAAAATCATCCGCATACAGCGCAAAATCCGATTGTTTTGGATATTGCTGCTCAAAACCCGAAAAATAAAAGGAGTGCATTATAATGGCTAGAAAGAAAATTGAATCTTTAGAAGATATTAAAGAAGCTGTTGCTACAGTTAGCGAAACAGAAGTTAAAGCTACACGCAAAGCTGTTAAAGATAAGCAAGGCCGTTCTTATGCTACCGGTAAACGTAAAGATGCCGTTGCCCGCGTTTGGATTATGCCTGGACATGGCAATATTACCATTAATGACCGCTCAATTGACCAATATTTTGCGCGTCCGGTTTTGAAAATGGTTATTAATCAACCGTTTGTTATTACTAACCGTGAAAATGAATTTGATGTGGTTTGCACTGTTAAAGGTGGCGGTTTATCCGGTCAGGCAGGTGCTATTCGCCACGGCATTTCTAAAGCATTAAATGATTATGAGCCGGAATTGCGCCCTACATTAAAGAGTGCAGGTTTGCTCGTGCGTGATGACCGTGTTGTTGAACGTAAAAAATATGGTAAAGCAAAAGCTCGTCGCTCTTACCAATTCAGCAAACGTTAATCTTTGCAACAAATTACAAAACAAAAAGAGGCTGCAATTTGCAACCTCTTTTTTTTAATAATAAACTTAAAAAAAATAATGACCGTTGCTAATGCTAACGGACATTATTTCACAACAAAAATTTTAATTATATTTTATGCTGATTTTAAGGCCGCATTAACGCCTATATTTAAAAACAGCATTATACCAAACACCGCCAACAAGCCGACATAAAATCCGCTCAACACAGCAACAGTATAAATAACAGCATACGTCAAAGTATTAATCCGCAATGTGCGACCAAATGTCACATTAAACATAATTGCCATCAGCCAATGCATCAAAACCGTAAACAGCAATATAACAATCATCGCCACAATCAATGTAGCCACAGCATATAGCGGAAACATATATTTATGTGTATTTTTAACAAATAATTCGGTTGCGGCATTTAAGGTTTCTTTATTAAACGTTCCGTTTGGTATATCGCTTAAGTCTTGAATTTGCGTATTTTTTCCGCTAACGATATACATAAACTTGCGGCTGACATATATACCGTCTTCCGCCAAAGCTGTTGCCTCAATTTCATTACTGGTCGTATCTAAAACAACATTAAACGGTATTTTGTTTTCTTCGCTGCCTAAATTGAAACTTTGGCGAACAACCGCATTTTGCGGCGTCACAATTTCGCCGTTTTCCACCGTAATCGGCAAAAATTGTTCCATTTCTTGAGCAACCACCGGAGTATACTGCTCAACAGCTGCAATACCTATTTTGCTAACAACTGCCGAATCGATTAAAGCATAAATAAGCAAAGCAACAAAGCCCAGCCATTTGTTTTGTAATAAAAAGTTTTTCATATTTTTTTCTCCTTCATTAGTTTATATAAACATAATATCAAATTTACCATTCGTCAAATAAATCTAATTGTTTATCATCTTGTTCTCGTAATATATCAATTGCTTTATTCACCACAAAATAATTAACTGCCGATTGATACGCCAACGATATATCATCAATTTCTGCCACCAAACGACTAACATAAGAAAACGAACGACGTGCTTTAACCACAATATAATCCAAAATTTCCGGAGAAATAAGCAACTGTCTGTCATTAAACAACTTAACAATAAGCATTTGCATCATTTTGTCGTCAGGCTCTTTAATAGCAATGCATGGCAGCATATTCAATCTGGATTGCAAATCCTTCAAAGAAAAATGCATATAGTTTGGCGCTGTCGGCGCTGTCCATAAAATGTAGCGTCCTTGCTCATTATTATATATATTAAACAGATGAAACAAAGCTTCATTATCAGCCTTTACCGACAGATTTTCAACCGCTAAACATATATTTTCATCGGCAATACGCTGTACATTGCGCATTTTTATTTGTTCGGCATTCAATATTGATATTTGCTTTGTCTGAATTTCTGCACTGCATCTGACTTTATCTGCAAACATATGTGCTAAGTGTGATTTACCACATCCTTCCGGTCCATATATCACCAATCCGCTCTCCGGCCAATATGGCCATTGTTCAACCATTTGAAAAGCTTCTCGGTTGCAATCTGTAACCATAAAATCAGTTTCACTCATTAAATTTTTTGTTTTAAAAGGAAAAGGCAGTTGTTTTAATTCTTCATCTTCCATTTCACTTCTTACCTTTCGCTAAAACTTCTAAAACTTTTTCGCTTAAATGGCTCAAACTATATGGCTTTCCTATAAAGAAGAAATCGGAAGAACCGGCTAATTCTTTGCGCGCAATTTCTTCTGAATATCCTGAAGCTAAAATAATTTTTGCATCAGGCTGTTTTTCTTTCACAATTTTTGCCAACTCCGCACCGCTCATACCCGGCATCATCATATCGGTAATTACTAAATCAAACTTTTCACCTTTTTCAATATATTCCAGTGCATTCTCTGCCGAAATACAATCTGTTACCGTAAATCCTTTTTGTTTAAGACCTCTAACCCCAACTAACCTCACGGCATCTTCGTCTTCAACAAACAAAATCTTAATTTCATCGGCATTGTTTAATAATGTGCGTTGGCTGTCAAATGTATTGATATTCATACCTAAAATAAGTTTATCGGCAGGGGCATTTTCTACTGTATTGTTCATCATTGTTAATGCGGCTTTACCGGATTTATCATGAATTATCTGAGCCGCTGGTTTCTGTTCCTCATCAACCGCTTCGGCATTAATATTTTCATAGCTAGGCAGATATATTTCAAAAGTTGTTCCTTTACCTAATTCGCTTTGTACCTTTATAAATCCTTCAGTTTGTCGCACAATTCCGTAAACCATAGCCAAACCTAGTCCACTACCGGAATCGGTATTATGACGTTTAGTCGTGAAAAACGGTTCAAAAATACGGCTTAAATTTTCCTGTGCAATACCGCAGCCACTGTCGCTAACACTGATTACCACAAAATCTCCCGGTTTTATGATGTCCGCACCAAAACGATATGGTTGGCTGAGCCTTTCAGCACGTGTCGAAATTGTCAGTGTTCCTTTGCTGTTCATCGCATCTCTTGCATTAAGAACTAAATTTATCATCACTTGTGAAAACTGAACCGGATCAACTCTGATATATCCTAAATCAGATCCATGATTAATTTGAAAAGTAGTACGCTCACCAACCATACGCGATAAAAGCGGATAAATTTCCATAAACGATTCGGTAACATCAATCAATTTCGGATTAAGAGGTTGTTTGCGTGAAATAGCCAACAACTGTCTTGCCACCCCTGCGGCACGATTAACATTGTTTTTTAGCTGTACTAAATCAGAAAAAGACGGATCTCCCACCCCGTGCCGCTGAATTAAAAGTTCGCATTGACAAATCACCGCTGTCAGCAAATTATTAAAGTCATGCGCCACTCCGCCTGCTAATTGTCCGAAAGCCTGCATTTTTTGCGCTTGTGCAACTTGCATTTCTAAGTCGCGCTTTTGTGACATATCTTCCATATACACAATCAGTCCGGTAACTTCGCCCGATAAGCTGGAATAATGCGCTTTCATCGGATATATATATACTTCAACATCTTTACCGTTTTTAAGTTTTGTTTCAAAATGATATTGTGCTTCATGATTAAGACTATATTCTTCTTGAGCTGTTTTAAATTTTTCTTTTGCGTCATCATTAAACCAAACGCTCAGCTTACGCCGCAAAATTTCTTCAGCCGATAAACCTAATATTTGCTGAATATCATTATTAATTTCCATAATTTGCAAATGCTTATCCGCAAACAAAATACCAATAGGTGCCGTTTCAAACAACCACTCAAATTTATCGGTAATAATATCCAATTTTTCTTTTAATGCTGCATCATTCGGAATATCCCAAATAACAACACCGCGTGTTTTTAACTCATTATTTTCCCGCACATTTTGCTGCTTAACAAAAGCTGTAACAGCACCATATGCCGTTTTGAAGATAATGTTACCATTATAAACACCGTTAGCCGTATGCAATAATTCAGGTTTATATGCCACAAAATCATCTACCGATTTACCAATAGCGGAATTTTTATCGGTTTGCCATTTTTCCGCTAACAAATTATTGATATATTCAATTTTGCCTTCATGATTGCATGTATATAAACCAACCGGTAAAAAGTCGAGAAAATTATGCAAAGAGGACATTTCTCCGGCAAAAACCTGCGCCATATTTTTGTCTGAAGTTACATTTTCAACCGACCATAAAATATAACTTTCTTTGTGAATTTTTTTAAGCGAAAATTCACCTTCAAAAATGTCTGTCTTGTCTAAATATATAGGCTTAACGTTCACACGCAGCCATTCTTCAACCACAAAAACACTATCTTTATGCGGATTTATGGATAAAGTAACGGTTGTTTCTTGCAATTTATTAACGGCAGCCGTCAACTTTTGCAAATCTAGTTTGTTGGCGGCGTTGTCAATAATATTATGTTCCAAAAACTCTAATATCGACTGATTTTTAAAATAATTCAAAGCCAATTTATTGGCAATTATCGCCTCGCCCTTTGAATTATCAACACGATAATATTTAGTTTTGTCGTTTAAAATTTCCGCTGCCATCATACCAAAACCGATAGCGTGTTCGCTCACCTTTAAAATGCGAATCGTTACCAAAATGCACAACACATTCCATATTGCCACGCATATCAAAATATAAACGGCATATTGCGGATATAAGAAAAATGCAAACAAACTCAGCGACATAAACATAATCGCATACGCCAGAAAAACTAAATTTCTTTCTAACTGTCTATCCGGTCGTCGATTATTTATGTTTCCGAGCATTAGCTATAATTTCCTTTAGGTTAAAACATCTGCCTTAACTTTGCCCGTGCGCTCGCTAATTTCGGCAATTTTACGAGAAACATCAGCCAAAGGTTCCAAAAAAGCAACCATATCTTTATCAAAATCACTCGTTTCATAGCGCTCAAGATAAACACGCAGTGTTGCGCCGTTAGTGCCTGTTCCCGACAAGCGATAAACAATGCGCGAATTGTCGGTAAAATATATGACCAAACCATTTTTGGTAGAACTGCCGTCAACCGGATCATTATAAACAAATGCACCGGCGCTTTTCACCGTAAAATCACCAAATTTTTGACCGGCTAATGTCGGTAATTTTGCTTCCAAGTCTGCCATCAGCTTGTTTGCAATTTCTACATCCAAACCGTCATAATCATTGCGCATATAATAGCTGCGACCATATTTTGCCCAATGCTCACGTGTAATTTCTTCCACAGATTTACCGGTTACGGCAATAATATTCAGCCAAAACAAAACCGCCCATATGCCGTCTTTTTCGCGAATATGGCTTGAACCGGTGCCAAAACTTTCTTCACCGCAGAAAGTTATGCGTTTGCTATCCATCAGGTTGCAAAAATATTTCCATCCGGTCGGCACTTCATAATAGCCGATTCCCAATGCTTTTGCCACACGGCTTACCGCCGTTGATGTTGCTGCCGATTTTGCCACGCCGTAAATGCCATTTTTATAGCCTTTAATCAAACGATAGTTATCGGTTAAAATTGCCAAGCTGTCGCTCGGTGTTACAAAGAATTTTTTACCCAAAATCATATTGCGGTCGCCGTCTCCGTCGTTAGCAGCGCCCATATCCGGCGCATTATCAGAATACATAATGTCAACCAATTTTTTAGCATAAATTAAATTAGGGTCAGGATGTAAACCGCCAAAATCTTCCATTGGCACCGCGTTCATCACTGAACCTTTCGGCGCACCTAAAATGTCTTCAAAAATTTTCTTAGCATAAGGACCGGTTACCGCATTAAAAGCATCAAAAACAAAGCGAAAACCACCGGCAAACAACTTCCGAATAGCATCAAAATCAAAAATTTCTTCCATTATTTCCACATAAGGTGATAAATAATCTATCACCTCAATTTCCATATTGCCGAGTTTTTGCGTGCCGAGTTTGCTTAAATCAACATCAGGCTCATCTAAAATTTTATATTCTTTAATGTTTTTACTGTTTTCATAAATTTTATCGCTTATCGCCGTTGGGCATTGTCCGCCGGTGGCTGTGGCATATTTAATGCCGAAGTCGCCGTCTTTTCCCCCCGGATTATGCGAAGCTGTCAGCACAAAACCACCGTCAGCTTTGCTATCTAATAAAACTCTTGATGATGTTGGAGTCGAAATTAAGCCGTCTTGCCCTACAATTAACTTTTTCATACCGTTAGCGGCGGCCATTTTCATAATTTTTTGAATAGCAATTTTATTATAGTAGCGTCCATCGCCGCCCAGCACAAATGTTTTGCCCTCAACTCCACCGATGGTGTCAAATATGCTCTGCACAAAGTTTTCAACATAGTTCTGCTGTTCAACAATTTTAGATTTTTTCCGTATGCCGGCTGTTCCCATTTTTTGGTCGGAATACGATGTTGTTTGCACAATTTTCAACATTTTACACTCCATTTTATTAAATTAATAATTCAATAGTTATATATGTATCATTAAAAAGATTAAAAGGTAAAGTTTTTTTCTGCATCTGAGCACATTTATTTTATAGTTTTGAATCATAAAATACAAATTTTGTTTATTTTTTTTGCTTGGTTTTTAGCTGATTTTATGTTAAATTACATTTATAAAGTAAAAAGTGGAGAAAAAAATGGAATTATGCAAAAGTGAAGATATTATAAATTCCGAAATAGCTGGAGATTTAGTAGCTAAAGCATTAGGATATCAGAATAGTTTAGAATTGCAGACTGCCTATACCAATGGTACATTTTCACAGAAAACACAAATAGTAAAATGTGGCGCTGAACTCTCCACAGCTTCTACCAAAGAACAGTTTAGCTTTTTGCAATCTTGCAAAAATTTGGTAATACCTACTGTATAACGTTTGAGTGAAACAATTGATAAAATTTCAAGCAAATTTATGCCTAATGGTATCAGCATAAAAAGTCCTATAGAAAGATAGAAGACATAAATTCACCAATTTTTTACTCTTAGTTGCTAAACTTATATAAAGTTGATAGATTTAAAGGCTAATAGCAATGGCGGCAGAAAAAATTTGGGTAAAGCATTTTAATATTGTAGAGTATCATCAGCATGTTGGAATTGAGTTGCCGATTAAAGGTGAGCCAATTGAAGATGCTGCTTTTTTGTACGATGGTCGCAATTGCGCTGTGCTGATTAAAAATAAATCCAAGGCATATTTTTTAACCAATATTGCCACAGATTTGCGCTCTAAGTTGCTTTCAGCCGAGCCTTTGTTAATAATTGAAGTAATAGATAAAGAGTTCTATCAGGGATATCCGGTTAAAGTTACCAAGGTGGTTTTGCCTTATCCGGATAATTTACATCATGTTGTTGAAGAAATGTTGCAAAAAATTGCCGACAAATACGGGCCGAGCAGTTTACAGCAAATGGTTGAAAAATTTTGGCCGGACGAGGAAAAAAAATAATGACGGAGTTAACTAATAAAATATTAAATAAATTGCGGGAAAAAATTAATCTGCAAACAGAATCGCCAGAAAATAAGAATTCTTTTCCGCTGTCGTCAATGGAAGTGGCAGAAGCGTTGGATAAGGTTAAAAATTCGTGGAATGATATTGAAGCAGACCAAAAAATATTAGAACGCTTTATTGATGAATGGATTGCTGTAAATTTATAAAACAAAATTGTTGCAACATATAAAAAATTGTTGCACATTGCAAAAAAACGATTATATTGGGCTTTAATTATTGGATAGATGGCCGAGTGGTCGAAGGCGCACGATTGGAAATCGTGTGTACCTCTAAAGGGTACCGTGAGTTCGAATCTCACTCTATCCGCCAACAAGAAAGAAGCACCGTAAGGTGCTTTTTTGTTGTTAAAGGCGGATAAGAGATTTGAACTCACGGAAAAGTGATTCGACGACGAAATGAGAGGCGAACGAAAGTGCGCCGGTGAGCCGGCGGCGAGCGAATGAGGAGAACGAAGCGCAGCGAAGTAATCTCACTCTATCCGCCAACAAAAGGAAGCACCGCAAGGTGCTTTTTTTTTGTTAACGGCGGATATGAGATTTGAACTCACGGAAAATAAAACAGCACCGTTGCAAAAAAAATAAAGCATACGGTGCTGAATTATAAAAAATAATTCTAATAAATATTAATTGCGATGATGTTCAAAATTTTCATATTCATCATTAATTCGCTTATTAGTTTCATTTAAACGCTCATTTTCTTCGTCATCCAAATAATCGGTTTCTGAAGCGGAATAATATGTTTCAATTTCATCTTCATCATCTTGACCGGTAATGGCATCACCAACATGACCGGCAAAATTTTTGGTAGCATTCCAAGCATCACTGCTAACTTCTTTAGTTTTTTCCCAAACGTCAGAAGTAACATCTTTGGTAGCTTCCCACATACCTTCTGACTTTTCAGCACCTTTATGAGCAGCTTCTTTAGTTTCGTGCCAAAGAGCCGATTCTTCGCTTTTATGCTGACAAGCGTGCGGTGTATTATGAGATGTTGAAGCAGATTGTGAATGTATAGTATGTTCTGTCATAAATTTTCTCCTTATAAAATTAAAAGAACAATCTATAGATAATTGCCAATTTAATAAATAAAATAAGACTTTTGCGCTAACAAAATAAAAAAATGTGCTACATAATAATATCAATACAGATTAGTTATTTTTATGTTTATGGTCTTTAAAAGCAATAATTCGGTCATATATGAGTTGCGTAACAATCATAGAAAAAGGAATAACAATATGTTGAAATATAGTAAATCTGCATTGGGACTATTAACAAATCAATATCGCAGTGTATTAAGAAAATGTGCACTGCTTAATTTAGGTTTGTTTGCGCTGGCTATGCCGGCACAGGCGGAAATTTCCGAAATTACCGCTGATAATTTGAATACCCTAACTTCTCCGAAGGTGGAATGGGAAGGTCCGGTAACTGAAATACCGTTAACCGAACAATTTATTATTGTTGACCAAGATGACGGTGAACAATATTACACATATAACTACACTAATGTTGATGATTATGACGAAACAGATCAAGGCGTTAGCGGAGATTTTACAGAAGCAGACGTTACCAATAAAGTATTCACCGGCTTTAATGCAACAGCTGATGATTTTGGAGCTGTCTATATTGAAGGCGAAAATGCATCGATATTTGATATTACATCTGATTTTGTAAAAAACAGCGTTGAAGACGCAGCAACGGCTGCAACTCACGCTGCTACATCCGGTATTTTCAATATGGATGTTATTGGCGATATTACCGGTGATTTTGTTGACAATTCTGTTAATTATGAAACCAGTATATATACTGCCGGCGGCGCTGCAATCCAAAATTATGGCGATGCCGGTTCAATCAGCGGTAACTTTGTCGATAATTCGGCATCAGCAACCAATGGTTTAGCTCTCGGCGGAGCAATATTGAATTTAAGCGGCGTTGTTGAATTAGATACTCAAGATACCGGAACAACGAGCCACATTGACAGTATTAGCGCCAACTTTATCGGTAACACGGTAGAAGACAGCACTTTGGTTGCCGGGGGTGCTATTTTAAATGCGGCCAATGTTAGCGATACTGATGTTGTACTCGGCGGTATTACCGGAGATTTTGTTGCCAACTATGGCTTAACCGAAGGAACAGCCTTAGGTGGTGCTATTGTTAATATGACAGATGTGTCTATTGAAACAGCTAACAGCACCATTGGCACTGTTACCGGAGATTTTATAGGCAATAGTGTTGAAGGTGATACTAATGCTTTCGGTGGGGCGGTTTATAATGCTTTAGGCGGAAACAACACTTCTGCTGTTGTTTCAATTACCGCATTAAACGGCAATTTCACTCAAAACTATGCTTTTTCTGATACCGGAAACGCATTAGGCGGTGCAATTTATAATTCTAACCCGCTTCAAACAACCCCGATAGCGGTACCGTTTGAACCGGCAGCAAATACAACATCAACCGATAGTTCGGCTAGCATTGAAACCATTGCCGGTAATTTCAGCCAAAACTATGCAAAATCCACAAGCGGCGATGCTTTCGGCGGTGCAATTTATAACGAAGCATACGAATCAAGCGTTGCCGATACTGCGGTCATCAATTCTGTAAGCGGCGAATTTTCAGGCAACTATGCAATGTCAGAAAGCGGCAATGCTGCCGGCGGTGCAATTTATAATACGGCAACCATCGGTGAAGTTACGGCTCCGGTGGCTGATGAAGAAACAACTGCCTCAGGAATTGTTAATTCATCATTTATGGAAAACTATGCGCAATCTTCCGAAGGTACGGCATTCGGCGGTGCAATTGCCACCAGCCAAAATTTAACCTTAACGGCACAAGACGGCTTTGAATCGGTTATCAGCGGTAACTATGTTGAAGATGCCGATGGAAAGCGTGAAGAAGCTATTACTGCATTCAAAGTTGCTGAAACAGATGAAGCGCCAACTTTAACCTTTACGGCTTTAACCGACGGCAGTTTTACCATTGACGATAAAATTACCGGTGTTGACGGATATAAAGTTGCATTTAACGGTGACCAAACAGGTATTGTTAATTTAAACAACGCAATTGCAACCAACTATACATTCAGCAATGGTGAAGTTGAATATAGCGGTGACCAAATGGGGGTTGATGTCAGTGTTGAAAATGTTACCTTAAAACTTGGTGATGTTGCAGCATTAACAGCCGACAATTTAACATTGAACAATGCCACTTTAGATGTTATTAACGACACTATTGACAGTGTTGTTCTCGGCTCAATAAACACAACAGAAGGTGCAACCGGTAATTTAGCCATTGATATTGATTTGGAACAAAATGTGGCTGATACATTTACCGTATCATCGGAAAGCGCCGGAACATATAATTTCAAAGATATGAATGTTCTTGGTTTACCGGCAGAAGAAGGTGCTTTTGAAGTTGAAATTTTCAAAGCAACCGAAGGCGCATCGATAGCCGGCTTGGTGATGAATACATATGATGCAATATACAGCAATATGGACCAAATTACGCTTGAACAAGGCACCGGCGATAAAATCGGCTATTTAACCTATGAATATACCAAAGGTGAATATACTTTAAACGATGCCGTTGCGTTTGAAGACGGAGACCGTCAATATGCCATGAGTGCAGATGAAGATATTGTTGAAGATTTAGGAGCTATGGGCGGTGAAAATTCAACCTTATCAATTGCCGGTAACGGATATGCCATCAATGGTAACGGTTTTGAAGGTATTACCGTTGGCGACGGACAAACTTTAGAATTGAATGACATTCAAGATATGAATGGTTTTGATCCGGCAGCTGTTGCCATTGAAGAAGGTGGTACGGCCAATATTATCGGCAGCACATTCAGCGACAACGGTTCAGATGTTGTCAACGATGGTGCGCTTAATTTGAGCGGTGATAACATCTTTAATGATAAAATTGAAGGCAACGGAACTATGAACATCAGCGAAGGCACGTCAATCTTTAATGATAACGTTGACCAAGGCATAATCATTGTAGGAGAAGAACAAACTCCGCAAGCAAAAGCAACCGATGCTGTTATGGATATAGGCACAAACACCGTTACTGCTGACGATATCAGCTTTATTAACGGTTCAACTTTAGCCTTAACGGTTAACAGCGCTGATGAATATGGTTCGGTAATTGCTCAAAACATTACGGTTGAAACAGGAGCAAAATTGCAAGCTACATTAGCTCAAGGCATTATTCAAACACAACCGGTTACATTACAGTTGCTAAGTGCTGAAAATACCGATTTCAACAACTTTGCTGACAGTTTTGACAACCAAATGTATAAGTTTGAAAAAGTTGATAATAACGGCGCTTATAAAATTTCGTTGGCCAAAACAGCAGAGCAAGTATCAGCTGAAAACGGCGGCACCAGAAATAATCAGGTAACAGCTCGTGCATGGGCAGACGGCGGTTTATTCCCAAATGCAGCCGACCAAGCTTTGGCTAACAAAATTTCTGCCACGGCGCAAAATAATCCGCAAGAACTTAATCGTAATTTAACGGCATTAGCACCGAATGATGCACCGGTGGTTCAAAATACAACCATTGTTTTGCAAAATCATTTATATGATGCCATTGATAAGCATTTGCGCGGCGAAAGTTTAGGCCGTCGTAACGGTCGTGCTTCAGGCGATATGTATGACGATATGGAAATTTGGGCAGCCGGCTATCTGGGCCACAACAAATTGCAAAATCGCAGTGGTTTCTACGGCTTTAAGTCTGATACAACCGGCGGCATTATCGCTCTTGAAGGCAAATCTTCAATGCATACTAAAATGGGTGTAGGTTATCAATATGACTATACTAAGGTCGATGCTTTCAGCAGAGATACAAAGGTAAATACACACAGCGGATTTATTTATGCCGAATATAAACCGAGCGCTTGGTTTTTTGATGCTACAGCTTCATACGGATATTCAACGTATAAAGATAAAAAATCTGCTTTCGGTAACGAATATCGTGGTAAATATCATGCCGATTTGTATGGCTTGCAAGGTTTAATGGGCTATGAACATATTGGTCAATATGCTACATTCACACCGCAAGCCGGCTTACGCTACAGCTACATCAAACGCCATGGCTATAATGATAATGCCGGTCAAGATGTAAGCGGAAAAGATATGGACTTTTTCACCGGCGTTTTGGGCTTCAAACTGGGTAAGGATTTATATTATAATATGAATTGTAATGTAATGCGTCCGGAAATTTATTTGGGTATAACCTATGACTTTGTCAGCGACCGCGACAATGCCATTGTTAACCTCGGTAATGGTTCCAGCTATGCCATTAACGGCAAACGCCTTGACCGTATGGGTTATGAGATGGGCGCCGGCGTAACGGCAGAACTGAACGACAAATGGACCGGAAGTCTCAGCTATTTAGGCGACTTGCGCAACCACTATCAAAATCATAGCGGTATGCTAACTTTGAGCTACGCTTTCTAAAGCTGAAAAATTATTATAACCTCAAATCTATATGTACTAAGGCTGTCGGCAAAATTGTTTGTCGGCAGCTTTTTTAGTTTGTATATTCAGAAATAAATTGTAACTTTTTGTGTGTTGCCAAAGCATGGAAAAATTTTTATTCTATCTGCAAAAGATAACTATAGAAAGGAAATAAATATGGCAAAAATTCATCCGACAGCCGTGATTGAAGACGGCGCACAAATTGCCGCAACGGCAGAAATCGGTCCAATGTGCTGGGTTAGTTCGCAAGCAAAGATTGGTGAAAATGTTAAACTTTTAGGGCAGGTAACAGTTTATGGTAATACCGAAATCGGTGAAGGAACAATTGTTTTTCCTGGCGCACGCTTAGGTTGCGGACCACAAGACCATGGTAACGAATTTCAGCCTGAAGCAAAATTGATAATCGGCAAACGTAACATTATTCGCGAAAATGTGACCATGCATTCTGGCACCCCGAAAGAACATTTTACTACTGTTGTCGGTGATGATGGTATGTTTATGATTAATTCGCATATTGCACACGATTGCGTGGTCGGTAATAATGTTATTATGACCAACAATGCGGTTATCGGCGGGCATGTTCATTTAGGCGACGGGGTAATTTTAGGCGGGAACTGTGCAGTGCATCAGTTTGTGCATATTGGGCGTAAAGCCATGGTTGGCGGTGTTTCGGGCGTGGCACGCGACATTATTCCGTTTGGCATTGCTAACGGTATGCCAGCACGCTTACGCGGTTTGAATGTTATCGGCATGAAACGCAGCGGCATTGACGAAGCTGCAATCAAAGCCTGCACGCGTGCTTTTATGTTTGTGTTCAAAGGCAAGGAAGGCACCTTTGAAGAACGTGTCAATGCGGCATTTGAAAAATATAAAGACAATGAAATGGTGCAAGAACAATTGCGCTTCATTAAAGAATCACTCAGCGGTAAACGAAACGTTACGGTTGCTGAATAGTGTTTTTTCATTTTAGTTAAAAGTCTCCTAACAAGGAGACTTTTTTGTAAAAAATATAAACTAAAAAAAATACTTGATTAGACAAATATTTTATAGTATCATAAAATCGTGAATTGAAAAATTTCTGTATTAAAAATATATACAATCTTATCGTTAAAGATAGGGAGAGAACAATGAAGCGTATTAGCGAAATTAAAAAGATTATTAACAATTTGAAAAACAAATATGGCTTGGCGTCAGCTTTAACTTTAGCGACAATGGGCGGTATTGTTAGTTCTAATTCTAGTTCTGAAAATGAAACAAAGTCCGACAAAAAAGAGGTTCTTATTAAACAAGAAAAGTCTATGAGTTTTCAAGAAAAAAGTGATGGTATATTAATGTCAATTTTGGTTATGATTGAGGGCTGCACACTTAAAGCTTATACTGATGATATCGGGGTTTGGACTTATGGTATAGGCAATACCAAAACAATTGAAGGAAAAGCAGTTAAACAAGGGGATACATTAAAAAATAATCAAGAGGCGTATGCCGTTGCTGAGCATCATATTAAAGAAAGAATAGACTATGTTTTTGATCATATTAAACGAGATTTATCGCCGGAACAAAAAGCTGCTTTGAGTAGTTTTATGTATAATTGTGGTGCCGGTACATTGGTTAAAGATGAAAGACTGACAGAATTAGGGCAAGCAATTAATGAAGGTAATGATGATTATGTCGTTAAAGAAATGTTAAAATATAATAAAGCAGGCGGTTCATTTATGAGGGGATTATTTACTCGGCGAATATTGGAAGCATATGTGTATCAAGGTCTCATTACTATAGATGAATTACAAGCTTGCCCTATTGGGGGGCTTGGTAATATCAGTTGTAGTGATGAAATGATGAAAGTATTTGGTGTTAAATTATCAAAATATTATGTTGGTGGAAAAAATAAAAAATGGAAAAAATATAAAGTAAAAGGGACTTATGATGATACGGCAATAACGAATTATTCAATAGCTAAAAAGTTTATTGAAATTTGCCAACAACCAATAGACGGTCCTATATCCAAAAAATTAGCTGATTTTAATTTGGGAAAACCTATTTGTGATTTTTTACCAGAGAACTTACTAGCTACAAATGCAAAATCATTTAACACGCAACAAGAGGCTGGTCCCAATTTGGATTTGGTTAAAATTTATAAAAATATGAAAAATACAATAGAACAAAATTAAAAATTATAATGTTTTTCTAGCTAAAATAAAAAAACGTCGCTTTAATAAACGACGTTTTTTTTGTTTTTATACCGAATTTTACCAGTTTTTTTTCTTCTTTAGCCTTGCCGGCCAGCCACTCGAAAATGCGCTGTTGACGCTTGTCACCGCTTGCGGCATAGTTCTCCGGATGCCACTGCACACCCAAAAGACCTTGCTCCATCTTGCCCAAGGCTTCAGGAATACCATCTGTTGCGAAAGCATAGAAATCAAGAGGCAAACGCCCTTTTATCAGCTCCTTCTGCACTCGCTCCGGTGCCAGCAACTCATGATGTCTTGAGTTCACCGGCAAACGCCACTGGTCACCCATCAGCGCACGGAAAGGCGTGTTTTCCACCAAATCAATATGGTGAGCCAACGGATTCTTAGTGTGGTGCTGCAGCGGTGTTTCCACATAGTCTTGCGAGCGATAGAGCTTATAGCCCAGCTCAGCGGCCATAATCTGCATACCGGCGCAAATGCCCAAAATAGGCATTCCATGCACCAAAGCATAATAAAAACACTCGGCATACACCCTGCCCCGCTCATCTTATGTTCACAAATATCAGACTTAGCATCTGTGTAATACCAATCGGGTGAAACAAAAGCCCCGCCGGGAAGCAGTAATCCGTTGCAATGTTGCAGTTGCGACAAGTGATGCTGATAATCTAAGAATAGAATCTTCACGCCGGTGCGAGCCAAAGACTGCACATAATCGCGACCTATGCATAAATATCCCTTTTCTTGCCCTAAGAGCAGACCAATCGTCGGTGCATCTTCTGCCGGCACTGCACAACCAAGCCGTGCAGAATCTTCCGACTGCAAATACAACTCCAAACCATTCATCTCCTGCCAACTTTCTTCTACAGTGCCGAAAGCATTAAACTACGGTAAATACTCAATTTTTTCCATAAGCAATTTTTTTAAATTAATAATGTGATAACTATAAAAAATTTTAATTCTATTTAGCATAAAATATTTTATTTGTTAATATTCATCATCTGAAAATTGCACAAAACACTATATTTTTTTAATACAATTTTATTATATTTACAAAGTTAAATCAGCAAATTCAGCCCCAATCGCTTTTGCTAAATCTTCGGCATTTAATTCTAATGTCAACCCAACTTTACCGCCGCTTAGGCAAATTGTATCAAACAAAACGGCTGTTTCATCAATATAAACCGGAAAATTCTTTTTCATTCCCACCGGTGAACATCCGCCATGCACATATCCGGTTAGCGGCAATAATTTTTTCAGCGGTAACATTTCTAAATTTTTTACCCCCGATGCATATGCTGCTTTTTTCACGCTTAATTCGGCATTTGCCGGAATTACGAAAACAAAATATTCAAAACCGTGCTGCTGAGTGGGAGCTTGAGTAACTAAAGTTTTATAAGTTTGTTCCACCGGCTTATTTAAAACTTTGGCTATTGATACAGCATCAAGTTGCGGCGGCGGTGCATATTCATATGCTAAATAAGTAACTCCGGCATTTTCTATAATTCGCATTGCATTTGTTTTTATCATCTCTACACTTCCCTCTTTCGCATTGTAAAATAATTAAACTAAAAATCAATCACCTTTTTTAGTTGTAAAACAATAAATATATTTTATAATGCGAAGTGAAATTTAATTTTATAAGGAGAAAAATATGGATTTTTACAAATGCCAACATTGCGGTAATATTGTAACACTACTCTGCTCATCAGGTGTAATACCAAGTTGTTGCGGCTCTGAAATGATAAAACTAACAGAAAACACCACCGACGCCGCCTCTGAAAAACATGTTCCATATATTGTTTGTAATGAAAGAGAAGTTCATATAAAAGTAGGAAGCATTGAACACCCAATGCAAGATGCGCATTATATTGAATGGATTGCTATAGAAACTATTTCAGGGCAAAAACAAATTAAACATTTGCACCCTAATGAAACTCCTGAAGCTGTTTTTTATATTGCAGAAAATGATAAACTTGCAAAAGCCTATGCATTTTGCAATCTTCACGGTCTTTGGTCAGCTTCGCTATGAATTCATTACAAAAAAATCCCGAAAATTACACCTGTAATCTTCGGGATTTTTTATTATTTATGGTTAAAAATCTGCCGGCATATTTGCTTCCAGCTGCTCTTCTGTTGAGCTACCAGTACTAGGATTGTATTTTTCTTCCTGCCGATAGATTCCGACATCACGGTAGCCGCTAGCTGTTAGCATAACCGTCAGCGTAATCATCAGCCACGTCCAATCCACCTCTTTTGTTGTTAAGCTGTAGGTGTATAAGATGCAGTTGTTGATATATCCCAACACCAAAGCCCAACCGATGGCGGGTATCCAAAGCTTGTTGGTCAGAACGCCTTTTGTCGGTTTCACAGCATCAAGAACCGGACCGATATACAGATACTTGCGTAACAAAATGTCACGCGTTCCGCTCCACCCCACCATCACCGCAAAGGTAATAATGAGATTGTCCCAAGGGACCACTTTGCTCTCCAGCCACGGATAGAGAGCACAATTGTTAAAAAAGCCAATGGCAATCACCGCACCAAGGGCGGGAATCCACAGCCTGGACCTCTTAATCTTCAGACTAAAAAGTCCCTTTTTCTTTGTCTGTTCCATATATCTATATAATTTGGTTTATGGCTTACAATAAATCTTTTTGGAAATTATGTCAAGCATATTTTATCAATTAAACGCAAAAAATTATATAAATACACTTAGCAGCTTAAAGCATTTTTAGCAATTCCGGCCAAAGAAGTTTCTTTATAATCTCGGTTAAGACTTAATCCGGTTTCATACATAGTTTTAATTATGCTGTCTAAACTAACAATGTGTGCCCCGCTTCCCTGCAAAGCCAAACGTGCCGCATTCACCGCCTTAATGGCTCCCATGGCATTACGCTCAATGCACGGCACTTGCACCAGTCCGCAAATTGGGTCACAAGTCAACCCCAAATTATGCTCCATAGCAATTTCCGCTGCATTTTCAATTTGGTTATTATTACCTCCGAGCGCGGCAACTAATCCTCCTGCTGCCATTGAGCAAGCAACGCCTACTTCTCCCTGACATCCTACTTCTGCTCCAGAAATTGAGGCATTGCTGCGATAAAGGCTGCCAATTGCCGACGATGTGGCTAAAAATGTTATAGCCGCATTTTTACGTTCTGTTTCGCTATTAAATTTGCCATATCTTTCCATATAGCGCATAACGGCCGGAATTACACCGGCTGAGCCCATAGTTGGCGCTGTTACCATTCTTCCGCCGCCGGCATTTTCCTCTGCCACGGCAAATGCCCATATATTAATCCAATCAATTGCCGTTAAAGAATCAGTTGCATTATTGGCAAATTTATTCTGCAACCTTTCATACATTTCTTTTGCATGACGTTTAACCTTTAAGCCCCCCGGCAAATAACCTTCTTTTTGCATACCTATATCAATGCTTTGCTGCATCATATGATGCAAACGTAAAATATTTTTTGTAACGGAAAAATGGCTTGGTTGAATTGCTTTTTCGTTTTGTAACACTAACTCTGCTATTGTCATTTTGTTTTGTGCGCAAATTTGCATAAGTTCTCGGCAACTGTTAAATTGATATGGCACATCATAAGGCTTGCGGTCAATACGTAAATTAATTTCATCTTGGCGGGCAATTGTACCGCCGCCCACAGAAAAATAAGTTTCTTCCAAGATAACATTGTTGTTTTCATCAAGCGCACAAAATGTCATACCATTTGAATGCTCAGGCAAAGTAATGTCTTTTTCTAAAATTATATCTTCTGATAAAGAAAAAGCTATTTTATGTTGACCTAATAAACTTAGTTGTTTGTTTTGCATAACCTCCGCCAAATAATCATACGTCGGCTCCATTTCTGCCGCGTTTAATCCCATAAAACCATAACTAACCGCCTGAAGCGTTCCATGCCCCACACCTGTTAAAGCCAACGAACCATATAACTTAGTTTTAAGGGTTTGAACTTTAGTCAGCAAACCTTTATTTTTCAAATTTTCGACAAAGCGTCTTGCCGCCTTCATCGGACCTACCGTATGCGAACTTGAAGGACCGATACCCACGGCAAAAATTTCAAACAAGCTATAATACATAATCTCTCTTTCACGCTAAAAAATATTAATTTCCGTTTTTGCTAATTTTAGCAATTGTTTTGTAGAATGTCCATATGCCGGCGCAATAATCAGCTTAGATTTCATGAGTGACTGATGCAAATCCCACGCTTGTTTCACCGGACAACAAAAATCCATACGATTGTGCAGAATAAGTGTTGGAATGTGCTTTATTTTATCAGCATTTTCAATAATTTGATTGTTTTTTATATAGTATTTATTTTCCTCATAACGAAAAGCTATACGTTGCGCCGTTAAGCTCTGCTCATCAATAGTGGCATCTGATAATGAAAACTCTGGTGCTAACTGCCCAAGCATAAACTCATAACTTCCTAAATATGTCATAGCCTCAATATTTTCCTGAGTATCTTCGGCAAACAACTTGTTATGATATATTTGATAAACATCATCACTTCCTGCTTTTTGCCGCATTTGCGCCCATAAATCCGGATAAAATCGCTCACTTTCCTTATTAACCCAGCAAATATCATATTCTCGCGCTAAAAATACTGATGAAACCACAATTTTTTGCACCAAATGCGGATATTTTTCCGCAAACAAAAGCGCCAAAGTTGAACCCCAAGAAACACCGTGAACAATAATTTTTCCGCTTATGTGTAATTCATCAAGAAGCTGTTTGGCATCTTTAATTAAAAATTCTGTAGTATTGTTGCGCCAAATATCTTCTGCGGTAGATTGCCCGCAGCCACGCTGGTCAAATTGAATAAAATTAAACTTATTTTTATTGAAAAGTTTGGCATATTTCGGACGTGATGAACCGCCAGGACCACCATGAAATGATAAAACAGGTATTCCCTTTGCATTGCCAAATGCCCGATAATAAATGCAATGCCCGTCATCTGTGCCGAAATTTCCTTCAATATAAGGCTGCGGTTCACGTTTAAATATCTTCCAAAACATCAGTTTTTCTCCTTTAACAGTTTCAGCATAATCACAATGTTTTTTAATTCAACGTTTTTAAGCGCTTGATGCACAATATTGCCGACTAAATTAATGCTTTCACACCGGCGAATTGATAAAAAGATCTATTGACAATATCACTTCTTTGTAGCACGATATTATTGGCTTGTGATAGATAGGCATTGTGTCCAGTCAGCAGGCTATTTTTTTATCCTGCACATATCTAACCTTATTTTCAGAAAAAATTTTTTTATAGAAGTCTGTTAATAATTATTAACAAGTGCTTTTAATTTATGATGTTTTGTTTCAAAATGCAATTGTCAGATAAATTTTTTGTGAAAGGCGGAACACAATGCGAGTTTTATTAGTTGAAGACGATTATGCTGTATCTCAAAGCATTGAAACAATGCTTAAAAAAGAAGGTATGGTGGTTGATTCCAGTGAATATGGCGAAGAAGGACTGGATATTGCCAAGTTTTATGATTATGACATTATCATTTTAGATTTGATGTTGCCGGATATGAATGGTTATGAGGTTCTAAAAAGTTTGCGTAATGCAAAGGTGAATACGCCGGTGCTGATTCTTTCAGGGTTGTCTGAGCCGGATAAAAAAGTAAAAGGTCTTGGCTATGGCGCTGATGACTATCTAACCAAACCTTTTGACAAAGCCGAGCTATTGGCACGCATTCAAGCAGTGGTGCGCCGCTCTAAAGGACATGCCAACTCAATTATTAAAACCGGTGATGTTGAGATAGATTTAGATACGCAAACCGTTACGGTAAAAGGTAAAACATTGCACTTAACCGGCAAGGAATATGGCATTATGGAATTGCTTTCTTTGCGTAAAGGCGCAACGCTTAATAAAGACCAGTTTTTGAACCATCTTTACGGCGGTATTGATGAACCGGAATTGAAAATTATTGATGTGTTCATCTGCAAACTGCGTAAAAAACTGGAAAAGGCTTCGGGCGGCAAAAATTATATTGAAACCGTTTGGGGCAGAGGTTATGTTTTACGCGACCCTGATGAAAAAAAGTAATAATATAGTATAGGATTTACAAATGTTTAATAACCAATATGGGCGCTCAATGATTGAGATGTTGGGTGTGCTCTCGATTATAGGTGTGCTTTCGGTTGGAGGTATTGCCGGTTTTTCCGGAGTTATGACACAATACAAGGTTAATAAAACGGTAGAACAAGTTATGGAAATGGTTTCGGTTTTAGCGCAAATCGGAGAACAGTCGGGAACATATGAAGGTTTGGATAATTCCGTAGCCATTAAAATGAAGGCAATACCCAGTGGGATTAGCATTGATGGTGATAATTTAACTAATTTGTTTGGCGGAAATGTTACAATAGAATCATCCAGTCTTTTAGCCGATGATAATAATGATAATGGGGCATTTGCCGTTACTTTCACCGGATTATCCTCTGATGCTTGCTTGCGTTTAGCTACGCAAAACTGGCAAAGCGGACAAAGCGGCTCACTGGTAGGAATTGGTTTTGCAGCAGATACGACAACGGAGCCGACACTAGAACCAACAACGGAGCCGACATTAGAACCAACAACGGAGCCGACAAACACATCTCCTGCTGATAACCTTTTACTAAATTGTAATGATGTCGGATGTGCAAAAAATTTACCTATTTCAATAACCAATGCTATTGAAAAATGTGGTTGTGAATCTGATACTTGCATTATGGTTGTTAAATTTTTCTGATTGGTTGGTAGCGACGGTCGTTAATATTTTTGATATTGCTCAAGGTTTCATCCAAAAAAAAATTTAAGAATGTTTCACGTGAAACATTTGCCGTTTTTTGTTCTAAAAACAGCTAGTTAGATACCATTTTAAAATTCTGTTTTTCTTATATTTGCATAAGAAAAACATTATTTAAGTTAATTCTTGCTTAATTTTTTCCACTTCTGCTCTGGCTAAGGCATCGCAGCGCTCATTTTCCGCATGGCCTGCGTGCCCTTTTACCCATATAAAGCGAATTTCGTGTTGCTGTGTCAATTCATCTAAACGCTGCCATAGGTCAATATTTTTAACACCTTTGTTTTTATTAGCGGTTTTCCAGCCGTTTTTCTTCCAGTTAGGCAGCCATTCAGTAATGCCGCACATTACATATTTGCTGTCGGTATAAAGCGAAATATTGCATGTTTTTTTCAATGCGCTTAATGCTTCAATAACCGCTGTTAATTCCATACGGTTGTTTGTGGTTTCAATTTCGCCGCCGGAAAGCTCTTTTTCTACGTCTTTATAGCGTAAAACTGCCCCCCAGCCGCCAATGCCGGGGTTGCCGGAGCAAGCACCGTCTGTAAATATTTCTACTCGTGCCGTCATTCCATTTCTTTCACAAATTCAATAAAAAATTCATTCGTCAATAATTCCGTATTATCATTAGAGCGCAAGGCTTTTGCCACAAACGAGCGCAAACTGTTTTTGTTTGCTTCAATACGGAATGATTTTGGCATTGCTCCGTCTGCCCCAATCACACCATTAAGCAAAAAGTCATCTTCAATAAATTCTGAAAACATCATTTCCACACGTGTAAATTTAAGCATACCGCGCGGCGGCAGGCGCAAATCGGGCTTGGTAATTAAATTCAAATGCCCTTCAATATTTTGCAAACCGAACATTTGACTATAATCAATAAACCGCACACGATTATATTCGCCGCCGGCACTTTCGGTGGTGCAGGTTAAATATAGTTCGCGGGCAATAACATTGCTGTTGTTTTCGCACACAACATCAAATGCAATTTTAACATATTTTTGCGGCGGTGTATCAATTGTTTTGGGATATAGAATATCTTCATCGGCATATTCTTGCAGTTCCAGCGTGCGTTTATCCAAATGCAAAGCCACATTCGGCTGCGGACGGCGGCCGAACATGCCGGCAATTACGGCATATGGAGCCGGCACATTGTTTGAGCCGGAACGAATGAAAATATGATTGCCGATTGTGGTCATCAACGGTGCCACTTCCGAACGCGGAATATAGGTGGCTAAATAGCCGTTACCATCTTTATCGCAGCTGATAATGTGGTTGCGCACTTTGTTATGACTGGGAATGGTGCAGCCGGAAATGGCATTTTCCACCCAACTCATAAAGCGATGCACATTTTCCACTTTTATTTTAGCCTGAGCAACATCACCAACATCGGCATCACGTGAACATTCCACTCCCCAAACAATAACCCCGCCTTCCGAATTACCGAATCCGGAAATACACTTTGCCAAATTGCGGCGGTCATCATTGCACAGCGCCCAACCGTGTTTACCGGTAGAATCAGCGCGTTTAAAATCCATAAACAGCTCCTCGGTTTGCCGATTGCGAATAAATTCATCAAGCGCATCTTCGCCGAAGTAGATGAGTTTTTGAAAAATATCTTCTGCTCGTGACATAGCCGCCATCTCCGTTGTTTTATTTATAACATATGATAAATTATTTATGGTAAAAATACAATTAATTTATTTTTTTGCTTTACATATTCTTTTTTCTTTGCTAGCGTACGAGTGAACGGGGAGTTCTCGTTCGGGGCGTGGAAACCCCGTTGTAGGCGTTTGTGAAGAACGTTAATTTTGCTTTGCTGATGGTTATATTGATGTTATGACCGGAGGGCGGCAAAATAAGCCGTTTTACATAAGCATCATATATAACCTAGGAGATATATGCCTGTTTTAGGTCAATATGTCGCGCTATTCCTACAAATAGTTTCCAACGTCCGGTCGCTTTTTTCAAGCGACTTTTTTGTTTGTGTGACTTTAGGAGACGATGAGATGAAAAAGATACTTATTTTATTTATGTTAATGAATTTATGCACCGGATGTATAAGCTATAGATATGATACAAGTAAATCAACCATAGAAAATGATAAATATAAAGTAAATATCAGTTTACAAGAAACACCTCTTGTTAATAACAGTTGGACAACAGCTCTTAATGCTTACCAGTTAAACATAACAAATTATACTGATGATGACATTGAAATTGATTGGACAAGAACTTCTTTTATTACAAATGGCCAAACAGATGGAGGATTTATGAAAGCAAATGAACTCTACTTAAATAGAGATTTACCTAAAAATCCGACAATCGTTATGCCGAGAGCGACTCAAAAGATGAATATATACCCTTCTACATTAATTTCAGCTGTTAACCAACATTTTGCAATACCTGAAGGTAAAAACGGGGTGTATTTAATCCTTAGAATCGGCGACACTGAATATAAAGAGCAATTGTATATTACAAAAATTAGAGAGTAAGGAGAAAAAAGATGGGATTTTTCTTAACATTATCGTTTAACAGAGTTTGTTTTTCCACAACGACCTCGGCCATGGTGTAGATTGAATTTATCCTTTAAATCCCTGTGCGACCACATACATTTCAACCGAATCCTGTCGGCTGGCATCGGGTTTATAGTGGCTCACTTTGCTAAAATGCTGCCGCATATCAACAAGCAAAGAATTTTCGGTGCCGCCTTGAAAAACTTTAGCAATAAAAATTCCGCCTTCAACCAAAACTTCTTTTGCAAATTCATAAGCCATTTCCACCAAACCCAAAGTGCGTAGATGGTCAACATTTTGCACTCCTGTCGTATTAGCCGCCATATCACTCATCACCACATCAACCGGACCGTTTAGCAATGCTTTTATTTTGCTTGCCGCGTCTTCAGATGTAAAATCTTGCTGCAGCAAAATTGCGCCTTCAATCGGCTCGGTCGGCAACAAATCCATACCCACAATTTGCCCGCTGCCTTTATTTTTTTGCGCGGCAATTTGTGTCCATCCACCCGGCGCGCACCCTAAATCAACAATAGTTTTACCTTTACCTAAAAAATGAAATTTTTCATCAAGTTGAATAAGTTTGAAAGCGGCTCGGCTGCGATAATTAAGACGTTTTGCCTCTGCAACATAGGGGTCATTTAATTGCCTTTGCAACCAACGGTTTGATGATGTGGTGTTATATTTTGCATTTTTAACCCGCACGGTCAACATTTTGCGGCCACGCACCTGTTTTGCCGATTGTGTCAGTTTTGCCATTTTTTCTTTAACTCCTCAAGTATGGCTTCTTGCGCTCCCTTCAGCGAAGCCGTTAATTCCTTAATTTGCAATGTTTGATAAATTGTTTGAAATATAGTGCATGCGGCAACAAATATATCGGCCCTGCTTTCGCCGATATATGGATTTTGTGCCATATTTTCTGTTGTTTGATTGAATACTTTTGCAATTTCTGCATCAATTTCTTTTGTGGTAACTCTTACGCCGTCAGCAACATTGCGGTCATATGACCCAAAGTTTTTAACCATACTGACTAAACGCAACGGAGTGCTGGAAGTGGCAATGCAGCAGCAATTTTGCTGATATTCATTAAAACTTGCTGCGGCAATAAATTCTGCAACTTGCTGCCTTACAACATCTGCTAATTTTTCAGCATTTGTTTTGCTATATTTTTTAAGCTCAAAAACTTCTGAGCTGTTGCGTGCACCCCACGGAATTGACACGGTATGTAAAATTTGCGGTTTATCTGTGTTGGTCGCCAACGTAATTTCCGTAGAACCTCCGCCTAAGTCATACACTAAAACATATGGTTTATTTTTATCAGCATTCAAAATCGCGCCTTTTAATGTCAAAGTAGCTTCTTCCAGCGGAGATATAATATCAAGCTCAATGCCGCTTTTTTCTTTTACTTCTTTTACAAATTCTGCACCGTTTTCAGCCATTCGGCACGAAGCAGTGGCAATAGCTCGATAGCAACCGACATCATGCTTTTCCATTATTTTAGCATAATGCATAAAGCATGATACCCCGCGGTCAAATGCTTCTTTTGTAAAGCACATATTTTGCACCAAACCTTCGCCTAATTTTGTGGTAACGGCCTCACGATATATTAGATTGCCACTTCTGTCGCCAATGGAAATGCGGCACGAATTTGTGCCTAAATCAATTGCCGCTATATTTTCTCCGTGCATAATATTTTCCTTTTCTAAACGGCCGATGTCTTTTTCCGTCACGGCTGAAATAATTATGCTTTTGATGATGCATCATATCAAGCAAAATACCTTCGCGAATACCTCTATCGGCAATGGTAATTTCTGCAATCGGCCAAAATGAAATTAGTGCTTCAATAATAGTGCATCCCGCCATGGTTAAATCGGCTTTTTGTTTGCCAATGCACGAATGGCGGCAGCGTCCTTCATGCCCCATATTTTTAATACGGGTAATAACTTTATTGATTTCGGCGCTGGACATAGATATGCCATCAACCGCCGCTCTGTTATAGCGTGATAAATTAAGATGAACGGCACCTAAAACCGTAACTGTTCCGGAAGTACCGATAATTTGAATTTCCTGATTGCGAATTGCTTCGGCAATATGATATTTATCTTCAAATTCCTGCAAAATTTTTTGCGTGCGTTCAACAATGGTATTATATGCCAGTGTTGTCATTTCTTTACCCGGAAAAGCTTCAGAAATTGTAACCACGCCATAAGGCAAAGAAACAAATCCCTCAATAAAAGTACGTCCGCTCTCGGTAATGCGTGCAAGCGAAATTTCGGTTGAACCACCGCCAATATCAAAAACCAATGCTCGTTTAATCATGCGGTTTAAAAGCGGCAAACAGCCAACAACAGCCAATCGTGCTTCTTCTTTTGAAGATATAACTTCCATTTTAAGACCGGTATTACGTTCAACGGCTTTTTCAAATTCAGCGCAATTCAATGCGCGTCTGCACGCTGCCGTTGCCACAAAGCGCATACGCACAATCGGACTATATGCATCTATAATAGCACTACAAACTTTCAATGCCGACACTGTGCGCCGAATTGCTGGCTTTGTCAGCATATTGCCATGAATTATATCTTCACCCAGACGAGTTATCCGCGAAAAAGTTTCAATAACATGAAAAGAACTTGGTGTCGGTTCGGCAATAACAAGTCGGCACGAATTCGTTCCTAAATCAAGTGCGGCATAATAACCGGAATGTTGTTCTGCATTTGCTGCAGACAAATCTGCTTTTTGAGAAATATTTTTTGCCGCCTCGTTCAATTTAGTGTGCCTCACCTATTTCTAAACGAACTTGCTCTCGTAAACTATCTATACAAGTCAGTCCTTTTTGTTTATCCCGATAATACCAATATTCCCAACCATTACATGCTGCGGCATTTTGTGCTGCTGCACCAACCTGATGAATTGAACCTTCAGAATTTTCTCCTTTTACCGAGCCGTCTGCTCTAATGGTGGCAAAGTGCTTGCCTTTAGCATCGCTTAAAATATCCCCCGGTTTAAGCATGCCGCGTTCAATAATTGCGCCAAACGGAATGCGCTGAACTTTTTTCTTCAGTGTATATTCCAACGCACAATCGTTCATCTTTTCAATTTGCTTAATGCGAGCAACAGCACCTTTAATATATTCGGCATCTTTTTCTATGCCAATAAAATTGCGTCCCATTTTTTTTGCAACTGCTCCGGTTGTCCCTGTGCCGAAAAATGGGTCTAAAACTACATCACCCGGTTTTGATGATGCAAGTATTATACGATATAAAAGTGCCTCCGGTTTTTGTGTCGGGTGTAATTTTTCTCCCTTATCATTTTTCAAGCGTTCTTTACCGGTGCAAAGCGGAATTTCCCATGTACTGCGCATTTGTGTATCATCATTAAGCGCCTTCATTGCCTCATAATTAAAGGTATATTTTGCTTTTGGATTTTTGACAGCCCAAATTAACGTTTCATGTGCGTTGGTAAAACGTGTTCCTTTAAAGTTAGGCATAGGATTAACTTTGTTCCAAATAACATCGTTCAAGATCCAAAAGCCTAAGTTTTGCAAAATGTACCCAACGCGATATATATTATGATATGAACCGATAACCCAAATACTGCCGTTATCTTTCAAAACACGACGTGCCGCAGTCAGCCATTGTTTGGTATATTCATCATATGCAGCCAAACTTTCGAAGCTATCCCATTCTTCATTAACACCTTTCACAATGCTATTATCCGGACGCATTAACATATCGCCCAGCTGCATATTATACGGCGGATCAGCAAAAATTAAATCTACCGAATTAGCTTCCATTTCATTCATCAGCTTTATACTGTCGGCATTAATGACGGTATTTAGCATTTCTTGTGTTTTCATCTTCTTTCTTCCATTTTTGCAATTACAATTAAGATAAAATTATAAGGTTAGCATTTTATTAAAATTCATATAAAAATATTACCGCATTAAAACATTTTTATTGCCGTCTGTGCTTCATAGTTTTAATTATGGATATAATCTGAATAATTGTCTGAGAGCTTCTTCGCGTTCAGTCACAATAGCTGATTCCGTATCGTTTAGTTTTAAAGCCTCAAGTTTACGCTGATACTGTTCCTTCATATCAAGCGAAAGCTCATCTTCACCTTCTTGCATTTGTTTTATTACGGCTTCGGCATTACGCTTAACCATAATTTCTTGCAATAACTCTTGCAAATGCCGCCGCATATAAAAAAATCTTTCCACATCAATACGATGATAAACAAACCATATTTTAGCTTTCAAATCTGCAAGAGGTTCATTTTTTACCGAAAAAGATTTCCCCGGTAATGCCTGCAAATTCAGTTCATTAAATTGTGGCCACAAGCGCATAAACTCATCTGTTTCATTTGCACTTATCGCAGATTGCATTTGAATATTTTTTTGAGCAATCAGATTATTATTTTCCTGCCAAACAGTCTTTACTACTTGACAGCGCGCGGTTTGCATCAATATTACAATAGCAATTACCCATAACATTATATTTTTCAGCTGATATTTCACCATTGCAACTTCTCCGCATAATAATCGACATTCAAACCATAATCGGCTGAAAGTTTGTTAATTTGTTCATCTGTTGGATTATTAATTTGATGAATACCACCGGTTAACAACATAGTTTTTGCGCCGAATAAATTGCCTAAGCGCATATCGGTTGCCATTGCATCTCCAATAACCAAACAGCGCGAATTACAAAAGTCTTTTATGCCTTCGCACAAATAAGCTGCCACTTTTACGTCAGGTTTTCCGAATGGTATAATTGTACCACCCATCAGGGCATATTGTTCAGCAATAGTGCCTGCTCCGTTTTTTATACCGGCAGAAGTTAACAATATTGTATCATTACCAATACATAATAGCGGTAACCGGCAATGCAAAGCCTGAACTAATATTTGCTGATAATATTCATCGCTAAAACCTTCTAAATCTGTTGTTGCTACAATAAAATCAGCATCATTCACATCATCAACTTTTTGATAATCCAAGCCTTCCGTTAAATTTGCTGTGACAGGTTTCAAATGATAATATTTATGTTTTGAAGACTTAATATTTTTCATATAAAAATGTGCGATTTCACCGGCTGTTATCATTGCAGAAAAAATATTCATCGGCACGCCGGATTTCTTCAAAAAACAAAATAAATCTTGTAAACGCCAACCACAATTAGATGCCAACATAATTTTTTTGCCACTCTGATAAATTTTTATCAGAGTGTTCAAATTGTCAGAATCAACGTTTAAACCCCGCAAAACAACACCATTCAATCCGCATATAACGGTATCAAATTCACTTATTATACGAGACACATATTTCAAACGTTGGCTCATTTTAAATTCCACAACATAAACGTTTTTTATTGTAGGATAATGCCTAGTTAAATGTTTTTAATAAAAGTAATAACGAGCGCCTAAACTGAATTCTTTTGAATTAGAATAAGCATCGCCATCAGCTAAAGAATAGCGAAACATTGCGCGAACGCCCCACTCCGGTGTCGGATTTAATTCTCCGCCAACACCTAAACGTAAAGCATTTTCAGTATCCTTACGCATGTGTCCGCTATGCTTAAGCTTTGCCGACATACGTCCATATCCGACAGAACCTAAAATTGCACCTTCATTAAAATTCCATCCGTTAACTAAAACATCAGCACCCCAACCATAAAGTCTGCCGCGTGCAGTACCACTATTTGAGGTTTTCTTTTCACGCATTGAACGCTCGGCAAACAGCTCAACCGCACCTAAATCAACAAACTTGATACCACCGTTTATATTGGCAATATCATAATTATCAGGATAATTACCATTTACATTAGGTGTTCTGTTAACATAATCAAAACCGACATATGGCATATATTCGCCGGCATTAGCCGTAAATGCTGTTGCTAAAAGAGCAATTCCGCTCAATAAACTCAATTTTTTTTGCATAATTCAATCTCCCGAATACTTGAAATGTTTTTTTCTTTATAAATCAAAAAAATATAATATTTCGTTAATTTATAAATTGCGGAAAATATCTTTTTTTTTATTAAATCAAGCAATCGGAATTCAATTTAAAATAAAAAAAGCGCTTTGTTCTCAATAAAAAAACAAAACGCTTTAGAACTTTCCAAGTTAATGTTTACAGCCATTTAACTTCTAAAATTTCATACGATTTTTTTCCGGACGGAGCTAAATATTCTGCAACATCGCCGATTTCTTTACCAATTAAAGCTTTTGCCAAAGGCGAAGAAAGCGATATTTTATGTTTTTCAATATCTGCCTCATAATCACCGACAATCTGATATTCACTTTCTTCATCTGTATCAATGTTTGCTACCAAAACCGTTGCCCCAAAACGCACTATATCTCCGCTCATTTGTGTCGGATCAATTACCTGCGCACGGCTAATTACCGCCTCCAGTTCTTGAATTCGGCCTTCATTAAAACTTTGTTTTTCTTTAGCGGCAGAATATTCAGCATTTTCCGATAAATCACCTTTTGCGCGGGCTTCGGCGATTTCCGCAATAATATTCGGACGCTCTACACCCTTGCGATTTTTTAATTCTTGTTCTAAAAGATTATAGCCGATTTTCGTCAGCGGAAACTTATCCATTTTTTTATTCTCCCTATTTTTAAAAATTAGAAAAATCAAACTGCGAAATATTTCTATTTCACAGCCGTTATTTCGTTAATATGTGCTGATTATACACCTCAAACAAAAAAAATCAAGCCTATTTTTCACATAATTTACAAAAATTAAGTTGACAAAAATAAAAAAATATGCTTATTTTATTATAGTTTAACCAAATTATTAAAATATGATACATTTAGGAATTGTTGGGGCAGAAAGCCCTATGGGAAAATTAGTGCTTCAAAAAATTCAAGAGCACAAAGAAAAGTATCGCCTTTGCTTCAAGGTTGATGCAAGTTATCAAAATTCGTACCAAAATGCAACTTTCAAAGATGTTGACGATGCATTACTAGCTTTGTCGCCTACTTTGATATTTGACTTTGGAGAAGAAACCACGGCATACGAGCGTGGCAAAATCTATCAAACCTATCATATTCCCGCCGTTATGTCGATGGCCGGATTTGATACTGAAAAAATTGAGCTATTGCAAACCATTCGCACTGCTAAGGGAAGTTCTCCGACACTGGTGATTGAACCTTCGTTTTCACTAAATCAGGCACTGGCTGTTAATCAAGCATTGCAAATGTTAAAACTTTTAGCTTCAGATATAGTGAAAATTAAGTTTATGCTTGGCTACAACAATTATCAAAATTTTGATTTTGCACCGTTCCTGAAGTTTGTTGACAATAAGAAAAAAATTCAATGCTCGAAGAACACATCAAATGAGTTTTGCATTGACATTATATTGCAACATTCACACATTTCAATAAGTTCTTCAATAGAAGCTGATGATTTGTGGCGCGGAATGGAATTGTTGGCTGAATATGTTGCCAATAATCCTACTTCAAGAACCCCTTTACTCCGCGATGGGCTTATTCTTAGCGGAATATTGCCTAACGTAGTGGAACGCTTTCTGCTGTGAAATGTTATAAGTTCGGTTTTAAAAACAAAAACCGAACTTATTTTTTTACCTTTATTTAATCCATGGTTCAAATTCTTTTTTAAGCGAGCGTTCAAACAAACCGCGTATCGTTTTTTTAATATCTTTTTCCTCAAATATAACCTGATATAGTGCTTGGCAAATCGGCATATCAATATTTGCTTTATCAGCCAACAATTTAACTGCACGCAAAGTGGCCACACCTTCAGCTAATTTTCCATAACGTTCTCCTTTAGCAAACATTTCGCCAAACATTCTGTTATGGCTGTTTCGGGAAAACAAAGTTGCTTCATAATCACCTAAATGAGCCAATCCATACACTGATGACGGATTGCCGCCTTTATATTGAATAAGGCGACCAACTTCTATTGGTGCTCTTGCCATTAGCGCACCTTTTAATCCGTGCCACCCCAATCCGTCCAAAATTCCGGCAGCTAAACCAATAACATTTTTTAATGCGGCTCCAACCTGATTACCTATAATATCTGTCCCATAGTAGAAACGAATTAAATCACTTTGTAAAATTTTTATAACATAATCTAACGTTTCCGGTTCATAACTATCAATTACCGCTGCTGAAGGAACTTTTCGCATATAGTCCTCCACATGTCCCGGACCACCCAACGTAGCAACGTGAATTTTTTGCTTAATTTCGCTTAAAAAAACATCAGCTAAAATTTCTGCAGAATTTTCTTCCAAACCTTTCATTGCCAACAAAAACGTTTTTCCTGCCACATTATATGCATTAATTTGTTTAGCTAAATCTCGCAAATTTTGGCAGCTGATGGAAATAATAACAAATTCATTTTTCAAAACGGAAGCAATATCAGATGTGAGCAACATATTATCGCTCAATGTCAAATATTCATTTTTCCGCTTATCATTCAGCTCCGCAAATGTTTTGGAATTTTCCCGACCATACAGCAAAACAGTTTCCACATCACAACAGTTAGCTGCATACCAACCTAAAAACGAGCCCCAACGGCCACAACCGATTACTGAAATTTGCTTCATATTAGTTACCCCTAAAATTATAGCTGTATTCAGTATGAAATAAATATATTTTTTTGCAAATACATTTCCCAAAAATTAACAATTTTTATAACTGATTTAAACAATTTTTTATTTTATTTAATCAGCCTTTTTATAAAATATCCGTGTAAAAATGTAAAATGTCGTGGATTTTTAGAAAAAAAGCGCTACATTACAAATGAAATGTTTCACTTTAATAAAAAAAAGGAATAATAAAAATGAACAAAGTGCAAAGTGAATTTTTTGAAGATTTAGTGGCAGAAAAAATTGCCGTAACTGTTTTTTTAATTAACGGCGTTAAACTACAGGGCATTATTACCCAGCAAGATGAAAACAGCTTATTATTGCGCCGTGATGGTCATACACAGTTGGTTTTTAAGCACGCCGTTTCTACCATTATGCCGAATGTGGCGGTTAATATTGCTGAAGAATAGTGATTGAAGTCAGTTCACCAACATCAACCAAAACTTGCGTTATTTATCCGTTTATAAATAACGATGTCTTGGCATTATCACCGGAAAGCCGTTTGGAAGAAGCAAAAGGCTTAGCTTTAGCTATCAATTTAGATGTGGTTTATTGTGAAGCAATTAAAATAAAAGAAATTAAGCCGTCAACATTTTTCAGCCGCGGCGTCATTGAACGCCTATTACCGATTATTGTTGAAAATGAAATTAAGCTGATGATTTTTGACGGCAAGCTTTCACCCATTCAGCAACGTAATTTGGAGCGAGAACTCAAAATAAAAGTTATTGACCGCACAGCCCTAATTTTAGAAATTTTTGGGGAACGTGCGCAAACCAAAGAAGGCTCTTTGCAGGTTGAACTGGCGCACTTAACCTATCAGCGCTCGCGCTTGGTGCGCAGTTGGACACACTTAGAGCGGCAGCGCGGTGGTGCCGGCTTTTTGGGTGGTCCGGGGGAAACTCAAATAGAACTTGACCGCCGCTTGATTGATGATAAAATTGTCCGCATTAAAAAAGAGCTGGAAAAAGTGAAGCAAACGCGTGGGCTGCAACGCCGCGCCCGCGGCAAAGTTCCCTACCCTGTTGTGGCGTTGGTCGGTTATACTAATGCCGGAAAATCAACGCTTTTTAATCGTTTGACGCAAAGCGATGTTATGGCGGCGGATATGCTTTTTGCCACGCTTGATCCGACAATGCGTAAAGTTAAGCTTCCTGCCGGAACAGAGGTTATTTTTTCCGATACGGTCGGCTTTATTTCCGACTTACCGCATGAATTGGTCATGGCTTTCCGTGCCACCTTAGAAGAAGTTTTGGCGGCGGATATAATTTTGCATGTGCGTGATGTGGCAAATTCTAACCACGCAGCTCAACGCAAAGATGTGCTTGATGTTTTAGAAAGTTTAGGTTTATCTGAAATTAAGCATGCGGCTAATTATTTTGAAGTTTTAAATAAGGCCGATTTATTAGATGAAAGCGAATATGCGCATTGGCAAGAAAAAACCTTGCGTCATTCACGGCAAATTTTGGTTTCGGCAGAAAATGGCGATGGTTGCAATAAACTATTACAAGCAATTGAAGCGCAAATTAACGCCGACCATATCAATTGCTACGTATCTCTGCCGTTTTCCGCAGGTAAAATTGCCGCATGGCTGCATGAGCATACACAGGTTATGAACATTGAAAATTTAGAAAAAGATAATATTTATTCCGTACGTCTTAGCTGTGAGCAGTTTAACCGGTTGCAGCATATGACGCAAAATTTGGAAAATATACATATAAGGAAAATATAAATGCGGAAAACAGCTTTGATAGCAGCGGCAATTTTTTTGATTGCCGGCTGCCATATTATGTCGCCGGATGCTTCTTATGAGAAAAAATTGCAACCGTGGGTGGGTAAAAGCGCCGAGCAGCTTTATGATACATGGGGAACACCGAATCAAACCACGCAAATCAGCGATAATCAAATTATGGTAACCTATAACGAAGTGACCAATTCACCGATAGATGGTGATTTTGAACCATATGCCAATGAGCTGAATTATGAAGCCCTAGCCGTGCCGTCATTCGGCATTATGGCCTCCTCACCGCTCTATTATTGCAGCACATCGTTTGTTTTAACCAACGATGTTGTCACCGATTATAATTTCAGTGGTGATGATTGCATTTAATGAAATAAATTTAATCTAAAAAATTAACTAAACTTGTTGAACTATTGTATGTAAATATATTTTATTAGTGATATATGTGCTTTGCAAATTTTATCTTACGTATACTCATTTTCCCAGAGTTCAATTTTTTCCGCCTCTTAATAAAACAAAAAAAACACCCTTTCGGGTGTTCTTTGTTTTATTGGCGGAGAGGCAGAGATTGGCTGCGCCGCTTCGTCGGGCATCGGCTTCGCCGACCGCCATACTGCCGTCTGGCTTGCCTTCCTCGTCGTCTTGATAAAATTTTATTTCTTTATTTTTTCAGCAGAAAATTTTATCTTCAGGCACTCGTTTCCATCGGCTCGCTTCGGAGTGTTTTCACTTCCTTTCTCGCCGGAAAACTTCGCTTCTTGCGGTAAAAAATGCCATTTAGGGCATTTTTTATCCTCGAACTCATTTTCCCAGAGTTCAAATCTCTTTCCGCCTCTTAATAAAACAAAAAAACACCCTTTCGGGTGTTCTTTGTTTTATTGGCGGAGAGGCAGAGATTCGAACTCTGGGAGGGGTCGCCCCCTCGACGGTTTTCAAGACCGCTGCATTAAACCACTCTGCCACCTCTCCTTTTTGTATATGACATTTAACATAAATATCAAAGCAGCAAATACACATGCCTTATGCCACTAAATTACCGCATTGTCAAGGATATTTTTGCAAAATTATGCACAAATACAAAAAATAGTAGATAATCGGCAAAATATGTGTTATATCTATTTCACTATAAACAAAACAAAAGGATATAAGATGAAAAAAATATTGGCATTGTCCGCTCTTTTAGCTCTTAGTGGTTGCTATTCAGCTGCACCAACAGCGCAAGATGTATATGTTGAACCATATGTTGCACCGGAACTGTATTATTATACTCCTGTTAGCACTGAAGCATCTGGCTATATAGTGCAGAACAATGTTCCGACAACAACCTATATTATAGAAGAAGACAGTCCTGATGTTGTTTATATTAACCCTGAGCCTGCCTATGTATATTTAGATAATCCGCTGATATACGGCAGGCCGCACCGCCATCACTATCATCATGTCGCTCCGAAACCACATCGTTTTCATCATGCACCTCACGGTGGTTCAAATCATATATCGCATCATAGACATCATGCTGTTTCAAGCCATATGCCGAATCATACACAAACACAAGGCAAACATCATTCGGGAAAACCCATATCTTTAGTTAAATAGCGGCATAATTTTTGTTTTTGCTTGTTTCTAAAACCTTATCTTATGCATAAACTATAAAATGTTATTGCTTAATGTGCATACGTTTATATACTCTGCGTATGTTGATAGTATTTTGCGGAGTGGATTTATGTTGAAATATTTTCTGCCGGTTATGGAAAATCGAAAATTTAGGTATAATATTTTATTTGTCTTGCTGTTTTGCTTGGCTGTTTTTGTTCCTGATTTTGTGCTTAAATTTGCCGCTGATTTACCGATAAAATTTGAGTGGCTGTTTGCCGGAGGAGTTGTTTTATTCGGTTTATTGCTTTCACTTACATACTCATTTGTATGTATATTCTTTTTATTACTCATTTTTCTAATGCAATTAATTCAATTGAACCACATGGCTTATTTTGCGGCACCGATTGATGCTGAAAATTTAATGAACTTAGTGCGTGAAAGCAAAGATATATTTGATGTTTCATATTTACGTTACACTTGGTATGTATCTCCGTTATTAATAATTTTATATGGCGTGGCTTTATGGATTTTTATTAAAAAGCCGCTGATTAAGCTCAGTTGGATATGGATTTTGCTTTTCTATTTAGCGGCGCATAAACCATATCGGGCTTGGTCGCACAGCAAAGATTTATGGTATTTTCAACCCAGCATAACCCGTCCGTCTTTACGCAACAGCATCAGCACCTTCTCTTACTTTGCATTCCGCTATTTGCCTGAAGGCTATCAACAAGTCAGCATTTCATACCAACCATACACAATTAAAGAAAAATATTCCGACACCGAAAACATTTTGCTGGTTTTTGGGGAAAGTCTTTATGCGCACCATTTGCCGATGTATGGCTATGAACGCAATACGGCACCGCAAATGGCTGAAATTTTACATAGCGATTCTCAGTGGCATCAGGCGCTTGGAATATCGGGCGGCATTGCCACCGCAACCTCAACCCTGTTGTTTTTTAATACAGTTCGCGAACCGGCTAATGCGGCAGAAATAAAAGCCAAAACCGCAAATTTGTTCCGCTTGGCAAAAGCTGCCGGTTTTAAAACATATTACATTTCTAATCAGGAATCTCGCTTGACCATGAGTTTTGGGGCCAAAAATGTTGATACCATCATCACAAACGATATGCGACCGCTATATTTTAAAACGCGCCAAGATGAAGGTTTAGTTGAACTTTTAGAGCAACAAAATATCTCTGAAGGTAAAAATTTTATTGTGCTGCATATGCGTTCACCGCATTCACCTTTTGAAAATCGCTACAAAGGTCGTGAAGATGAATTTGAAAAATTTAAACCGGCGGCCGAAAGCAAAAATAAATTCACTTACTATTGTAACACATATGACAACGCCCTGCTCTATACCGATATGGTCATTACCAAAATGATTAAAACATTTGAACAAGCATCAAAAGGTCGCAAATATAGCATATATATTACCGCCGACCATGGTGAATTATTTGACTATAACGGTCATTGGGGGCATAATAACTTATTGCTTGAGCAAGGTAAAGTTCCGTTTTTTATGAAACGCAATCATTCGGCATATTTGCCGCCTGTTGTTTCGCATTATCAAATAGGTAAATTAATTGCCGATGATTTCGGTTTTGAAATTATTAACCCTAATGAACAAAACAACACATTTTATATGCATGGTAACAATATTGATTTTCCTTATAATTTTATCGTATATCAAATTAATGATAATCATATCAAGGAAATTCAAACCGGTAATACGGCAACAACACAACAGTAATTTTATTTGCAAATTAGTGTAAAAAATGCTGGACATTAGCAAATTATGTGTTATACTTTTGACAAAATAAGACAAAGGTAAATAATGGCAAAAAAGATATACGGGCAAAAACACAAAGCAGATAATCTATCGGAAGAAACTAAAAATTTTCCGATATATGAGGCATTGTTGCCGCCGAAACGCGCAAAATCTCCATATGAAGCAGAATTGATGGATATTTTACTCAGTCCGGAAAATTTCAAGAAAGATTTTATTGCTTTAAGTTTGGAAAAACAACTGGCGCTTATCAAGCTCTTGTATCAAACGTCTGAATATGGTAAACAAAATAGTTTAACCGGAGTTGCTAAAGATTTTGCCGAAGCTGCTGGATATCATTTGCATACTATTCACCAATATACAGGTATGACTTATGATGAAGGCATTTATTATAAAATTGCAAAAGATGAAAAACGCCTCATCCGCATGGATTGCTATGGCTGCATTAATAAACGTCAGCCTCACCAACTAAGCGCTTTTTACAAATATTTTCTTAAAACGGAGAATCGCGGTCAATGGCCTCTTGATGCCTATGAATTAAATAAATCGCCTATGTGGCGTGTATTTATGCAATTTGCCGTCTTTCGTAAAATTACGCCGGTAATTCAAAAATATCTGCATAGACGCGGTATAAATCCGGAAGCACTTAAAGTTATGCGAGTGAATGATTTTTGTGACACTGTTTTTAATGCTTTTAAAACCTCAAATGATGATATCAAAGTTTCGTTTGTGAAAGAAAGTGAAAGTATAAAAGCTAAGTTTGTAAAAGCATTCATGCAAGTTTGCGGAGATAAATATCAAAAAATGTTGTTGCAGGAAGGGTATCGTCCGGAAGCGGTTTATTCAATGTGCAATGCCATGAAACGGCACGGAGTTACTGACCCAAGTTCTGTTACAGTCACTTCCTTAACCTACACACCTCGGATTATTGCTGATTTACAAAAAGCCGGTTATAACATTCCCTCATCATTAACAGGAGCAAAAATACATAGGGATTTTGTTGATTATTTGCTTGAGCATCATCAAGAAAAATTAATTCAGGCACGCGATGAAGATGGAAAACCTATTACGGCAGAAGATTTGCCGCATTTACAATTTCATCATTTGGAAGCTGTTATGTTTGCCGGTTCTAAAGGGTATATTGCCAGCACGAACTATTTAGATAAAGGCTTGCTGGTCGATTCGCGTATTCATTCCGGATATATTCACCTGTTTGATAATATTATTAAACAAAACGACGAATTGGAGCAATATTATTCGCGCTTAAATGCCGAGAATAAAAATATGTGCCTAATGATTGGCTTTTCTCCGCGTCAAAAATTATTTGCTGATTTTACCAACAATTTGGAATTCGTTAAGCAAGCTAATGAAGATAAAAAATATGTAGTTAAATATTTTGATATGATGCAAGAAGTTCTGCAAAACGAAGCTCTGATTGCCGAAAAATATGGTATTAACTATTCGCGCACAGCGGTTACTCAAGTTTTAGATGACATTAAAAAAATCAAAGAATATCCGGAAGTAGACATGCAAAAAGTTAAAACTTTTGAAAGTTGGTTTAAAAAAACGCACATCAAAAGCCGTAAAGAAAAGAAAAAGCAAAAATCTACCGCCATTACAACGCTTAAAATTAAAGAACAGGAAAAACAATAATGCTCGACGGATTTTTAAAATATCTTTCATCTGTTTCTTATCAAGAAGGTGAGCCTTTAGAAAGCGAAGCCTTAATTGTGGCGCAAAAAGTTCTGCATAATATGGGGTTGGATTTTATTCCGCCGACATATGTTGCTTTCTTGAAACATCATAACGGCATTAAGGCAAACGGATGTTATCTTTTTGGTGCAACTGTTGATGATGAGCTGGATATTATTGACCAAAACGAGCAATTGCCACGTCCGGAAAAAACAATTCTTTTAGGTTGTAATGAGTTTGATTTATTCGGCTATAATTATGAAAAAAAAATATATCAAATAATTGACCGAGAAGATTTTGAAATTTTGGAAAGTTATGCAGAAGATAAATTGGAAGCGGCGTTAGGAGAAATTTTTCAAGCGTGATATGAGTAATATTTGTATTAGCAATCAAAAAAATATCGAGCGTGCGGCAAAAATAATCAAAACCGGCGGGTTGGTGGCGTTTCCTACCGAAACAGTGTATGGGTTGGGCGCAAATGTATATAATGCGCAGGCGGTTGCAAACATTTTTGCTGCTAAGCAGCGTCCGCATTTTGACCCTCTTATTTCGCACATTGCAGAAGTTGATTTCTTAAAAGAATATGCCGCCACCGATGAACGCGTTTTTGCCTTAGCAAAGCGCTTTTGGCCAGGGCCGTTAACAATGGTGCTTAATCGTGTGGAAGAAAATCCAAGCATTGACTTAGCTTGTTCCGGACTGCGCACTTTAACCGTGCGTATGCCTAACCACCCTACAGCATTAGCTTTAATTAAACAAAGCGGCGTGCCGATTGTAGCACCGTCAGCTAATAAATATCAATCCATCAGCCCGACTACGGCACAGCATGTGGCTGAAGGTTTAGGCAATAAAGTAGATATGATTTTAGACGGCGGTGCATGTGCTGTCGGAGTTGAATCGACAATTATCGATTTAACCGGCAAAAATGTGGTTTTGTTGCGTGCAGGCGGCACTGCGAAAGAGGATATTGAAGAATTTTTAGGGCAGAAAATTTTAATATCTGCAGGTAATCCAGATTTGCCAACTGCTCCCGGACAATTGCTGCGCCACTATGCCCCGAAAAATAGTTTAAGAATTAATGTAAGCCAACCGCAAGATGATGAATTTTACATTGGCTTTGGAGCAATTCAAGGTGATTTAAATTTGAGCAAATCAGGCAATTTAGCTGAGGCAGCCAGCAATTTGTTCGCTTATCTACGCCTTGCTGATGCACGCGCTAAAAACGGAAAAATAGCCATTGCTCCAATTCCCGATAATGGTCTCGGTTTAGCTATTAATGACCGCATCAAACGCGCTTCTTACAAAAGAAAATCTTAAATAAAAAAGTCGGCATATTTTCATACACCGACACTATGATTTTATATCAAAGTTAAAAACTCGGCATTTTAGTAATAAGGAATAATGCGCGACGGATTGCCGTTAATCAATAAACACCGCTGACCGGCGGCAACTAAATTATCCGTTCCTTGCGTAACACTATAAATTTGTCCGTTATCTGTACGCACCACATATTCATAACCGCTTTGGCTCATCATTTGGTCTTGCGCTAAATTACCGATTAACATACCGGCAGCTGCACCGCCGATTGCACCTAAAGCATGAGAACTTCTGCCGTGTCCGATGGTTGAACCTGCCACACCGCCGGCAACACCGCCTAACATAGTTCCGGCAGCATTGTCATCGCTATGCACATTAACTGAACGAACAGAAAGAACTGTACACGGAAAACTGTTGGCTGCCTGACCTACCGAAGAATAGCTGTAATCGCTGCTGCCAATGCGCGGCGCACAAGAACCCAAAATCAGCAATGCCGGCAAAACATAAAACAAATTTTTCATCATTAGTCTCCTTAAAAAAACATTTTTGCTTGCTTCTATAATTATATATCTAAAAGTTGTTGTCAAGACTGGACATTTGAAAATGTTTGTTATATAGTGCATAAGATTTAAATATATAACATAATTTTTAGAGGGTAAAAAATGTTAAAAAGAACAAAAATTGCCAAATTGTTGGCATCTGAAAAAACAATTGAACAAGTGTTGGTTCAAGGCTGGGTAAAAACCAAGCGTGACGCTAAAGATTTTTCGTTTATTGAACTTAATGACGGTTCTTGCTTGAAAAATATTCAAATCATTGCCAATAATACCCTCAATAACTATAACGATATCAAAAAGCTAACCACCGGTTCATCTTTGGCGGTCACCGGCGCTTTGGTCGATTCTGCCGGCGGCAAACAAAAATATGAAATAAAAGCCGAAAATATTGAAATTTACGGTTTTGCACCTGATGATTATCCTTTGCAGAAAAAAGGTATGACAGACGAATTTTTACGCACTGTTGCTCATTTGCGCCCGCGCACCAACAAATATGGTGCGGCATTCCGCGTTCGCTCGCGTCTTTCATATGCTATTCATAACTTTTTCCAAAGCCGCGGTTTTGCCTATGTTCACACTCCGCTGATTACGGCTTCCGATTGCGAAGGTGCCGGCGAAATGTTCCAAGTCACAACGCTTGATTTGAAAAATCCGCCGAAATTACCGAATGGTGAAATTGACTACAGTAAAGACTTTTTCGGTAAGGAAGCACGCTTAACAGTTTCCGGTCAACTCAATGGAGAAATGTATTCTTGTGCTTTGGGCGACATATATACTTTCGGTCCAACTTTCAGAGCCGAAAATTCAAACACACAGCGTCATGCCGCCGAATTTTGGATGATTGAGCCGGAAATGGCATTTGCCGACATTTATGATGATATGGATTTAGCCGAAGATATGGTGCGCTATTTGGTGAAAGATATAATGGAAAATTGCGCCGATGACATTGAATTGTTTAATAAGTTTGTTGACCCTACCTTAAAAGATACATTAAACAATATTGTCAATAACGGTTTTGCCCGCATTACCTATAGCGAAGCTATTGAAATTATGCAAAAATCAGGCAAAAAATTTGAATATACGCCGGAATACGGAATTGATTTGCAAACCGAACATGAACGCTTTTTGGCGGAAGAACACTTTAAGCGTCCGGTTATTGTGCGCGATTATCCAAAAGAAATTAAGGCCTTTTATATGCGTCTTAATGATGATGGTAGAACGGTTGCCGCTATGGACGTTTTGGTTCCGAGAATTGGTGAGCTGATTGGTGGTTCGCAACGCGAAGAACGCTTTGAATTGCTTAAACAGCGGATTGTTGAAAACGGCATGGATATTGCCAACTATGAATGGTATTTAGATTCGCGTAAATACGGCACAGTTCCGCATGCCGGATTTGGTTTGGGTTTTGAGCGCATGATGATGCTGGTCACTGGTATTGCTAACATTCGTGACACCATTCCATTCCCACGCACACCGAAATCTGTTGCATTTTAAGGAGAAAAGATGAGAACAACACTGTTAGTTATGTTTTTGTTTTTGGCTTGTGGATATAATGCACAAGCTCAGGAGGTTTTGGAAAGAGAATTTACAAAACCGGAAATTGTGCCAATATCTGCAGAAGAAGATGACTTATATACCGGCAGTGATGTTATACCTTTAACCAAAGAGCTTTCAGTTGAAGAAAGTGCTCAGGAAAACAGTTCGGATATAGATGTTATTGATGATAGAGATACACCGCAAGATTTGGCTTGTGATGATGAACGGCTGAAAAAACAGGTCGAACGCTTTATTTATAAGCATATCAATAAAAAAACAACCAATTCTGTTATTGAAAAGCGCAAGCGTTTGCTTTTGGTGCGCAATATGGCGGATTTTACCGAAATTAACGAAGACGACGAGCGTTATAAAAAAAATTTCAACATTGCCGCCACTGTGGCATATTTGAAAATTAATCAGCACCGTCAAATTCATAAAATTTGCCGCAGCGAGCATAATAATGCAACTGAAAGTTTGGATGATATCTATGTTGCCGTTTATCCATTTGCCGGCTATTATAAAATAACGGTGGCAAATTTAGTTACCGTGCCGGAAAAATATGAAGATGCAACATTTATCTTCAGTTGGTAGGAAAAAATTAAATGGCAAACAAAACCGATTTAGTTGTTTTTGAACAAAAAAATAATCTGCCGGCAATTATTGCCGACGATGGTTTGCATGCCTATTTGGAAAAAATAAAGCAGTTTCCGGTTTTAACAGAAGAACAAGAAATAAATCTTATTCGAAATTTCAAAGAAAAAGGTGATTTGCAGGCCGCGCAAACACTGATAACTTCGCATTTGCGCTTGGCGGTTAAAATTGCCCTCACCTATCGGCGCTATGGTTTACCAACGTCTGACTTAATTTCTGAAGCTAATTTGGGATTGATGCAAGCGGTTAAAAAATTTGATATGAAGAAAAATGTGCGGCTATCAACTTATGCTATGCTTTGGATAAAAGCTGCATTGAACGATTTTGTGCTGCGCTCATGGTCATTGGTTAAAATCGGCACGGTTGCAGCACAAAAAAAATTGTTTTACAACTTAGGGCGCATTAAAGCTCGTCTCGGACTTTATGACAGCAAAGAACTGGCTCCGGCTGAAGTTAAACAAATTGCTCAAGAATTGGTGGTTGATGAACGCGATGTTGTGGAAATGAACCGGCGCATTGGCGGTGACTGTTCTCTTAACACAACGGTTGGACACGATGACGATGCCGTTGAGGCCATCGATTTATTAGCTGATAAATCACAAAATATTGAGGGCCGCTTGGCTCAGAAGCAAGAAAATGAATTTAAGCGGAAAATTTTGCTGCAAGCACTATCTGCATTAAATGAGCGTGAGCAATATATTGTGAAAAACCGCATGTTGACCGAGCAACCGCAAACACTTGATGAAATCGGCACAAAATTTAATATCAGCCGTGAGCGGGTGCGTCAAATTGAAAAGCGCGCGTTTGAAAAATTAGCAGCCGAAGTTAAACAGGCAATGGCGGCGGCAGAATAATGGCTGATATTTTTGAACAAACCATGCAGAAGTTGGCAGAATTTCATATTGAAAGCCCGCGTTTGGAGGCGCGTATTTTATTGGCCCATGTGCTTAATTGCCAAACCTCGGATATTATCTGCAATGCCACTTTAAATTCCAAGCAGCAAAATGAGCTGAAAAGCCTAATTCAACGCCGTATAGCTCACGAACCACTAGATAAAATTATCGGCAAGCGTGAATTTTATAAATCAACTTTCATGACATCGAACAATGTTCTTTCTCCGCGTCCTGATACCGAAATTTTAGTTGAAGAAGGTTTAAAAATTATACCTGTTGATAAAAATATCAATATTTTAGATTTGGGCACCGGCAGCGGCTGTATTATTGAATCTATATTGCAAGAGCGTCCGAAAGCCGTAGGTGTGGCGGTTGATATTTCTTCTGCTGCATTGCAAACCGCTAAACAAAATGCCGCAAACTTAAAGCTGATAAACCGCTTGCAATTTGTTCAAGCCGATTGGTTTGAAGAAGATTTTGCCGCACAATTTGCAGCTGAATTTGACATCATCGTCACCAACCCGCCATACATTCCAACAGCCGATATTGCCGCATTGGCACCGGAAGTTAAAAACCATGACCCTTTGCTGGCATTAGACGGCGGCGCTGACGGGTTTGCAAGCTATCAGCGCATTGCGGAATTTACACCGATTTTACTTAAAAAACGTGGATATATTTTACTGGAAGCCGGAATAAATCAAGCTGAAGAAATTGCCAATATTTTCACCGCTCAAGGGCTGAAATTAAAAAATATCGTGCGTGATTTAGCCGGCATTAAACGGTGCGTTATTTTGCAAAAATGAACTAAGTATGTGAAAAAACTTAAAAACATACCCGATTACAGAAAATAATATTGTATCTGACGTATTAAATCAGCTTGACAAATTGTGTAAAACAAGCTAAAATTCAACTTAAGTTAACGGTGACTAAATGGCAATGATGTTTGCTTCAGCGCACCATATTTGAGAAGTTTTAAAAAATTATTATAGTAACTATTATGAGGTTGGACCTAAGGAAATCCGGCGCACCTCTAAAAAGCGCAAACGAATACGGCTATGTTGTATTTCGTATTTTCATTGGTGTTAGTGTTGGCTTATGTAGTTTTTAACTATTTGGCAGAGAAGCCGGAAGAAAAGTCTTCTTGGGCGTGGATTATCGGCTTTGGTATGATGATTGGTGGTGCATTCCATATCATCAACTATTTTTCTATGCCAACCATAGCATACGACTGCTGGCCGGTATACTTCGAGCTGTTGGCCTTTGGTGTTATCACCGTTGTCTTTACATCGATGAGGATTTCAGAGGGTGATGCTCCTCTAGATTTGGATAACAAAGCCATTAAGTATGCCGTCTTAGGCGTGTTGGGCTATGTTATTTTGCTAGGTGTTTCAGCGCTATATACATGGGATTTCTTGCACACACAAAAACAGCGTGAGCTACTGGTGGTAAAGGATTCTATTGACGTGCGCAAGGATGCCAATGGCGCAGTAGCGGCATTTTCTCCAATACCAAATGAGAAGATGAAGCTGCATACCGCCGATGTGGCTATGCGTAAAATATTGAACAACATGGGTGATTTAAAAAACACCTTTGATGTTTCAAATTTGACGTTACAAAGCGCCACGGTGCACGCCAACATCGAAACCGTTGACGGTCATAAAGCTCGTTTGGACTTTGATGACAAGTTAGTTTATGTCGGTATTTTGGAATACAAGAACTTTTGGACTTGGAACGCCAAAAAGTATTCACCGGCGTATGTGTTGGTCGATGCCACCACGGCAGAAACCTATATCATCTCAAAAGTCAACGGTGAGGAGCTGAAAATTACCTACACTCCGGAGGCTAATTTCAGTTATAACCTCGAGCGCCACTTGCGCAGCAATGGTTATGCCGACATCATTCTTGATGATTTTAATATTGAGATTGACGAAAATGGCCGACCGTTTGCTCCTGTCACCACAATGAAAAAGGTGGTTGGTATGAGCACTCCGGATGTGACCGGCGTTGCCGTAGTTGACGTTCAGACCGGCGATATCGAGTGGTATGCGCCACAAGATGCTCCGTCGTTTGTTAATCGTATTTATCCCGAGTGGCTGGTTTATGACCGTATCACTAATTGGGGAGAATACCCTAATGGATATTTCCATTGGACAAACAACGAAGGTCTGTTGCAGCCTTGTGCTGGCATGGACATTGTCCAAACAACAAAAGGGTGCTGTTATTACGTTGGTATTCAAGCCAAGACCGGGACTTTCGACACAGAAGGTTATATGTTGGTAGATATCAGAACGGGTGTTGCCACTTATTATAAGCGTGATGGCATCTCAGAAGCAGAGGCTATTCGTGTTTTAAGGACAAATACCTATGATAATATCAGCATTCAGGTCAATGACAGCATTTTGCGGCTGACCGAGCCGGTGTTCTACAACATTGAAGGCAAAAACACATTCTTTGCCACATTTGTTGCCAATGCTGATTTGACAGTGAAGTATTATGCTTTCTGTTCAGCTGACAGCAAAGATGTTGTAGGCGTTGGTAAAACCCTTGAGGAAGCTCGCACCAATTACCTAAACTCCTATTACAAGAGCATGGGTAGCAAGGATGTTAAGTTTGCTGAGAAGCAGATACTGACGACCGTTGAGGTGCAGGTTCTTGAAAAGAGTGTGGTTGATAATGTCTTCTATTTCCGTTTTAAGGGATATGAGGATAAAGTCTTTAAGACCACGCTTTCCGACGAGATGTCGGATGTTCTTTGGGTGCCGACCAAAAAAGTGAAGATTTCATTCAGCAAAACAGATTCCAAGTTTGTGGAGCTGAAGTCATATGAACTTCTTCACTAATTATTATAATTGAAAAGCCGTCTCCGTGAGGAGATGGCTTTTCTTTTTCTAGCCTAGAAAATTATTGCTAATTCAGCGTATGTTTATTAATAGTTAACCCATTATCATCAGCCGAAATATGCACCACCGCGCCGTCATTAACCTCGCCGTCAAGCAACATAATGGCCAGCGGATTTTCTAAGTTCTGCACCAACAGCCTTTTCAGCGGTCTTGCCCCAAATTCCGGATTATAGCCGTTCAGCGCCAACCAATCTTTGGCTTTTTCATCAAGCGCTAATGTTATGTGACGCTCATCAAGACGCTTTTGCAGCTGCGCAATCTGAATATCGGCAATTCGGCGAATATCTTCTTTTTTCAATGCATTAAACACTAAAATTTCATCTAAACGATTAAGAAATTCAGGCTTAAAGAAATTTTTCAAGGTTGTCATCACATCTTGTGTTTCACCGGTAATTAGGTTTGAGGTTAAAATAATGAAAGTGTTCTTAAAATCTACCGTGCGCCCTTTGCCATCGGTTAAATGACCTTCATCCAGCACTTGCAGCAACAAATTAAACACATCAGGATGTGCCTTTTCCACCTCGTCAAACAGTATCACCTGATATGGTCTGCGCCGCACCGCCTCAGTTAAAACACCGCCTTCATCATAACCCACATATCCCGGAGGCGCACCAATCAGCCGCGCCACGGAGTGCTTTTCCATATATTCTGACATATCAATACGAATATATGCCGCTTCTTCATCAAACAAAAATTCTGCTAAAGCTTTGGCAAGTTCGGTTTTGCCAACACCGGTCGGACCTAAAAATAAAAATGAGCCAATCGGACGGTTTGGGTCTTTCAAACCGGAACGCGAACGCCGCACCGCATTAGATACAGCCGTAATGGCGGCATTTTGCCCCACCACACGCTTAGCCAAATTTTCTTCCAAATGCAGCAGCTTTTCACGCTCGCCGCCCACTAATTTATCCACCGGAATTCCCGTCCACTTGGAAACAACCGAGGCAATCATATCCGGCGTAACGGTTTCCACCGTGCTTTGCTGCGGATTTTCTGCCTGCAATTTTTTCAGCTTGGCTTCTAAATCGGGAATTTCTTTATATTGCAATTCACCGGCTTTTTCATATAAACCGCTGCGCAAAGCTTTTTCTGCCTCAATTTTAGCTTGGTCAATGCGTTCACGCAATTTGTTTGCTTCAATAATATTACTTTTATGCGCATTCCATTTTTCGGTTTCTTCTGCCGATTGCTTTTCTAAAGCGGCAATTTCTGTTTCAAGTTTTGCCAAGCGTTCTTTGGAAGCATCATCGCTTTCTTTGCGCAAAGCCTCGCGCTCAATTTTATATTGCAACAGCTTGCGGTCTGTTTCATCAAGATTCTCCGGTTTAGAATCTATTGCCATTTTCAATTTGCTTGCCGCTTCATCAACTAAATCTATGGCTTTATCCGGTAAAAAGCGGTCGGTAATATAGCGGTCAGACATTGTTGCTGCCGCGACCAATGCCGCATCTGAAATATGCACGCCATGATGCAACTCATATTTTTCCTTAATGCCACGCAAAATAGACACCGTGCCGGCAATATCGGTTTCGCCCACATAAACCGGCTGAAAACGACGGGCAAAGGCCGCATCTTTTTCAATATATTTCTGATATTCTTTCAAAGTAGTAGCGCCAATGCAATGCAATTCACCGCGCGCCAATGCCGGTTTGAGCAAATTAGATGCATCCATCGAGCCTTCAGAAGCCCCTGCCCCAACCACAGTATGCATTTCATCAATAAATAAAATTACCTGTCCGTTGGCACTTTGCACTTCTTCCAGCACCGCTTTCAAGCGTTCTTCAAACTCACCGCGATATTTTGCACCGGCAATTAAAGCCCCCATATCAAGCGCCATCAAACGTTTATGCGCCAAGGTGCTCGGCACATCGCCGTTAATAATTCGCTGCGCCAATCCCTCAACAATAGCAGTTTTACCAACACCAGGTTCACCAATCAAAATCGGGTTATTTTTGGTGCGGCGGGAAAGTACTTGAATAGTGCGGCGAATTTCTTCATCACGCCCCACTATCGGGTCCATTTTTCCTTGTGCTGCCCGCTCAGTATAATCTATGGCATAGCGTTTCAAAGCCTCAAAATTATCCTCTGCCGAAGCCGAATCTGCCGTTCTTCCTTGCCGCATTTGATTAATTGCCGCATTAAGTTTTGCCGCATCTACGCCATAATTTTTATGCAAAAGCAAAGCTTGCAACAATCGCTCCACCGTCACAAAACTATCTTTAGCTTTTTCGGCAATTTGCTCAGCATTATCCAATACCTTTACTAAATCCTGCGACAATGTTAATTGCACGCTTTGCCCTTCAACACGCGGCAATTTTGCCACATCGGCATCAACCGCCGCTTTTATTGCCGAGACATTTGCTCCTGCCTGCGCTAACAAATTAGCCGCCATACCTTCATTATCTTCCAGCATAACCTGCAACAAATGCGCCGGTGCCAAATATTGATTATTGTTACGCGAAGCCAGTTTTTCGGCATTTTGCAAAAAACCTTTGCTTCTATCTGTATATTTATCTAAGTTCATGGTTTTATCTCCTTATACGAAATATATAGGAAGCTGATTTTTTAAATGCAAGTAAGCTCCGATATTATAACTTTTTGTTCTTTTTGCTTTAATTTTATGTTGCGAAAATAAAAAAAAGCGTTATGTTACGCTAATCGGAAAATAATAATGCAAATAGCAGATAGTAAAATTAACATTTTTGCACTAACGGACTGCCATCAAGAAGCCCGCAAATTGTGCTGTCTTTTAAGCGAAATTATTGCTCGTACCCCAAACAACGGAGCCAACACGCTAATTTGTGACGGCGGTGATTTATTTAAAGGAATATACAGCCGTGAACTTTGTGTTAACAGCTATTTACATTTACGCCAAAAATTACCGAATGCAAAAATTGTTATTGCTGCCGGAAATAATGATTTTGGCTTCAACAGTGCTGAATTTAATTTTTATAAAGAAACAGTTAGCCGTTTTAATCAGGCAAATATTGATGTTTTATGTGCAAATTTGCGTGATGAAAAAAACGCTTTTCCTAATTGGATAAAACCATATGCGGTATTGGAAATTAACCATCGTAAAATTATGGTAATGGCCTTTTGTACTAATCAATATCGTTTGCAAAGATATGGTCTACAGTTGCTTGATATAGAGCAAACTTTTATGGATTTGGTGCCTCAAATTAAACATATATCGCCAGATGCCATTGTAATTTTAAACCATGCTTTGGTGCCCAAAAGCATATCATTAGCCGCAACTGCGAAAAAAGCTGGAATTGCCGTTGATTTAATTATCGGCGGTCATGAACATTCGGTGGTTATACCGATTTCGGAGCAACACATTTATTATCCGCAAGCATATGCTCGTAATATGTTACAATTTGCCTTAGATTTTAAAGACAATCTTCCGAATTTAGAATTTGTGGCATCACTGGACTGTAAAACTTGCCCAATTAATCCCGATTTTAAAAAACCTCTTGATGATTATGAAAATGATACCGGATTAAATGTGCCTGTTGCACCGAGCATATTAAATTTAGAGCGCGATTATTCTAATCCTTCGCCAATCGGCACCTTTATCACCGATAAAATGCGTGCCATTGCTGCTGCCGATATTGGTATTATTTCTACCGGATTTATATGTCATGCCCTGCGCTTTGAAGCCGGAAAAATTTTAACTTATTATAATATTGAACGAGCTTTTTCTGCCGACATTCCCTTGCAAACTGTAACAGTTTCGGCGTTGCAACTTAAAACCATGTTCAACAATGCTTTGCGTAATCGCTATGCACCATACGCAGGTAATACTCGCTTTTTGCAATGTTCGCAAAATGTGGCTATTGACTGTATTAAATTGGCAGATAATACCGGAAGTGTTAAGCAACTTTATATCAATGGGATAGCTTTGCTTGACGATTATGGTCAGCCACTGCATTCTGAAGAAACATATGTTTGCGCCATAGACCCGTTCATCGGTTCCGGCGAACTTGGTTTTGATGTTTTACGCTCTCTACCTAAAGAAACATTATTGCAACACAATCAATTGGTAAAAATTAAAGATTTATTTTTTGATGAACTTATTGCCGCTACGACTAAATATGCTCCGGGCAGCTCATATCCTGTTTATAAACTACGCGATTTATAATTTAAGTAAGCGCTTTTTAGCCTTCTTATATTCTGCCTCATCAATCAAATCATTTTGTCGCAACTGTGCCAACTTAATTAGTATTTCTGCCTCGTTTTTCGGCAACGGCAAATATCTTCTTAAGCATAAATAATATAAACCGAAAATTGAAATATAAAAAACAAAAAAGGCAATAATATCAAACCATAAATGAAAACCGCACAGGCAAATCAAAATATATTCCAATGTTGCCGCAATTACAAATATTGTAGCATGGAGAGGATGTAATATTAATAGCACCAATGCCCATAGCGCCAGCAAAATTGCCGCCAAAGCCAAAGAAATTGTTAAACCCAAAACACCGCCGCCTAAAGACATAAACGGAATTGAAGCTAAAAAACCCATAAAAACTCCTCTAATGTTAATATATGCAGTGTAGTATATTACTAAGCTGAAATCAATAGTAAATCAGTTAGCTTATATCATCATCACAAAAAGGAGCAGTTGTAAAACCGCTCCTTTAACTTCTACAAATTATCCCAATCGTCCTTATATTCCCGCTTAGCTGAAACCTCTATTGTTGCCGTCAGCCGAACGATAAGGCAATATCTCCAGCATATCTCCTTCTTTGGTAAACATGCGATTGTTGAAACAGAACGGACACTTTCTTTCGTATTTCTTGGTAAAGCAATAAAACTGCTTTACCTCCGGTTCAAGATCGTTATCAACCTTTGCTAAAAAGGTAATAAAAAGACCTGTAGCCAAACTGAAATACCGTACTTCCTCAAGATATTGAGTGAAAGGAGCGCTTTTTCTTAATAATTGCAATTTCATACGCTATTTTTTTTAATTATACATAATTATGATTTTATTGTTATCATTATAAAAACAATTAGTAAAAAAAGCAAAATTAGAAGATTATTTTACCATTATCAACCTGCAAAAATTGAGCATCATTCTGCAGCAGAGAAAAATTTTGTGCCTCCGTAGATGTTATCCAAGCTTGTAAATTGAGCTGGCGGATTTTTTCCAGCAAAGCATCGCGCTTAATATCATCAAGGTGAGTTGTTACCTCGTCCAGCAATAAAATAGGGGCAAATCCTTTATCTAAAATTTGGCATTTGGTCTGAGCTAAAATAATGCTAACCAACAAAGCCTTTTGCTCACCGGTAGAGCACAATTCTGCCGGCATATTTTTCTTTTTATAAAATACTTTAAAATCCGTTCTATTTATGCCGTCAACCGATTCGTTTTGGCGCACAAATGAGCGTTGTTTTGCTAAATGTTCCACATAAAAATCTTCAGTTGTTAATGCCGATTCGCTATCAAGCATTTTTTCTATTAAACCATCTAATTCTAAACGTACATCAGGAAAAACATCGTCCGGTTCGTGCAAAATAAATGTATTCAAACGCGCAATAAGTTCTCGTCTTGCTGCTGCAATAGCTACACCTAATGCGGCCATCTCGGCTTCAACCGATTGTAGCCAATACTTATCCGCCAAGCCGTTTTTAAGCATTTGAAACCATTGCCTATATAAATGTTCAAAATTTGCCGTGCGCTTTGCATGCTCTATATCAAATGCATAAACCAAGCGATCAAGAAAACTGCGACGCGGTTGCGGTCCGCCCAAAAACAACCTATCCATTTGCGGGGTTACCCAAATAGCAGAAATATATTTGCCCAATTCTGCCTGCTGATTTACTTTTTGCCCATTAATTTGTATAATTCGGCGTTCATAAACACGCATATCATCGCCTGTATTAAAATATTCGCTTGTTTCTGCTTTGTTAACTTTCTGTAAAGCCGTGCCAATTTTATGTTCTTCATTGCCTCGCAATATGTCCGCTGCCACACTCCAACCTTCACAAGCCATATCAATTGCGTTTTCTGTTTCGCGGATTCGTTTAATATCAGACAATTTGGCACTGCGTAAACCTCGTCCTGGTGTTAAAAAAGATATTGCTTCTAAAATGTTTGTTTTTCCCGAACCGTTAGCACCGGTAATTACAATAGGAGCAATTTTGGCATTAATTCGCAATTTTTCATAATTTCTAAAGTCAGTTAAAGTCAGGCGTGTAACACCTGACTTCTCTGTAGTTATTTCTTGTAATTTAGCGTTTATGGCGCTCACGAAACTACACCCGCATCGGCATTAATACATAGATTGCACTTGCATCTGATGTGTCATGAATAATTGACGGAGATGAAGAATCATTAAAGCTAAACTGCGCTGTTTCACCCTTAATTTCTGCTAAAATATCCAACAAATAGCGGAAGTTATAGCCAACTTCTAACGACTCGGCATCATAGGTTGCTTCCATTTCTTCAATAGCACTGCCTAAATCAGGACTTGAAGTTGTAACAATGACATGATTTTTGTTAGCAATCATCTTAATGGCGCGCGTTCTTTCAGCCACAACCGAAACACGATCAACCGCTTTAGCCAAATCATTTACCTTTAACTCTAAAATTTTAGTATTGTTGGTCGGAATAACCCGTTCATAATCAGGATAGGTACCATCAATCAGCTTAGAAGCCAAGGTAATATCTTCCATTACAAAACGCACTTTACTGTCTGAAAGACTGATTTTGATTAGTTCTGCACCTGTGTCATCTAAAAGTTTACGCACCTCAGCCACGGTTTTACGCGGCAAAATAACACCCTGCATACCGGCAGCCCCTTCCGGCAACGGCGACTCTACACACGCTAAACGATGACCGTCTGTAGCAACAATGCGCAAAACTTTAGTTTCACCCTCGTCTTTCGGATGAATGTATAAACCGTTCAAATAATAGCGGGTTTCTTCAGTTGATGCCGCAAACTGTGTACGGTCAATCACATCTTTTAACTCATCGCGTTTCATAGCAAAATTAGTCGGTAATTCATCGGAAGATATAACCGGAAAATCTTCAACTCCGATAGTTGAAAGCGAAAATTTGGAACGACCTGAAGCAATGCTTAATTGTTCCTTTTCATCAGGATAAACCAATTCAACTTCCGCACCGTCAGTCAACTTCCGCACAATATCATACAGCATATGAGCCGGCGCTGTAATTGCCCCGTTTTCCATAATTTTTGCATCTACTATTTCCGTAATTTCCGTATCCATATCTGTGGCCTTAAAACTGATACCGTCATTACCGGCTTCAATTCTAACATTAGATAACACCGGAACAGTGTTTCTTTTTTCCACAATGTTTTGCACATGGTTTAATGTTTTTAACAATACTGTCTTTTCAATTACAAACTTCATATCAATCACCAAATTCAGTTATACACTTTCTGCCCCTAAAATATCAAATATCTCAGCAAAGCAGAAGTTAAAATATTCAGTATTCAACAGTTTTTTACTAATTTTCCAACGCTCTGCGCAAAGTTTCAATGCTTTCGGCCATAGATGTATCTTCAATAATCAATTCTTCAACTTTACGCACTGCATGCATTACCGTTGTATGGTCACGGTCAAATTTGCGACCGATTTCAGGCAATGAGCGGGAGGTTAGTTGCTTTGCCAAATACATGGCAATTTGCCGCGGACGAGCAACATTGCGCGCACGACGAGATGATTGCATTTCTTTAACCGAAATATTAAAATGTTCAGCTACTTTTTTCTGAATTTCATCTATAGTTGTTTTACGGTCAATGGTGCGTAGCATATCTTTAAGCACATCTTGCGTCATATCTAGGGTAATTTCGCGATCAGATAAAAGTTGTGAATGTGCGGTAATTCTCTTCAACGAACCTTCAAGCTCCCGAACATTTGAAGAAATTCTTTGCGCTAAAAATTCAGCTACATTTTTCGGTATATTAATGCCCAGCTGAGCTGCCTTATTTTGCAAAATACCTAAACGTAAATCAAAATCAGTCGGCATAATATCAGCAACCAAACCGCTGTTCAAGCGTGACTTTAATCTCGATTCGATTCCATCTAAATCATTCGGCGATTTATCAGCTGAAAGAATAATCTGCCGTCCGCCTTCCATTAATGAATTAAAGGTATAGAAAAACTCGTCTTGCGTTTTTTCTTTGTTGGCTAAAAATTGAACATCATCAATCATTAAAACGTCAACCGAACGAAATTGTTCTTTGAACGCTGCTGTATCTTTGTAGCGCAATGCATTTACAAATTTATATAAAAATTGCTCAGCGGAAATATAAACAACGTGACGAGTCGGGTCATTTTGCTGAATATATTGCCCGATAGCGTGCATTAAGTGAGTTTTACCTAAACCGACTCCGGCATATAAAAACAACGGATTAAACGAAACACTACGAGTTTCGGCAACCTTACGCGCAGCAGCATAAGCAAATTCATTGGTTTTGCCGACCACAAAATTCTCAAACGTAAATGCCGGATTAAATTTTGTGGTGCCGCAACTTAAGTTATTACCGGCAACATTTGCTACATTAAACACATCACGCGGAGTCGGCGTTGAAGGAAACTTTCTAATCAGCGAATCATCTTTGGAATTCTGCATATTCTGCACAATAATCTGAACTTTTTTAATATTCGGATTTTTATGTTCCCAAATTTTATGGATTCGTTCAGAATAATGAGCCAAAACCCAATTCTTCATAAAAGCGGTAGGAGCAGATAAATTCATAACACTGCCGTCAAATGAACCGACGCTGAGCGGTTTTAACCAACTTTCAAAAGCCGTATTTCCGAATTCCATCTTCAGCTGGCTACAAATTTCATCCCATTGATTGTGAATAGATAAATCATCGTATTTAATTGCTTCTTCAGCCATTTTTTCGTCCCATTCTAAACTGTTTAATATTCAACCTTATAACGGAATTTGTTTCGTTGCACGATTTAATACCGAACCAACTATACCACAAAATCCGCTGTCCAAGCACACAAAAAAATTTTTGCCTTGAACGAAAATGTAAATAAATTGTTAACATAATCAAAACAAAAATCAACAGAACTTTTGTAGAACATTGCAATTAATTTTCTTGACAATGGATTCTCCGAGAGTCGCGGCAGATTCGCATTTTTAGGCACAAAAAAACACAAACCGAAACATAGCAGAATCGGTTCGTGCTTTAGTTATTCTTTTGCTAATTTATTGCTAAATTACAAAGCTTTAATTTTTTGTGCTAAACGAGAAATCGTCCGAGAAGCTGTATTTTTGTGGAACACACCTTTTTGAGCAGCGCGCATCATTTCGCTTTCTGCAATTTTCAAAGCTGCAGTTGCTGCTTCCTTGTTGCTTTCGTTAATTAAAGCATCTACTTTTTTAACAAAAGTTCTAACTCTGCTCTTGCGAGCCCCGTTAATCACACTACGCTTGTGATTTCTAACGATTCTTGTTTTTGCCGATTTATGATTGGCCATATTATCTTTCCTTAAATAAAACTGTTAATCCAAAATTTATCTGCTAAGTGTTATAATCAGAAGATGCACCATAAGTCAACAACATTTTTTATATTTTTTTCATTTTTTACGGTTTAGTTTTAACAGTAATGCGAACTAAAAGCGGAGAATTATTTTCTTTTACCACTTCTAAAGTTTCACCATCTCGATAAAAAAGCAGGTCGTTTCCGCGATTCCCTTGATATATCCACCCTAATTGCGGCAATGATTCTTGGTAGAAATTACTGATTTTTTTGAACATTTGGTGTCCGTTTACTTTTTTATCGATTCGTTTAGGGGTTAAATATGCTTCCAAAAGCCGTGTTTCTTCATTGCCGAAAGAAATATCATCTTGTGTCATTTGGCTCATTTCTTCCGGCAAAGGTACATCATCCATACCTTCAATAAAATCTGCCACGGCAAAACTCGGAAAAATTCCGATTCCCAATATAATCAACAATGCACTTAATCCATATTTTAACATAATTTCTCCTTATTTTTGCAGTGTTGCGCAATAAAACGTCGAACGTCCGCCGATAACCGTTTTCTGAATACCTCCAGTTTGCTCAAGTATGCACTTGCATTGTGGACAGCGTAAACCTGTTTTATTATAAACACAATGACTTTCTTGAAAATATCCGGTATTTCCATCAGGCCTTTTATAATCGTGAATGGTTGATCCTCCGGCAGCAATAGCTGCTTCTAAAACTTTTCTCGTATATTTAACCAACAAATTTGCTTCGCATTCTGTAATGGATTTGCTGGCCCTATCAGGACGGATTCGCGCCAAATATAAAATTTCTGAAGCGTATATATTACCAATACCGCATATAATTGCTTGGTCAAGCAAAGCCAACTTGACTGCACATTTTTTATGAGCAAATTTTTGCAATAAATATGCGGCAGTTAGTCTGTCGTCCCACGGATCAAGTCCCAAATGTTGCAACAAATGGTGCTGAGGCAAAGTGTTTGTATGTGCTATTGTTACCAAACCAAAGCGCCGTGTGTCATTATATATTAATATGCCTTTAGATGTTTGTATAATTATATGGTCATGTTTTTGCGGTTGCTCCGGCCATTTAGGCTCGATTCGTACTTTACCACTCATACCGAAATGCCATATTATTGTTTGTTCGTTATCAAGTTCAACCAGCATATATTTTGCGATTCGCTTAAAAGCAATAATACGTGCATTTTCAATTTTAACCGCAAAATCTGCAGGAACAATTTCGCGCAAACGCCCGTTGCGCACAACTGCTTTTTCAATATTTGCCCCAAGCAAGACCTTTTCTACGGCATTTTTTATTGTTTCTACTTCTGGTAATTCCGGCATTTACATTCTCCGTATAATCTAAATAACATAGAATGCATAATAATTCGTTGTTTAATGATTTGCAAACCACTTGCACTTATTTATAAACAACGTTATAATGATACGATTTTAAATTACTACGGAAAAAAATGATTAAACGAACCAAAAAATATTATGCCCCGCAAAATGAAAATATTGAACATCAGTGTGACCATCCGGGGTGCAAAGAAAAAGGAGAATTCAAAGCGCCCAAAGACCGCAGGCTTAAAGAATATTATTGGTTTTGTTTAAAGCATGTTCAAGAATATAATGCGCATTGGAACTACTACGCTGGCGAAACCGATGAAGATGAAGCCGAAGAAATTAAGCGTAAAATGCATTTCGGGCGTGGTTTTCGTTCTAAAGTTAGGTATCAGTTCGGATATGATTTGTGGGATGAAGCGGAATTTTTTGAAAGCGGCTATGCGCACAACACCGACAGCAATTATGAATATTCGCGGGATGGTATTTATTTTACCTCTCAGGAGCGTATGTATATTCGCATTTTAGAAATGAATATTCGCGATATAACACCCGATTCGCTCAAAAAACAATATAAAAAAATGGCAAAAAAATATCATCCTGATATAAATCGAGAAGATGAAAAAGCTGAAGAAAAATTTAAACAGATTTCAGCAGCCTATCAGGCTTTGAAAGAAAAATTCGAGCGTATTCCGAATTATGACTTTTAGCAAAGTTTAGTAAAATATTGTCTATAATCTTTTTTTAACCTTTTGATGATATCGTCTACGCAGATACAAAAATTTGTATCTTGTTGTTCAACAAGTAAAAAAGGAAAAGACTATGAAAAAATTTTTATTATTAGCCGGTGTGGCTTGCTTGTTCTCTACAGCTGCTAACGCTGGTGTATCTCAATATGTTGCCGCACGCGCTTCATATGACTTCAATCGTGTTAAAGTTAAAATGGCTGATGCTGACGGCATTGAACGCAGCAAAGTTAATAAAGAACTTATCAGCCCGCATTTTGCTTATGGTGCACGTGCAGGTTATGTTCGTGGCGAATTGGAACTCAACTTTTCTCACCCGATTAAAGCAAATCGTGATGACTATAAGATGAACTTGAAAAAATATTCGGCAATGGCAAATGTTTATTTTGACTATTTGACATGCACTCCGTGGACACCGTATGTTGGTGCCGGTTTAGGTTATGCTTGGCTCAAAGATAGCGGCATTACAAACAAGTCGGTTTATAATTTGGCATGGCAAGCAATGGCTGGTATTGCTTATGACATTAACAGCAAATGGACAATTGATGCCGGTTATCGTTATGCTGATTTAGGCCGTATCCGCAAAAATTTCGGTGACTACAAGGTTAAAACTACTGTTCGTGACCACGAAATTATGCTCGGCGCAAGATATAATTTCTAATATAAACCGAAATTATTATATAATTTAAAAAGCGATGCTTATGAGTATCGCTTTTTTTGCTTAAAAAAAGTTCTTGACTAATTGATTTATTAGCGCTATGGTCTAACCGTTACAATACGAAAGTATTTGTTGTTCAACAAGTAATAAAGGATGAGACTATGAAAAAATTTTTATTATTAGCCGGTGTGGCTTGCTTGTTTTCCACAGCTGCTAACGCTGGTGTAAGCCCATATATTTCGGCTAAAGCTTCTTATGATTTCAATCGTGTTAAAGCTAAAGTAGCTGTAAAAACAGATGATGGTTTTGCAGCCATTGCACGTGATAAATTAAATAAAGAGTTGTTTGGTTCTCACGTAGCTGCCGGTGTTCGTGCCGGATATGTTCGTGGTGAAATCGAACTCAATAATTCTCGCGATATCAGAAAGAATGCTAAAACTGAAGATGGTTTTGGGAAATTCAAACTCTATAAGCACTCTGTAATGGCAAATGCTTATTTTGATTATTTGACATGCACACCGTGGACACCGTATGTTGGTGCCGGTATTGGTACATCTTACCTCAAAGCTCAGAACTTCTATAACGGCGAAAAATTTTTAGATAAATCTACCTACAATTTGGCATGGCAGGTAATGGCTGGTGTTGCTTATGAATTCAATTCTCATTGGGCAATTGACCTCAGCTATCGTTATGCTGATTTAGGTCGTATCCGTAAGCATGAAAGAATTCCGGCAGGTGCAGATGCTGTAGCAAAAGTTACAGCTCGTGAACATGACATTATGCTCGGTGCACGTTATACATTCTAATTTTTATAGGGTGTAAAATAAATTTTAAGCGGTGTTTATTTGGCACCGCTTTTTTATATTTTATAGCTAATAAATAACAAAAAGGTACCAACTTCATAGTTGATACCTTCTTGCTAACCTAAGATGCAAAACCTTTCAGGTAGGTTTCAGCATACTTTTCTTCGTATTTGGCATCTATTTTTTCCAGCCACAGCAGCAGCTCCGGGTTTGCTTGCATCATCCTATGGTCTTCAGCAATTGCGGCAACCAGTGGCAGAAATTGCTCACCATTACGAGCATATGCCAACTGACAGATACTGTCGTAGATATCTGGGTTTATTCCCCATCTTTTTATGATTTTCAACAAAACATCTGGCACTTCCGGATTAATGTGTTCAATCATCAACTGTACAGAGGTATTAAATGGAGTATAATGCTCCATATACTTCAGAAAGAAGCGCTTTGCCGCAGGATTTCCGCCCAAAATTGCAAAAGCCACAGCATGCTCCTCATCTTCGTTTAAGACTGCCGTAAAAGTTCCCTCACCGCCCAATGTTTGATTAAATACCTGTGCTTCCAGTTCCTCGAACTTTCCGCACTTCATCATTTCTACTTTTCCCATAACTATATATTTAATAATTACACATTATCGTTATTATACGCAATTTGCATACATTTTGTCAACCATAAAAAGCAAAAAGAAGCAAATTTTAGGTTTTTAAGGCAAATATGTGCGCGGATTAACAGCTTTTTTGCCTGCGCGAACTTCAAAATGAAGCTGTGGTGTTGTCACTGTTCCGGTACTGCCAACAGTAGCTATTTTTTCGCCGCGAACCACCTTTTGCCCTTTACGTACCAAAAGTTTATCATTATGCGCATAAGCCGTAATCCAGCCATCGGTATGTTTAATTAAAATCAAATTACCAAAACCTTTAAGTTCACTGCCGGCATAAGCCACAATTCCAGAATCTGCAGCCTTAACTGCCGTGCCAAGCGGAACTTTAATATTAATCCCGTCATTTTTGCGTCCACTGCCTAAATTACCAAAACCGGAAATAACAGTACCGTTAACCGGCCAAGCAAACTTAGCTTTTCTATTTTTTGCCGGCGGCGTATACATTTCTTTCGGCATTGTAGCGTTTGAAGCAACTGTTGCCGAGGTTTTAGCGGTTTGAGCAGCGGTTTTTGCTACTGCTGAACGATATTCTGATTTTGCCGGTTGTTGCGATGATACTGATGCCGGAAGCAGCAAGCGCTGACCTACCGAAAGCGAATATGGCGTTTGTAAGTTATTTACTTTGCTCAAACTTGTTATATCAACATTATACATACGCGAAATACTGTATAAACTTTCGCCCGATTTTACGGTATGATATTGTTTTGTCGGCAAACGCAAACGCTGTCCAACATAAAGTGTGTATGGCGGCGACAAGCGGTTTATGTTAATCAAATCTTTTATCGGAACATTATAACGGCGTGAAATACTATATAGTGTATCCCCCTTACTAATTGTAACACTGTTTGAATTCCAGCCATGCAGCCAGTCAACAGCGGCGCAACCGCTCAATAAAACAATCAATACAATATTAGCTATAAATTTTTTCACGCCTGCCTCTCCATTTTATTGTATAATAGCAGATAAAAATTTATTTTTGATTAACCAGAAAAAACATTAAGCCATTTAAAACAATACTATTTAAACTACGAAAAATCCCGAAGAACAAAATATAAATCTTCGGGATAGTTTGTTTTTTGCTCATATAAGACTACTTCAAAAAAATTTTTGAGCTTACGGCAAAATTAGTAATTTTCTGCACGCAATTCAAAATAGCTTTGTGCATGTGCGCAAACCGGACAAGCCGCAGGAGCACTAGTACCAACAACAATATGTCCGCAATTGCGGCATTCCCAAACCTTAACCGTTGAGCGCGCAAAAACTTCTTTGCTTTCAACATTTTTCAACAAAGCGCGATACCGTTCCTCATGCGATTTTTCAATTGCTGCAACACCACGAAATTTTGCTGCCAATGCCGGAAATCCTTCTGCTTCAGCAGTTTTTGCAAAATCTTCATACATATCGGTCCACTCATAATTTTCGCCATCGGCAGCAGCCTTCAAATTTGTTGCCGTATCACCCAAAGCGCCTAATTCCTTAAACCATAATTCAGCATGTTCCTTTTCATTAGCGGCCGTTTTCGTAAAAATTTCCGAAATTTGCTCGAAGCCTTCTTTTTTAGCCACACTGGCAAAATATGTATATTTATTACGGGCTTGGCTTTCACCGGCAAACGCTGTCCATAAATTTTTTTCGGTTTGTGTTCCCTGATATTTATTGCTCATATTTTTGTTCCTTTATTCTAAAAAAAATTAATATTAATTGCTGTTATATTTGTATTATATATCACCAAACATAGCAAGAAATTTATTCAACTTGCGCATATTTTTTATTGCAAAATTTAAATTGTATTAATCTTGCGGCGGTGTCAAATTTTTAAGTTTTTCCAAAATTGTTTCATCTTCAAGCGAAATAATTTCGGCTTTTTCTAAACCATCGGCAATTTTTTTCTTAACTGCATTCTTATCAAGAGCCGATGAATCTTCCTTTAGAACCAACGCATGTTTCCACTGAAAGACTGCTTCGTTTTTTCGACCGCCAAACCAATAAGCATCGCCCAAATGGTCGCTAATTACGGCATTACCGGAATTCATATCCGAGGCCTGCTCTAAATATTCCATGGCTTTATCATACAATCCCAGCTTAAAGCATGCCCACCCCAAGCTATCAATAACATGACCTTCATAGGGAGCTTTTTGATAAGCTTCCATTATCATTTGCACCGCCTCATCTGGATTTTTACCGCTTGAAAGCCAAGAATATCCTAAATAGTTCAAAATTCCAGCATCACGATTACTTAATTCCAACGCTTTCAATAAATTTTCTTCAGCCTTTGCTTTTTCACCGGTTTTATCATAGGCAACCGCCAAAGCATAATACACAGGCCAAGCCATATTATCAACCTGTGGCAAAACTTTTAAAGCTTTTTGATAGACCTCTATTGCTTCATCATATTTTTCCATATCAGCGGCAATATTCCCTAAATCAACCAATAATTGAGCATTATTTGGATAGTCTTTAAGCAGAACTTTAAGTTTTTTCTCTGCTTTATCATATTCTTTTAATTTATTCAAATTCTCAATAATTTTCATTTGTGAAATAAAATATGAACCTGAATTTTTATCAATTTGAGCATAATATCTGTTTGCTTCTTTTAATAAATTCAAATCTTCTAAAACATTGGCCAGCGCTAATTTAGAAACCTCATACTCCGGATTTAAGAAAGTTGCTGCGGCAATATAAGTTTGCGCCAACTGAGAACCTCCGGTTGTTGCCCTAAAAATTGTGCCTATATTAAACATTGCTTCGGCCAAACCTTTTTGCGGTGTATCAATAACGGCGGGGTCATTTGGTTTAGTGTTATTAATTTGCCTGTCTATATCTGCCAACAAAAGTGATAATACGCTGTTATCATGGTAGCGATGAGCAATTTGCTGAGCTAAATCTTTACGCCCCATTCTAACATAAAAATCAGTTACAACCTCTAAAATTCTATATGTAACATCGCTCGGATAATTAACAACCAATTGTGAATATAATTCATCCGCTGCTTTAGTATTACCTAAATAATCATAAATCATGGCACCGTGGAAAATTTTTATACTAAGTAATTGAGGGTCATTTAGCAGTTTGTTTAAACTTTGAATAGCATTTTTTTCATCTTTTTCTGCCGCATATGCCCAAGCGTCAAACAGTGGACCAACAATAGAAGTGTAAACATCATCGCTTAAAGAATCCATTTGTTGACGTGCTTTATCGTATTGCTCGGCAGAAAAATTTTGAATCGCCAAAATCAGCGGCGCCATAGATTTTTCCGCTCCGCTGTCAATTTCTTTTTGTGCATAAGGCGCGGCTTGTTCAATACGCCCCAATGATGCTAATATGGCATAAATTGAATGATTAACCGTTTTATTATCAGCATCTTTTTGCAACACTTGCTGATAATATTTTGCGGCGGAGGCAAAATCTTGCCGCATATGAGCAATGCGTGCCGCCAAATATGCTCCATAAACCGAATCCTGAGTTGAATTTTGAATTTTAGCCGGCGCTGAAAAATCATTATCCGTCCAATATCTATACCACTCGGTTGCAGATTGCTTAACTGTTTGTTTTGGTATATACGCAGTAATTTTTACCCCATAAGCCCACAAGGCTGTTCCAACCACTGCACCGGCAATTAATGTTTTCGTTATAATTTTCATTACGATTTTTCCTTAAAATTACAAGCTATGTTTGTCCGTATTTTTATCTTATAATATAAATAATAAATATTATCAATGTGTAAAGACATTCTATCCTGTTGCAAAAAAAAGTAATTTTTGTTATACATTATATACACGAGGTAAAAATGAAAGATGCGCAGGAAATATTAAATTGGTATATTTTGGCCGGTGTTGATACACTTTGTTCAGATGCAACACTTAATTATGTACATTCGGAAGATGTTGCAACAAAAGGCGCAGCAACACCGAAGCAGACAGAAGCTGCACAAGGTTCTGCCAGACCGGCAACAACAATTTTGGCTCAGACTAAAAGCGCTGCATATATCAATGCTCGCGAAATATGCGCACAAGCTCATACTTTAGACGATTTGAAAGCAATGCTAGAAAATTTTGAAGGCTGCGCACTTAAATTTTCAGCTAATTCCACCGTTTTCGGTTATGGTAACCCTCAGGCGGAAATTATGATTATCGGCGAAGCTCCCGGAGCAGATGAAGATAGAATCGGCGAGCCGTTTGTTGGGCGCAGCGGACATTTGTTGGATAAGATGCTGTCAGCAATTGGAATTCAGCGTCAAGATTGCTACATTACCAATATTTTACCGTGGCGACCTCCTGGAAACAGAACTCCTACTGACGGTGAAGTTGCTGTTTGCCTACCTTTTTTGCAACGGCAAATTGAGCTGATTAAACCGAAAATTATTCTTCTGTTAGGAGCAAGTGCGGCTAATGCGGTATTGAACTTATCGTCATCGGTTTCACAATTGCGCGGTCAATTTATTGACTATCAAAGTGAAAATAATCTTTCAATTCCTACATTAATCAGCTATCACCCCGCATATTTGCTACGCACACCAACCCAAAAAGCAAAAACTTGGGTAGACTTTTTGCGATTGCGAAAAAAGTTGGCAACACTATAATTTTTTGCAAAAATTTAATAAAAATTAAACATTAAAGTATTAAATTAAAGACAAAGTTTAATCATTGGGAGTAGAAAAAATGAAATTACATTATAAAACGACTGTCACCGGTTTGGCTTTGGGATGCTTATTTGCCGCTAATGTTCAGGCTGCACCTCAAAATCAAGATGAAAATTCAACTTCAGATGCCGGCGCTGTTTTATTTAGAATTGAAAATATTGAACCTATTCAAAATAAAGACGGATTAACTGATCAATGCTCTTATACGGTAACAGTTTATAACCGCATGGATAAAGGTTTGCAATCTGCTGACATCAGATTTGAATGGATTGATAAAATTTCCGGTAAATATAAAATTGATGAAAACAAGGTTACTCCTGTGGAAGGGGAAAATGCTGAACAACATATTGTTAAGGAAATGACTATTGATAATGTTGCTCCGCACAGCCAAAAGAGCTTCACGCAAAAAGTTAATACAGATAAATGCTATTTGTTGCTTGATAATTTGCAATATGTTGTGCAATCGTGTTCTTTAGAAGGGCAGAAAGTTCAATATAAAGATGGTAAAGCTGTTGCCGATAATGGTTGTGCTAAAAACTTTAATTATATTGATTCTAAAAATCCGGAATATTACAGCGAATTCAGAGATGTTCCGGCCAGCACTTTAGCTAAGCAGGTTGAAGAAGAAAAAGAACGCGAACTTTCTAAAGTTAACGCAACTGTTGATTCAATTATGAATACTTTAGATGCTACAAACAACGAATTAGAAAAAATCAGGTAATATAAGGTAATATATATGCGTCTGAAATACGGTAAATTTGCAATAATTCTTCTTTTGGCTTTGCTATATATGCCACAGCATTTGTACGCACAAATGCTTGCCGCTCCGGGGCAGCAACATAGTTCGCAAGCAAATGCTGAAAATATGCAACAGCCGAAAGAAGAAAATTTGCTGGCTCCGGTGAAAAAGAATTTAAATTACAATCCGCAAACAATGCAAGAACCTCAAGATGACCCGCAAGTTTTTCATTTCAAAATTGTTAATGGCAAAGTTTCTGTAGATGAACCTGATAATCGGAGCATTTTGGTTTATTATGATAACTATCGCGTTGTTCGTGGGTTCGATAAACTTACAAAATGCAATATCCGAGTTTATGTGATTAATGATTTAAAAGAGAAAATTAATTCGCTCGGTTTTAAGTTACATTGGCCGGAAATATCTACGGCTGTTGAAATGAATCAGGTGAAAACCGGAGTTAAAACATATACTGATTTGCTACTTGTCGGTGAGGGCTGTTTGCGTCTTGATAAAACTCCTACAATTGAAGTAAATCGTTGCCGAGTTAAAGGCATGAGCCAAGAGGCCTGCGCTGATGCCATTAAATGGATGCCAAGATAATTTACGCGGCTAAACAATAAACTTGTGCGTTTGCAAATAATTTTCTAAGTGTGTTTTATACTGTTGAACAAAACCTTCATCTCTGCAATAATCTGCCATAAATTGCATCATTTTTGCTGTTATATGCAAAACATCACAAAAATCAATTGCACCCTGATAGTTTATATCCTTATACCAAGATAACAAAGAAAGCGCTCTGTCGGCAACAGTTGTAATTAAATGGCGTGGAATTGTTCCATTAGCGAAAGCTGCCGATTTTACCATTTCAGAAATTTTGCCGTCAATATCTAAGTCAATTTTTTCTTTACCTAAAAACAAAAGGCGAATATCAGGTTCATTAACCAACATATGTAAATTGGCAATTTTATCAGCATCGCGAATGATAAAACAAATGTGTTCCACTTCTTTTTGAAGCTGCATATCGCTAATCTTTTGATATTCAGTATCAGCATAAAGTTCTTCAATTAAGTGGCCATGATGGCGTATAGGTAGCCAAATACGAATATCATTAAACAACGGCATATTTTGCAGCATTTGCGCGCCGATAACACCATGGTCAATATGTTTATTTTGTTTTAAAAGCGCAATTTCATAAAAACGCGCAATATCATGCAGTAATATTGCCGTTTTTACCATCTCTATAAATTCAGCCGACTTATTCTGATAATAGCGCACATGACGCAGTAAATAATTACCGGCCCCTGCCACTTGTAACGAATGCCGATGCTTTTCTTTCGCATAAATTTTTAAAAAAGCATCATCTTTAATTTGCTCCATACACTTAGCAAATTCCGCTTCCAGCAACTCATATGCTTGTTTTAACAATTCTATTTCCTTTTCGCAAAAAAACAAAAACCGCTCAGAAAAGAACGGTTTTTGCTCATCATTCATAATTTAAACATTACCGAACGGATTAACGTCTTTTTCCGCTTCAGCCGCGGCTTTACGTAAATCAAACCAATTGAGAACGGCCACTGAAACATAAATAGAAGAATATGTTCCAACAATTACACCGGCGGTAATTACAAAAGCAAAACTGCGCAGCGCCTCACCACCGAACACCAACAACGCAATAGAAGCAAACATGGTGGTTAAGCTGGTTAAAATTGTGCGAGAGAAAATGTCGTTAATACTTTTGTTCAACAAGTCATATTGCGGCATTTTTTTGAACTTTTGCAAGTTTTCTCTAATACGGTCATATGTCACCACTGTATCGTTCACCGAATAGCCGGCCAATGTCAGAATAGCTGCAATAGTGGTTAAGCTGAATTCAAAATGGAACATTGACAATAAACCTACAGTAATAAAAATATCGTGGAACAAACCAATCAATGCACCAAAGGCAAAACGCCATTCAAAGCGGAACCACACATATAAACTGATGGCAATGCAAGCAAAAACAGAGGCTAAGATACCTGACATTTTCAGCTCGTCACCAACTTGCGGGCCAACCGATTCGATGCGTTCAAACGTATAATCTTGTCCCAAAATTTCTTTAATTTGATTAACCGCAATGCGTTGGCTTTCTTCGTTTGCATTATCTGCTTGCGCGCGAATCATCAACTGGTCACCGTTCTGCCCAACAGCTTGAAGTGTCAGCTCGTCCAAATTAAGCGGTTTTAACATATTGCGCACTTCATCAACATTAACAACACCTGCTTTGCTCTTAACGTCAATCAGCACACCACCGGAAAAGTCAATACCAAAGTTAAATCCCTTAACAGCAATGCTTACAACCGAAGCAACAATCAGCAATACTGAAATAGCATAACCTATTTTACGTAATTTCAAAAAATCAAAAGTTGTGTCTTTAATAATCCAACTGAACAATTTCATTTTTTTATTCCTTTCTTCTTACAGCGGCAATTTCGTCGGTTTAAATTTAGCCAGCCACCCCTCAACCATCAAGCGGCTAACAGTAACCGAAGTGAACATTGAGGTCAAAATACCAATAGTCAAAGTAACGGCAAAACCGCGCACAGGTCCGCTGCCAAAATAGAACAGCACTGCACCGGCAACCAACGTTGTTAAGTTTGAATCGACAATGGTGCGATAGGCCTCCGTAAAGCCCACCGTAATGGCATCGCGAATTGAGCGCCCGTGATTAACTTCTTCTCTGATGCGTTCAAAAATCAAAATATTTGCATCAACCGCCATACCAATGGTCAAGATAATACCGGCAATACCCGGCAAAGTTAGCGTTGTGCCGATAAAGCTCATGGCACCGAGCATAATAGCCAAGTTTAAGAACAGCGTAATATCTACCATTAAGCCAAATAAGCCATATGCCAAAATCATAAAGATAACAATAGCGGCAAAGCCCACAATAGAAGCCACCACACCATCATGAATCGAATCGGCACCCAAGCCTGCACCAACCGTGCGTTCTTCTAACACTTCCAACGGTGCCGGCAAAGCGCCTGAACGTAATAACAATGCTAAATCATTAGCGCTTTTTGTGGTAAAGTTACCGGTAATTACGCCGCTGCCGCCGGTAATAGCGGTTTGAATATTCGGCGCTGATATAACTTCATTATCCAAAACAATGGCCAATCTTTCGCCCACATGCTCACTGGTAACTTCGGCAAATTTACGTCCGCCGAGCGTGTTAAAGCGAAAACTGACAACCGGCTGCGCATTATCAAATGTAACACGTGCATCGGTCAAATTTTCGCCGCCGACCACCGGCTTTCTGATAACCACATATTGTTCACCTTCCGAACCGCTCATCACACGCGATGTTTTGCTGATTTTGCCGCGTTTTGCTTGCGCTAAAGTTGTGCTTTCATCGACCAAATGGAAAGACATTTTAGCGGTTTTACCCAGCAAAATTTTCACGCTTTCCGGATTTTGTACGCCCGGCAATTGCACGAGCACGCGGTCTGCACCTTGACCTTGAACAATCGGCTCTTTGGTACCGAGTTCATCAATACGGCGGCGCACAATGCTGACCGATTGGTCAATAATGCGACTTTGCAATTGTGCTAAAGCCTGTTCATTATAGCGAATGGTAACAATTCCTTCACCGTTTTCATCTTCTTCCACCACCAAACCTTCATCAAGTTTGCGAAAAGCTTCTTTGGCCTTATCACGCGCTTTAAAATCGGCAATTTTTACTGTTACTCCGTTTTTGTCTGACTGCAGATTTTGATAACGTGTGCGGCGCAAAGATTGACGCACTGAATCTTCCAAAGTAGACATTTTATCTTTCAAAACATCGTCCATTTTCACCTGTAAAAGCAAGCTTGATCCGCCTTGCAAATCAAGCCCCAAATTAACCGGTTGCCACCACTTCGGCAAATTTGTTTTATCCGTCATTACATTCGGCACGGCAAAAAACACACCCACCAAACAAATGGCGATAATAATTATAATTCTCTGTAGCGATAATTTATACATTATTTTTTTCCTTTATTTTTTAGATTTTTCAACATCTTTTGTTTTTTCAGCCGTCACCAGATTATTAACAGCCATACGTTCCACTTTAATAACAACATCCGGTGCAATTTCAAGCGACAATTCATTATCTTTAACCTTGCGCACCGTACCATAAATTCCGCCGGTGGTCATCACTTTATCGCCGGCTTTCAATGCTTCCACCATATCTTGATGCGCTTTGTTGCGCTTTTGTTGCGGACGAATCAGCAAAAAATAAAAAATCAGCAAAATCAGCGCTAATTGAATGAGCGTTCCGCTCAAAGCACCGCTTTCCGCTGCAGTTGCTGTTGCCGCATATGCATCATTAATCAACATAAACATTTCTCCTTTTAATAAACACTCATTTATTTAGGTATTTGTATAACACATTTGCAAGAGAAAAAACTAATTTTTCGTGTTTATTAACGGATAATTTTTCACAACCTTGCCATAAAAGGCAACAAACGCACAAAAAAAGCGCCTTCTTTGTTAGATTATGTCTGTGCATATTAAGAATTTTGTTGACTTTTTTTGTTTTATTAAAAAAACGATGCCTTTAATAAAGCGAAGAATGCAAAAGGTGATGATTTGCTCGTTAGTTACGAGCTGATTTTTTCAAAATAATTTTTAATTGCCAACAAATAGCCATCAAAAAAATGCTCTGGATTTTTTGTAATTTCACTTTTTAAGTCGTGCAAAGAAATTTCTCTGACTTCGTCAACTTCGTTTTTATCCGGTATTATTTTGGAGTTATGGTTGTATTCATTTGTGCGGTTTCTTTGCCTCAAAAACGTTGAACAACGAAATTGGAAGAGAGGTTGCCCTCTCCCCCAACTTTAAGAAGCACTACAAATCCGTAAAATCGAAAGCTTTCAATTTGAGTAACAATGCACTATCATTACTCTTTTGAACTTTCCCATCTTTAACCAAGATGACAAAGTTTTCATCCTTGATGCCATTTTGCTTAAAATAGTTAACAAACTTCTCGCTCAATAGCTTATCGCTACTTTTTGAAGATGTGTTTTTAGCACCTTTAGATGGCATAGAAAATGATTTTGCACTGCTTTCTGTGTCGTCATCATCGTCATCTTCGGAATCATTATCATCATCTTCGGAATCTTCGGCATCATCATTTTCATCGCCACCTTCGTCATCAGAATCATTGTCTTCGACATCATCAGTTTTGTTCTTTTTTCTTTGATTGGCAAAATAATCAATACCATAAAACAGGAACAATATGAGCTTGAAGGACAATCAGCCTTATTAACTGAAGCTGATGAACACTTCTCTATTGCGATTTCTACCATAATGTCAATGGCGCAGAATGCCTACCAAATATTCAAAAGTTCGAGAGTTGAGGCCAAAAGAGCGATTTTAAATATTTTACTCTCGAACTTGAAAATTAAGGATAAACAAATCTCGTATAACCTTAGAAAACCCTTTGATTTGATAGATTCTTTAAACGAAAAAACACCCCCGAAAATCGGAGGTGTTGCGATTGGTGATGCTATGTAAGCAGATTACGAACTGAAATTTTAAAATAGCTATTTACTTTTACAGTTTAAAGTGATATAATCGGCACGTTTTAGAATGTATAAGCAGGAGTTACATATGTCATACAAACCGGAACAATTAATGATAAAAAAGAATGCGAAAAATATTGCAACGATCGTATCTGAAAGTGGTGAAAAAATAGCGAGAATTGATTTAAATCATCCTGCATGGAAATTCGGTGCCAAGCATGTATCTGATAAGCAATATATGAAATCTATTGAGCTTTTAGGCAATACTAAAAAACTTGAAGGAATATATGCCCACTATTTGATAGGAGGCATCGTTGTCCCTTCTTTCGAAAGCAGAGAAACAAAAGATGGAACAAATATTTTTTACGATGTAGATTGTGATGCGGATGGTAGTATTCCTTTTCGCGAAGTTCAAAGAGATTGCGGAGATAAAACATATATAGCGCGCTATAATTCATACGAACATATGCAAGGATTAACAATAACAAATTACGTTGGATATGGGGTTTTAGATCAAGAAACCGAATTTGTAACAATCTATGATGAACATGAAAATTTAATTGCAGAACAAATTGATGAACAAAAGATAAAAGTAACACCTGCCGCAGCAACAAAATATACTGATCTGAAAGGGGCAGCATACGCAATTGTGGAATCGTATGGCGAACCGGCGCGTTTTCCTGATGGATGCATCAGTATTCATCGAATAAAACCAAAATCAGCTACTATTTATGACAACTCCGACAAAGAAATGGCTAAATTTAAGTTTTATGAAAATGGTAGGATAGAAGAATGTTACCAACTAAATAAACAAGGAAAACGGAAGAATTATCACCATTATAATACTTCAGGAAAAGAAAATACGCTTTGGTTTTTATTACTCAATAAATTATCTAAGAATCACTCTATTTAGTCATTCATCTATTCTTTATACCTTTATTACCTTTATGAATGATAAATTGAAAGATTAGCTCTTATTTCCTTATATTTTTAAAATATAAAGAATGTTTTGTTTTATAAATACCATAACGAGTTCGTAAAAATTCCCCAAATGCGCTTTTTTAAAAACATAACATTCTGACTCGCATAAGTGCTTGATTTAAAAAAGAAACAGCAGGCTTTTTACTGCCTGCTGTTTGTATTGGTGTCTTGCTTCGTAAGTTTCGCGATAATATCGCTAAACAACTGCGCTACGGTCACTTGTCAACTAAATTTGCCGTTACTGCCGTTCCGGCTCATTAAGTTGACTGAGCATCACCAACAAAAAAAGCGACGTTAAGTCGCTTTTTTTGTTGGTGATCCCAACGGGAGTCGAACCCGTGTTGCAGCCTTGAGAGGGCCGCGTCCTAGGCCTCTAGACGATGGGACCGCACTAAACTATACGCTACTTGATATATTAATTTGATTCATATTGCAAGTGTTTTCTATTTTTTTTCTTTAACTTTTTTTCTACTTAACAGTGCGTGCCAAAGTTAGTGCATATATTTCCTTAGCTCCGGCCTTTTTGAGAACTTTGGCACATTCTTTTAATGTTGAGCCGGTTGTTTCTACATCATCTACCAAAATAATTTTGCGGTTTTTGATAGCATTGACATTTGTTACGGCAAAAGCATGCTGCAAATTATGGCGGCGCGCTGAACCGGAAAGCTGAACTTGCGGTATTGTATGCCGAACACGCATTAGTGCGCTATATTCTGTCTTAACGCCTGTTTGCGCTGAAAGATATTTTACCAGCAACGCCGATTGATTATAACGTCTTTCCAACAAACGGCGGCGATGTATCGGCACCGGTATCAACAAATCAGGCTTTTGCGCCAAAATATCGGCACCGGCACGACGCAGCATATTTGCCAATGTTTCAGCAAAAAGCGTCTTATCCATAAACTTAAAGCCTAAGATTAAATTTTTAGAAAAGTCATCATAAACAAAAGCAAACCGCCGTAATTTAAACAGCGGACGCTTTTCGCGCAAGCAATTACCGCAAAGTTGATGCTCAGCCTCAAACACTTCGCTTTCATTCAAAAACGGATGTCCGCAACGCACACAATGCGGCTCACTGACAAATTGTATTTTTTGAAAACACTGTGAACATAAACCGTTATGCTCGCTCAAAATTTTTCCGCATAAAAGACAACGCGGCGGTAAAAACAAATTGACTATATTTTGCAGCAAGCGTTTCATTTCAACTTCAACTCAGCTAATGCCTCATGAATTTGGCACATTTTATCAACCACAATCATACCTGATTTTCTCATAACCTCTTTTTTATCTTGAGTTGAATATGAACCGCGTGAAAGTATGTCTACCGCATATCCCACTATGGCACCAAACGGCAGAGTTTCACCGGCAACAAAAGCAACTATCGGTTTTTTATTGGGCATTTGCGCATAATATTCTGCCGCCAACTGTTCATAAGCATTATCTGCCTTGCCAATCAAAACCAATGCTTTTGTTTCATCATCTTGCATAAACTTATCCATTAGTTCACGATAATCTGTGCCCACAATCATATCATCGCCAATGCCAATGACGGTTGATTGCCCTAACCCGGCAATATTTGTTTCTAAAACACCTTCATATGTTAGTGTTGATGCGCGTGAAATTATGCCTATACAGCCTTTATGATGAATATTTTCCGGAAAAATTCCCAAACGTGCTTCTTCCGGCGTAATCAGCCCCGGCGTATTCGGCCCAATCATCATGGTTTTTGAACCCTTGAGCATTGCCTTAATTTCCATCATATCATGCACCGGAACGCCCTGAGCAATAGATACAATCAAACTTATTTCTGCTTCAACCGCTTCGCGCACAGCTTGTTTCACGGCACGTGCCGGCACAAACAAAACACTGGCATCTATCGGCATATTTTTAACCGCTGCCGCCACATTATCAAAAACCGGCACTCCTAAATGCTCGTTTTGCAAATGCTGCGGCGAAGTTCCGGCCACCACATTTGTGCCGTTGTCTATAGACCGTTTCACATGAAACGAGGCCTGAATACCGGTAATTCCCTGCACTAAAATACGTGTATGACGATTTGCTAAAATAGACATCAGTCATTAACCTCCATTTCGGCAATCAATTTATCAATGGCATCATTGGTATTATCGGCATATATAATCGGCAATTTTGACTCACTTAAAATTGCTTTTGCTTCGTCTTTGTTTGTACCTTCCAACCGCACCACCATCGGCACATTAAGCCCAACCTCTTGCGTTGCTGCTATAATACCTTCTGCCACTAAATTGCAACGCAAAAAACCGCCTAAAATATTAATCAGTACACCTTCTACCCGTGGGTTGGTCATAATAATTTTAATGCCGGCAGCAATACGGTCCTTATCAACACCGCCTTTAACATTCAAAGCGCAAGCTACGCCATAATTTTGAGATCGTATAACATCAATTGTTTCTAGCGCCAAACCATCGCCGTTAACAATACAGCCGATATTACCATCTAATTCGCTATAATGAAAACCATAGCGCTGCGCTTTCAAATAGCGCTGTTCTTCTTCCGAATCATCTTGCATACGCAAAATATCAGGATGTCTAAACATTGCATTATCATCAAAACTAATTTTAGCATCAAGCGCAATAAGTTTTTTGTTACGCATAATTCCTACAGGATTAATTTCAATCATTTGCGCATCTAAATTAATAAATGTCACGCGTAATTTATTTAAAAATTCGCGAAAACCCTCATCATAGCTCTTATCCAAAGACAGAAAATCTAAAATACTTTTAATTTGTGCATCAGCAATCGGCTTATCATAAACTAAAGGCAAACGTAAAATTTTATTCTGTGATATTGCTCCTATTTTCAACATATCTTTATCAACAACATCTGAAATTAGCAAAACAACAGCCGGTATACTGCTATCAATAATCAATCCGGCATAAAACAGCCTTTTAGCTTGTTTAAATGCTTCGACATACACTTTGCTAACTAATTTTCCTCGAGGACCTGTTTGTTCTGTAACCAGTATATTATTAAGCATCTGAGCCGCTTCATAAGATAAATTACGAATTTGCGTAACTTGCCTGATACCACCTTTCGGATTTGCTGAATTACCGATAAAATGACCACTTTGACGTGCGCCGGCTTGAATTTGTGCCTTAAGCATCCATGGACCGCGCGCACTGATTTTTTGCGCCACACGCTTTGCCTCCGTCGGTGTATAGGCAATACCTCCCGCCGGAACATTTATGCCATATTGCGCCAAAATCTGCTTTGCCTGATATTCATGAATATTCATATAGTCCGCCTACTTTGCCCCTGTTGCATATTGTTTAATTTTTTCCACCATCGACATCATGCCGTTGCGTCGGCTCGGTGTTAAATTTTCTTCCAATCCCAGTTTAGCAAAAATTTCTTGAACATCAACATTTTTTATTTCTTCCGGCGATTTATCATTGTATATCATCAAAACAATGGCTATAATACCTTTCACCAAAATAGCATCGCTGTCACCATAAAAATGTATGCTGTGCGGCTTAAATGTCGGCACCAGCCACACTTGCGATTGACACCCTCTGACTTTCCATTCATCACATTTATATTCTGCAGCCAAAGGCTCTAAATGACGACCTAAATCAATAACATATTGATATTTTTCTTCCCAACTGTCAAAAAAAGCAAAATTTTCAATTAATTCATCAATATTCATTTATAACAGCTCCAACATTTCTTTAGCTTCATCGGTCATTTTATCCGGTGTCCAAGCCGGTTCCCAAACTAACTTCACCTCAACCTTACCCACGCCTTGCGTTTGCGCCGCTGCATCGGCAACTTGCTGCGGTAAAACTCCGGCAATCGGGCATGTCGGCGCCGTAAGCGTCATTTCTATATATAAATCACCCGTGTCATTTTGGTTAATTTTGTAAATAAGCCCCATATCATAAACATTTATCGGAATCTCCGGATCAGAAACCGTGCGAATTTGCTCCACAATATCATACATTTTAGCTTTTGGAGCGTCAGCCGGCAATGTTTCTCCCGCATAGGCCGAATATTCTATTGCAGCAATATCCTCGTTACTTTCGGCTTCAGGCACACTCATCGCTTGCAATAAACGTGCTTCGGTTGCCCCAATCTGATTTTTTTCTTCTTGTTGTTCCATCTTTAACTTTCTCTAAAAAATTTTTCTGCTTTGCATAAAGCGGCAATAAGAGCGTCTATATCTTCTTTAGTAGAATATAACCCTAGAGAAGCGCGTGCTAATGATGTATATCCCATGCGATTAACTAATGGTTCGGCACAATGATGTCCGGTGCGCACGGCAACATTTTCTTTATTAAGCACAAAAGCCAAATCTTGCGGATGAATACCGGCTATATCAAAACAAAATACGCCGCCCTTGCCTTTTGCCGTTCCAACTTGCGTTAAGTGCGGCACTTCATTTAAGCGCTCAACTGTATATTTTATCAACTCTTGTTCATATTGTGCAATATTTTCTAACCCAAGCGCTTGCATATATTTTAAGCCTTCTGCCATACCAATAGCTTGAACCGATGCCGCCGTTCCGGCTTCAAAACGTGCCGGAATATCGGCAAACGTGGTATGTTGATACGTAACGTGATCTATCATATCACCGCCAAATTGATAAGGCGGCATATTTTCCATAATTTCCGCTTTGCCGTAAAGAACGCCGATACCGGTCGGACCATACGTTTTATGCCCTGAAAACGCTAAAAAATCACAGTTCCAATCTTGCACATCAATTATATTATGCACTGCATATTGGCAAGCATCTGCCAATATTTTTGCCCCGAAGCCATGCGCTCTTTCAGCCATTTCTTTTATTGGGAAAACCGTGCCTAAAACATTGCTCATGGCTGTTACTGCCACTAATTTTGTATGTTCGGTTAAATGTTTTTCAAATTCATCTTTAAGGTATGAACCATCATCAGCAATTGGAAAAACAACCAATTTTGCTCCTGTTTTAGCGCATATATTCTGCCATGGCACTAAATTTGCATGATGTTCGGCCTGAGAAATTAAGACTTCATCACCTGCACATAAATTCTGCTCCCCCCAAGACGAAGCCACTAAATTAATCGATTCGGTTGCATTGCGTGTAAAAACAATCTCACGCGCTGACGCTGCATTAACAAACTTCTGCACGGTTTGCCGCGCTGCTTCAAATTCGGTTGTTATTTGTTCGGCAAACGCATATGAGCCTCGGTGTGCATTAGCATAAGCCGTTTCATAGACCGCACGCATTTTATCAAGTACACACAGTGGTTTTTGCGCCGATGCCGCCGTGTCTAGAAACACCACCGGACGGCCGTTTAAGCGTTGCCTAAAAATCGGAAAATCTTTCTTTATTTTTTCCACATCATACATTAGTGCACTTCCTTTTTTTACTTTTTCCATATTTAGACCGCAAAAAAATATTTTTCAAGTTTAATATGATTTTAGCACAATAAATTCGCTAAAAGGGCATATTGCAAATTAAATGACATTTTTCTTGGCATTATTTCAATAATTTAATTGCCTGTTAATTATTTTGTGATATGTTGCGCTTAAATTTGGAATAAATTGCAATTTATAAAGGTAAAAAAAATGACAGCAAATGCTTTATCTGAAGTGGCACAAACCGCCACAGAACAAATGTCTTTATGGGATATGGTTTGGTCTTCCGACACAATTACAAAGGTGGTAATGATTGGGTTGATTGCCGCTTCGGTTTGGTCTTGGGCCATTATTTTGGAAAAATTTTCCACCTTGCGCCAAGTGCGTAATCTTTCTAAAAAATTTGAAGAAGCCTTTTGGTCCGGTGGTTCGCTTGACCGCTTATATGAGGCTATCGGTAATCGTCCGCGTGACCCAATGAGCGCTATTTTTGTGGCCGCTATGCGTGAATGGAAACGCAACACGTTGCTTAAAGGTAAAACCGACCGCAGTATTCGCGGTGTTTCGCTGCAACAACGCATTGAACGGGCAATGAGTGTTTCTATTGATAAAGAACTTGACAGCTTGGATACGCATTTAGGCTTTTTAGCCACAACAGGTTCAGTGGCACCGCTGATTGGTTTGTTCGGCACGGTATGGGGAATTATTAACAGCTTTAATGCCATTGCCGTTACGCAAAGCAATTCGCTTTCCGCAATGGCACCTGGTATCGCCGAAGCGTTGTTCACTACTGCATTCGGTTTAATTGCCGCTATTCCAGCAGTGGTGGCTTATAATGCCATTACCTCCTCAATTGACCGCTATGCTAAAACTCTGGATAATTTTATGGCAGAATTTTCAACCATTCTGTCGCGTGAAATTGATGAAACTACTTTGAAAGCCGATATGGCGGGAGAATAATATGGCTTCTTTGTTGCAAAATTCGTCATATAACCGCCGTCAAAGCCGCCGCCGCGCTGATGTTAATATCACTAATTTAATGGACGTGATGATGGTGCTTTTGGTGGTGTTTATGGTGGCTGCGCCGCTGATGACCTCTGGTATTCAGCTGAATTTACCGAAAGTGGGCGGCAAACAGCTGACCGGCAATGAAACATCTATAAATATCAGTGTTGACCAAGAAGGAAACTATTATATTGGTAAAAACATTGTGCCTGATGATGAAATATTGGCTAAAATTGAAGCCATTAAAGGTGAAAACAGCGAGCTAAGCGTTACCATTTCCGGTGATACCAACGTGGTTTATGGTAGGGTTATCGGCTTAATGGCCTTGCTTAAAGAAGCCGGATATCAGCGCGTGGGGCTAAAAACAGAATCGCGTGTAAGTGCAATACCTGCAAAAGATAAGAAAAAATAGGCTCATTAATGGACAAGAAATATCTGAAACAATCACTTCTTTTACACGGCATCGTTGCTCTAATGTTGCTGATTGATATGCCGCATTGGTGGCATCAGACGGATATTTCTATTGGCCAAACACCGATTATTGTTGATTTATCGGAAGTGCGCATTGATGAATTCACTAATTTACCGGCAAAAGCTGAATTTGGCGAGGAAGACCGGCAAGCAACAGTAGAAGAACATCCGGAAGTTCAGCAATATACCAGCGATGCCGAAGCTGGCGATTCGCCGCAAAAAGGTGATGATGAAGGCGTTGGTGATGCCGGAGAAAATGAATCTGAAGCTGAGGAAATTAAAGATGATTATTTGGAACCGCCTGTTCCAGATAAAAAACCGGAACCGGCAAAAGAACCCAAACCAGACCCGAAGCCAGCACCGAAAGCACCGCCACGGCCGTCTATGAAGCCGAAAGCAAAACCGAAACCAAAGCCGACGCCGCAACCGAATAATGGTAAGAACAAGCAGCAAGAGCAAGCAAATGTTCGTTCTAATGCTTTGAAGAGCTTAATGCAAGAAATTGACAACAGCAAAAATTTGGAAGTCGGCGATAAAACGCAAAGCGCAATGATTAAGAACGGCACACAGGTTAAGCATATGGGGGTTGAAGGCGGCAATTCGAAAGGCTCATATTTGAACAGTTTAACCATTTCCGAAGCAGATGCTTTGGCCAGTTTGCTGCGTCAAAACTGGAACTTAGACCCTGGTGCAATGGGGCTGGAAAATCTGCAAGTTGAAATTATTGTCCGCTTAAATTCTGCCGGATTTATTGAAAAAGTTGAGTATGCGGATATGCATCGCTATAATACTGATTCGGCCTATCGCTCGGTTGCTGAAAGTGCGCACCGTGCAGTTATTGCAACACAATCGGCATTCCGTGAAATATTCGGCGTAAAATATGCAAATCGTTATGACTCATGGAAAACATTACGTTTGCACTTTGATCCTGTTAATAAAGGTATTAACTAGATTGAAAAGAATAATTATAGAATTGGCGGTTTATACCGCCATTTCTTTTATAAACTTGTAAAGTGTGGTGTAATCAACTTTTAACATTTTAGCAATTTGTTTCTTTTGAATGTTTTGTGATAGCAATGTTTTGATTAAATCATCTTTACCCGATAATTTTGTTAATTTGTTTTTACTTCCTTTATTGCGACCGATATGTTTTCCCTCTGCTCTTAATCTGTCTAAACAGCGTTTTGTGCGTTGAGAAATTAAGTTTCTTTCTATTTCTGCCGATAATCCAAAGGCAAATGCTAACACTTTTGATTGAATATCACTTCCTAATTTATAATTATCTTTAATAGTCCATACCTGACAACCGATATTCATACAATGATGTAATATACTCATTACTTGTAAAAGGTTGCGACCTAAACGACTTAATTCACTGGCAATTATAATATCATCTTGTTTTATCTTCTTTAATAATTTGCCGAGTTTGCGTTCATCTAAACTTTTTCTTGATGAAATTGTTTCTTCAATCCATTTATCTATGGTAATATTATTATTTTTAGCAAACTGCTCTATCTCAAAATGTTGATTTTCATTGTTTTGCTTATCTGTTGAAGTTCTAATGTATCCATATATCATATCAAATCCTTTTCAAATATTTATCATAGGATTTTGATTTTATGACCGATTAACAGGTTGAAAAATAAGGAACATTAAAAATCAATGTTAATTTACTTATACCACATCAACTAATTTTTGTCAACAACTATTTAAATATTAGTCATTTTGCTGGTTTTAACTACCTTTTTAGTTATCCCCAAAAGACATTGTGAAAAATCGTTCAGTTTTTCGCAATATGGAGGATAAAATGTCTATTAAATCTTTTGATGAATACTTTGAGGGATACAAAAATTATGATGATGGTGGCAAGTTAGACCAAGTCATTATTGCTGATGCTAAAAAAGTATTTGAAACACTTAAAACCCCAGAGGCAATTGAGCAATTTCACAAGGCTGATTATGAAACACAACAAAAAATGGTTAAAGGGCTTGATGAAGGACACTCTGGTTTCAGTTTTGCCTCTGTATGTTCTGTTGCTTATAAATATGCTTCATACAAGGCAACAGAAACACCATATACTTTTGATGAGTATTTTGCTGGATATAAAAATTATGATGACGGTGGCAAATTAGACCAAGTCATTATTGCTGATGCTAAAAAAGTGTATGAAACATTAAAAACACCAGAAGCAATAAACAAATTTTACAAAGCAAGTTTTGAAAAACAACAGGAAATGGTTAAAGGTCTTGATGATGGACACTCTGGTTTCAGTTTTTCGTGTGTATGTAATAATGCTTATAAATATGCTACTTATGCCCAAAAATATGTGAAAGAAAACACTACACAAGAAAATACTCAAAAACAAAAAGATACACAAATTACAAAAGATGATTTAATCAAAGCCTTGGATGGCGTTAAATATGATAAATCTGTTGTGTTAGATATGATGGATAAACACCCTGATATGGTTAAAACTTTGGTAGATGCGAAAGATAAGGAGGGAAAGCCTTTATTTGATGCGTTAGCAATTGATGATGTGTTGTTTAATTGTAAGGATACAATTGAGAGGAAGCCAGATGTTATAACAGCAACGTTAGATGACCCAAAAGCCATTGATTGGATTGCTGATTGGGAAAACAGAGGTGCTGCTTTGTGGAGGTTAAGTGGCGACCCATTAAGTTCAACAATTGAAAAAAATCCTCAAGCATTTGGTATCCAACCAAAAGATGAAGAAATTGTAAAAGAAAATAATGCAGGTAATGCAAATGACACTAAACTTGCCCATCTTAAAAAACTAATAGAATCAAGAAGAATGACAAAGGATATAAAACAGGGTATGGATAAATCGACACCGATAAAACAAGTTGATGCTAACGCTCCGTTTAATGTTGTAGCAACTAAAACATCAAAAACAAGTGAGCGTTAATTACACTTCCACCACTTCATATGTGCCGTTGTAATATTTTACAGCGGCATAATTATATTTATTGCTACTTAAATCAACCTACTAAAAGTAAAAGCGGATAATCAATATTTTTTTACATATCGGAAAAAATTGTAAATAAGCAAAAAAAGAAGAACCGTCTGACCGTTAGTGTCTACACATTCATCTGAACCGCTTATGTTAAAGTGGGCACCATATAACCGAACCACGATTCGGACAGAGACAGTTCCCTAAAATGTTGTGTTGGCTCAGGATATTGGCGGTTCCAACGTATCAGACAGTCCCCCTCTATATATATGTATCATACACCATTTTTTTATCTTTCTCAAGCATTTTTTATTTCATATAATTTTTATTTACTATACCGCTTTCCATTTTCCATAAAAACTGCATCTGAATCGATTATTTGCTTTCCGGCGGCGTTTTTTGCACTCCAAATTCTATGCCCTGTATATTCTGTTAAGTAAAAATTTAATAAAGAAAGAATCAAATTCTCTTATCCCGACAATGACAATAATTTGCAATCGGACATTGTTCGCACAGCGGTTTTTGTGCTTTGCATATATAACGCCCAAACAGCACCAGCCAATGATTAGTATTTTTAACCAATTCCGGCGGCAACACTTTCATCAAATCATTTTCCACTTCCAGCGGTGTTTTACCTTGGCTGAAATCAAGCCGATGCGCAATCCGCATCACATGCGTATCCACCGCCAGTGTTGGCAAACCAAACCACACATTCAGCACCACATTGGCGGTTTTGCGCCCCACTCCGGCAAGTGTGGTCAAAACATCACGCTGAGTTGGCACTTCGCCGTTAAAATCGTCAACCAACTGCCGACTCAGCGCCATAATATTTTTTGCTTTATTATTAAACAATCCGATTGTTTTAATATAGTCCTTGAGTTTTTCTTCTCCCAGTTCCAGCATTTTTTGCGGGGTATCGGCAATTTTAAACAAATCTGCCGTTGCTTTGTTCACACCTTTATCAGTGCTTTGCGCCGACAAAACAACCGCCACCAACAAAGTATAGAGATTATGAAAATTCAGTTCGCATTGCGGATTAGGATTTTCGCGTTCAAAAATCCGCATAATTTCTATAATTTCCGCTTTATCCCGCATTATGCTTTCACCCCTCCGGCACCGGCTGCTTTAGGAGCATTTTCATCTAAAGGCCAGCGCGGCCGCGGTTTAAAATCTAAATCGTTGACCAAGCCCAAGCGATAGCGTTCCAAACCGGCCCAAGCCACCATCACGCCGTTATCAGTGCAAAAACGTATCGGCGGTGCGGCAAATTCTAAATTATACTTTTCAGCCAACTCTTTCAGCTTGCCGCGCAGATAAGTGTTTGAGGCAACTCCGCCTGAAACTACCACGTGTTGACCACTCGGATAATTTTGCTTAAAATATTTAATAGCCCGTTCTAATTTTTTCACCAAGCAATCGGTTGCCGTCATCTGAAAACATGCACAAATATCCGCCACATCTTGCTTTGGCAAAATAGCGTGGTCAATATTACCGTCATCAGTATATGATTCTATAATTTTGCGCACGGCGGTTTTTAAGCCGGAAAACGATAAATTGCAATCGCCGGAGCCAATCAGCGGCCGCGGCAGCGTGAAACGGCTGTCATCACCGGTAGCGGCCAATTTTTCAATCATCGGTCCTCCCGGATAGCCTAAGCCCAGCATTTTTGCCACCTTATCAAAAGCTTCACCGGCGGCATCATCAATTGTTGTTCCCAAACGCTGATATTCGCCCACATTTTTCACCACCAATATTTGGCAATGTCCGCCGGAAACAAGTAGCAATAAATATGGAAATTCTATCGGATGCGCAATTCGCGCACATAAGGCATGCCCTTCTAAATGGTTCACCGCCACAAACGGCTTATTAAGCGCTAAGGCCAACGCTTTGGCCGTCATTGCACCAACCACCACGCCGCCGATAAGCCCCGGCCCGCACGATGCAGCAATAGCATCTACTTCTTTTAAGTCAACGTGCGCCCTTTGCAAACAAATATTCACAATTTCATCAACGTGTTCCAAATGCGCCCGTGCCGCAATTTCCGGCACAACACCGCCGTATTGCTTATGCTCTTCCTGTGACTGCAGTGCTTCACCCAAAATTTCTTTACTGTCGCTCACAATGGCGGCACCGGTATCATCACAGCTGCTTTCTATACCTAAAACAATCATTTATTCACCTAAAACTCTTTAATTTTGCTTGCTGAACGCTTAACTTTTATTTATATATGAAGTATATTGTAATAAAATGTCAAGCAAAAGGATATTTAAAAATGGAAAAAAATGCAGAACAACAAACCGAACCTGAAGAAAAAACATCTTTGCTAAAACGCCTAAAACGTTGGTTGATGTGGCTTATTTTGGCACTTATTGCCGCCGGCGGATTTTATGCAGCCTATTTAGAAAAAGGAATTCCGCTGTTTGATGCCCCGCAGCAAATTGATGGAAAATTACAGCAAAATGGCGAACAGCAAGCAAGCTCAGAGCTTTCAATGCTCAAAAATAAAGTGGCAATATTAGAAGGACAAATCAAAATTTTAAGCAATGAAATAACTGTCATAAAAAACACTCCGGCAACCGATGAAAGTTTAGTTAAAAATATTGATGCCCGTTTGGCACAAATTCAGCAAAACAACGCTGCGGCCATTGAGCAAATCACTCAGCAAATTAAAGCCGAGCAATCGGCAGATGCTCAAACAGCAAAACCAACCTCTCAGGAAGTTTTATTGGCATCAGGCGCTTTAATTGTGCGCGATATGGCCGAACAAGGCCTACCTTTTGCTTATGAAGCTGAAGTTTTGCAAATTTTAGCACAAGGCAATCCTCAAGCCGAACAATATGTTGCTCAAGCTCAAAAATTTGCAGCTTCCGGCTTAAAAGGCGCACCGGCTCTAATACGAGAATTTAACAATTTATATCCGACTTTAAATAATATGCCGACAATTAACACTGCGCCGAGTGTTGCCGAAACCGCAGAAGAACCGCAAACTTGGTATGCAAAAGTTTGGCAGTGGTTTAAAAATATTGCCATTCATCGGCAAAAAATGGCGCAACCGGAATTTAATAGCACTGAAGATGAAGTTTATCAGCAAGTTAATGCGGCACATTTTGCCGAAGCACTCAACTTATTGAAAACCGATTCGCAATACACACGCATCAATTCGCCGGCCTTGGCTGAATGGCAGAAGCAAGCAACCGATTATGTTGAATTTGATGCCGCAATGCGTGCTTTAATTATGAATGCGCTGGCAAATATTCGCCTGCAGGAAATGCAACACTAATGACCGATTTAGCGCAAATTTGGCAGCAATATTATAGCAATGTACCGGCGCAGTTGTCACAATCTGCTAATATCGGCACGGTAGCAACGGCATTTAATACCAATATAGATGCCGTGGTTAAAATCAGCGGAAAAAAGCTCAGCATTTTAGCTCAACAATTTGAACTAAAAAAAGAAGATATTGCCTCGGCGCAAACTTGCATTAACACCCCCAAAGATGCCATACGCGGCATTTGTAAGTGTTTTATAAACGGCATTGCCGAAGAATGGCTAATTGACAACATTGCCACCGCCGAATGGCTTAAAAAAAATCTTCCACACGACCGCTTGGCTATGGGCGGACAAGCCGGAATTATTGCTAATTTAGCGGCAGTTTTAGGCGTTCAGCACGTTATTGCACACACCGCTTCGCTCCCTCAAACTCAAGCGGTGCAATTTTTGCCATATGATAATCTTTTCAGTTTTGATGAACAAGGAAACTTGGCGCCGGCGCACCAAATCTACCGTCAAAAAGAAGCACCTCTCATTCATCAAATTATCGAATTTGCCAAAGATGATGTTTTAATGCTGAACAACAAGACATACACTTGCCCGAAAGCTAACCGTTTTATTGCCACTTATGACCCAGCAAATTTAGCCTTGATGATGAATGATAGTTTTGTGCAACACATCAACCAAAACGGCTACGATTATCTCATTTTATCGGGTTTGCACAATTTAACGGCAAACACCGGCGGTTTAAAACGTATTGAAGCGGTTGTCGAACTTTTGCAACAATGGCGGCTCTCTTGCCCTAAAGGTTTAATTCATCTGGAAATGGCATCGACCCAAGACAAAACAATACGCCGTGCCGTGGTGGAAAAAATTGCGCCGCTTGCCGATTCGCTGGGCTTAAATGACCGTGAAGCCTTAGATATTATAGAAGTGATTGATGCGCCGCATTTTGCAAAGATAAACCATAAGCAGCCAAGCGCCGCCGATTTGTTTGATATTCTGCTTAAAATAAAAAATATCACCCAAACACCGCGCATTCAATTGCACATGTTTGGCCTCTATATAACTTTGCAAAATAAAGATTACCGCATATCAGCGCAGCAAAACCGCGCCGGCATGCTAACGGCGGCTGTTGTTGCCGCCTCTAAAGCCGGCTACGGCAAAATTGAAGAACCGGCTGATTTATTGTGGGTTTTGCAAAATCAAAACGGCAATTTTAATTTTACCGCTTTGCAAAATTTAAGCGCGCATTTAAGCGCGCCGCAACTTACCTCAACCGGTATTTTTGAAAATGAAAATTATACGCTTATCGCTACGCCGACACTTTTAATTAACAACCCTAAAACCTTGGTCGGCATGGGCGACACCATCTCCGCCACCTCGCTCTTATGCGCTAGGTAAACCGCTAACATTTTTTGAGATACTTGTATCAAAAATCACTCTAAAGTATAAAATCTCTCACAAAAATTACTTTTCCAATCCGCTGTGCTTCTTAGGTCTAACCTCAAACGGTGCATTTGCCGACACCTCCTTAATTGGTGTCGCTCCTTTCATACTTTTTTTAACGTGTGGCGTTAATTTTTTGATTTTATTTAAATTTGAACGATGTTGTTCACGTGCTTCTTTTAATTTTTGCTCTTTCAAAACAGCCCTTAACACGGTAACTTTATAATATTTCATTGCTTGTCTCTCTGTTCCGTTTCCCGGTTCTGCCAAATTTTCAAATTCCTCATATTTTGCTTGTTCAACAAGCTTTGTTAGTTTTCTTTCTGTACTTGGACCCGGATCTAAAATTCCCAATTCACCACCATATTTTATTTTAGGATTGTGTGTATCGTTTCTGTTTTCTTCCACTTCTTTTGCATACATTTTTCGCACTTCAGCAACATCAATATCATCATGCTTTTCTAAATAGTCCAGAATATTGGAAAAATTTCTAATATAAGCCTCTTTTGACCAAGTTTAATTTTCCGCAATTTCCATTAAAAAGTTTAAACCGGATACGAAGTGTTCTTTATCGCCAAAGTGGTGCTGATCTTTTCTGGCATTTGCAAAAAATGAGGCATCTGTAGCCAATACAGCTATTTTTCTGTCATCGACTTGCCTTGTATCTCCATAATAAACATCGATGGTGTTTGGATATTCTTTTTTTAAATATTCAATAATTACCGGATAATTTTCTTTAACAAAAGCAACTTTATCCTCATTACCTTCTACATACTGTTTTATTTCATTGTCGCGATATGTATATCTATAAAAACTATCCAGTTCTGCATATCTTTCTTCATCACTCACAAATAAATTGTCATTTTTCATCTTCCCATCTCCTTTATAAAATTACCATTTATATCTGCAATATACCTCAACCATAGACAAAAGTCAACGTTTTTTTTACAAATCATCTTTGTTTATTTTGGCGCTTTAAATATTCAACCACACCTTTCATCTTTTTCGGGCTGACATTATCAGAACCCATAATAATTTTTGCCTCATCTTCATAATTATGCTCAGTTTTGGCTATGGAACGCAAATTTTCTTTTTTAGTTTGCCCATTGCCGTAAAAAGCCACTTCGGCTGAAAGTTTACCCTCATGAGCCAATTTCCGCCGTAAATGAAAAACATTATACATAATTGTATTATCAACGGATTTAGCATTTTCCCAGCCATAAACTTTATCTTGCTCAGCTCTCAACAACTTCATTATTGCAGCAACATCTACATCGGTTCCGGCTAATTCATTTGCCACATTCGGATATGAATAAACCAGCGAAATCGGCAAAAATTTTTTAAATTTTGCGGGATATTCGCCGAGCTTGGAATCAAATCTGCCGCCGGCGCTTACCCGATATGGATGCGGTAAACAATTACCAAGAATAATGTCTTGCGCAACACCATTTATTTTATCATACGACAAATAACGTTCACTTTCTTTCATTGAAGGCTCTACCACCGGCATAATAAAGTTGGTCGGCGCCAGTTTTTCGCCGTTTGGCAACCCTTCGTCTTCCATGCGCTGAAACTGAAACGCAAATTCAGAAGCAATCCGCTTTTGATACGCCGGATAACCAAACATCGCAAAATAAACTTCTTTATCGCGCGGAAAATATTTATTACGAATTTCCGCCAGCAATGTGGTATTTTCTTCAGTTGAAGTATCAGTCGGCGTAACCAAACATTCTTTAAGTATTTCCTCAGAAATACCGGCTTTCCGGCAATAGCGCACATACATTTCAACTTCACTGCCGGTATTAAATCGCAAATTACCTTGGCTGAAATCTGTATTTCCCTGATTGTCATATAAACCAAGAAAAACTAACTTCTTTGCCTTGCCGGTGCGTAAATAATCTTCAAACCATGCTTCAACCGCAGGCTCTGCCGAACCGGGGTGTCCCGAAAAAATTACAAATGCATCGGTATTTTCCGGCAATTTATGATAGTCATGTGCCGTAATTTTGCGCTTATATCCGTCATATTCAATAACTTCTCCATCTTTGAACATACCTCTCCGTTCGGCTTCAAGCAAAATATCTTTTTCGGAATCTAGTAAAGAATAATACAAAACATCCTCATCTTTTGAAGGGTGCATTCTCTTTACCACATCGGCCGCCAGACGCAAATTAAAATCCGGATTTTCTACCATTCTCTGCGCCAACTTTATGTCTTTATCAAATGCCGATAATGCCAATGATGGAGATTGTTCCATTTCTTTTTGTATTGCTTTATATCTTTCATCTTCAAAAAATTTGCCTTGAGAAAGCAAGCTGAAAATTTCATTTTCATCACCGGCAAAATATTTTTTTACAACTTTTTGATTCTCGTGAATTAAATCTTTTGCCAATGATAAATTACACTTCGGCTCCGTCATCATTCTTCTGATGAATTTCATGTCTTGAACATAAGCATCAAAATAGCGCTGCTCTGCCCAACCGCGAAGAGTAAGCTCGTTTTGATAGTTTTCAAACTTAAGCTCTTTACCGCTTAAAAAATCAATAACAATTTGTTCATAAACAGTAGGCTCATAATCTAAATTTTGCATTGGCACATCTCCTTTTCATTTTCTGTGCCACATCATACTCCAATCATAGACAAAAGTCAAGTTTTTTTGAAAAAACGTTTATATCTCTACTGCGTCAACACAGAATAGAGAATTTTGCCGTCTTCATTGCTTAATAAAAACACCCAATCGGCATAATATGGCCGCAACTGTTCAATTTGCTCCGGCACATCTTTATTCGCAACTTTTTCTGTGGCTAAATCTACATACAGCCAATAACTATCGCTAAAAGCATATAAATTTAATTGATATATCAAGCCTGAATTTAAATGTATTAACATTTTAAGAGGTTGCGCTTGCGGATTATACTTCTCAAATTCTTCTTTTTTGACAATACCATCATAACCTACAAATTGCAGCAAAGATAAGAGCTGAGTCAAAAAATCCATTTTTCCTTTTGCATCTTGCAAAATATCATGCCCCAAATACAATTCATTAAAAGTAATGCCGGCAATTTCTTTTTCGGAAACCGCTAATAAAGGCATTGGCACCCAAGACTGCACGTTGGCTGAAAACATCTTAACCGGACCAATACGATAAATCTTTCCCTTTCCTTTTTTATATGCTAAACGCGATTTATCTTTTTCGACATCACTTGATACTGTAACGTCTTCAATTAAGTGATTGTCTTCACTATATATTTTTATATTTATGCCTTCACGTTCCAAATCTGCCGACATTTGTTCATCTAAATTGTAAGTAGAAATAATCAGAGCATTATTCAGCATATCATAAAAACCGCTCAGCATTTCCGTATTCACAAAATATTCTGCAGCTTCTTTTATGCGCCAATAGTCACCGTCACGATAAATGGTGAAACTTTGTCCGTTATGTGTCAGCTTGGCTTTTTGCATAAATTGAATATTTGCGCGCGTTGATTCAAAAGCATAATGTCCACGAACCATTGCTTCATCAACATTTTCCCGATAATGCTGCGCCGTTTTTAAGCCTATCGCCATTATAACAACAAAAAACACTGCCCAAAACAGATATTTTTTAGTCATCAAACATCTCCTTAATTTTCCGTTTTTTTCGTTCTCCAAAAATCCAAAGAATTAACCCCGACAAAACAATCAAAAGTAAAGGTATAATAATTGCCTGCAATATCAAAATTTCATATATTTTTTGAATTTTCGCCTGCTTTGCCGAATATTGTAATTGCTCAATCTGCTTTTCGGTTTTTGCCAAAGATTTACCGGCCATGCTGATTTGCACCATTTTATTCAGCAAATTAGCTTCTCCACCGCTTTTTTGATATAATTCAAGTTGCATTTCATTTAAAATATCTGAAAGTTCATCCAGCTGCTCGCGATATGGTTTATATGCTTCATATTCCAGTTGAATATCAATATTTTGTTCATTATTATTGAACATATTAATCGGTAATTTGATATATAACTCATTACCCACCATAACGTCTGTTATAGTTCGCAAAATTTCCCCGTTGGCGGCTTTGGCTATCAAACTATACGGATTTTTATCATCAGTATGCTCATCAACCCAGTTATCTTCATCTAAAATATCAACATCGCTTACCAGCGCAAATTTGGCAGCTTTGTTTTCTGCGTGCCAGCTTAACCAACGCAGTGACGGATTATTTTCATAAAACGGATTATCCGTGTAGTGTGAATTAAGTTTACCGGAAAAAATTGCTCCGATGTAATCGCCTTTATCAGTATAAATTATCGGCTTTACACTAATATCCTCATTTTCCGCCGTAAATGCCGCCGCATATGCAACATTGAGCTGTTTTTTGTTTGTAACAAAGGCCTTATCCGCAAAGGCTTCGTCAGTTAAATAATCTTTAAATTTAATTCCCCAATGGCTGAAAAACGGAGCCAAACTCAGCTTCTGTTCATTAATTGTTGCGACTTGTCGCTGAGTATAAAAATCTAAAAATACCAACAATTTACCGCCGTTTATAATATATTGGTCAATGGCATATAAAAACAATGCTGATAATTTTTTAGGATTAACTAAAATAACCATATCAGTATCAGGGGAAATGTATGGAGTATTATCTTCAATTTTGTGTAAATCATAATCGTTTTCTAAATTAAGCATTATTGCTTCAAACGGCTGCAAATTTTGTTGTTTATCCAAATATACTCCGATTTTTTTCTTCACATTTTGCGGTTGAATAAGTTTTAATAAAGCAATTGCCGCATCTTTTTCCACATAAGCGTAGCGCTGGGGTAAAAATTGCTTAATTACGGTCTCCGAGCCATCACGCAACTTGAAAAAAGCTCCGAAATAATTGCGGCTTCCTTTTGCATTTTCGCTATAATATAAACCGCGCCGTAAAATATTTTCTTCTAAAGCCGAAAAAGCCTTAACCGGCAGAATTTCCACATTTATCATTCCTTGCGATAAGATTTCATATTTTTTGAAAAAACGCGCAATTTGCTCAAAAAAATGCTGATTTTCCGGATTTTGCTGCAAATAGTCTTCCGCCGCATAAATTTCAACTGTAACAGGCTTATCCAGCTTGCTAATCAGCGTTTTTGTTTGTTGTTTTGGCGTATATATCTGTGCCGAAGTCATATCTAATTTTGCCGGAAAAAAATTATAAACGGTATTCAAACATAAACAAATTCCGAGTATCAGCAAAAAAGCAAAGCTCCAATATTTAAGCCTTTTATATTTCATTGTTGCACGTTGCAGAGAAAGCGCTAAAATATTTAATATTAACAGTCCACCGCTAAACAAAACAAAATATAAAACATCAACAACACCAAATTCGGCAAACAAAAAATTTTTATAAACCATATAAAATTTACTGCTTGGCACCCAAGCCCACAAACTCATCAGTAAAACACTGAATAAATATGTTTTAATCAATTGCCGGCTTAAAGATGAAATTAAGCACCCTAAAGAACTCAATGCCATCATCATAAGTTCTAATCCAATGAAATTACTTATAATATTACAAAAATCTAAATGCAGTCGTGATGCCGAGTATAAAATAAAAGGAAGTAAACCCAATGCCATTAGGCTTAATAAGCCGAAAACAGCAGCCCATTTTGCCAGCACTAATACAGAATCAGACAACGGCAGAGTTAACAAAAACTCATCTGTTCCCGATTTATATTCTTCAGTCCATGTACGCATACTCAAAGCCGGAATTAGCGCAACCAAAATTACCGGTTGCCACATAAATAAAGCATATAGCGCCGTATCATGCATATCTAAATATGAACCAAAATAAAAAGCAACTCCAACAGAAACAAGCATATAAACAAACGCCACACCAAAAAACATACCGTTTTTCAAGCAAGAGTTAAATTCTTTTTTCAATAAAGCAGCAAACACTCTCATATTTCACCTCAATTTTCCGTCACTTGCTGAAATGAGCGCAATAAATCATTTCCGGCTGTTTTTTTAAATTGCACTAAATCCGTATCTGCCGACAATTTACCTTTATGAATGAGCAAAATATGCGACGCTAAAACTTCAACATCTTCCAGCATATGTGTAGAAATAATAACCATATGCTTTTCAGCGTAATCAGCAATAATTTGCCGCAAAACTTGCTTTTGATTTGGGTCTAAACCTTCTGTCGGCTCATCAAGCAATAATAATTCTGGCTCGGCCAAAAGAGCCGCCGCTAATTCTACCCGCTTTTTATATCCTTTAGATAAGGTTTCATTTTTTTGCCATAGTACATTTTGCAAAGCCATTTTTGCCACCACTTCGGCAATTTTATCTTGGCATATTGCTTTCGGCAAACCACGAATTTGAGCTGCAAAATGCAAAAAATCGTAAACAGACATTTCTCCGTAAAGAGAAGATATTTCAGGAACATAGCCAATCATCTTCAAATATTTGGTGCGATTTTGTTCTGTTTTTAATCCGTTTAATACAATTTCTCCCGCATCAGGTTCATAAAACCCGGCAATTAAACGAAATAATGTCGATTTACCGGCACCATTTTTTCCTAATAAAGCCGTTACTTTACCTGCCTCAACTTCAAAGCTGACATCATCTAAGGCCTTAATAGCGCCAAAATTTTTGCTAATGTGACAAACCTCAAGTTTCATTGCTAAAATCCTTGTTTTATCAAAACTTTTCAACTATGTTAAAAAACATTAGTGACAAATTGATTTTAATGGAGTAATAATTAACAAAACGCTTAAACGGAGTAAAAAAGTGAATAATTTTACCAAAGAAGAACTTAAAGACTTAATTATAGGCTTAATCGTTATTATAGCCTCTGTTATTATGGCCGGCGTCTATAAATGGCAAAGCTCTGTATGGGCTGATGCTAAGGCCACCGATTATCCCGTTTATGCCACATTTAATCGAACAGATGGCCTTGAAGTTGGTGATAAAGTGCGCATGGCCGGTGTTGATATCGGCTATGTTGCGGATTCGGTTTTAGATGACAATTTTCGTGCTACTTTAACTTTGATGATTAAATCTAATATTCAAATTCCCGATGACAGTAGCGCCGGCATTGTCAGCTCAGGTATTTTAGGTAATAAATATATTGAAATTGAAGCCGGCGGTTCAGAAGACTTTATAGCACCAAACGGCGAATTTGATTATACACAAGATGCAATGGTTTTAGAGGAATTGGTTGATCGTATTATTTCACTTGGTAAAGCTAAGCGTCGTCAAAATAAACCACAAACTATGGAGGAAGATTAATGAAGAAAAAACCTGTAGAAACAATTATGGGCCTAGTAGTTCTGGTTGTTGCTTTGCTGTTTTTAATATTTGCATACAGAGTGTCTGATTTGCAAGTGGTAAAAGGCTATACTCTCTCAGCCGAATTTATGAAAGTAGGCGGATTAAGCATCGGTTCAGATGTGCGTATTAACGGTATTAAAGTTGGCACGGTTACAGCGCAAAAACTTAAAGATGACTACACTGTTGATATTATCTTCAGCATTTCCGAAGACGTTAAACTTCCTAAAGACAGCACTGTTTCCATTGTTAGCGATGGCTTAATGGGAGATAAATTTGTAAAAATAGAACCCGGTAATTCTGCCGAGTATTTAACTGACGGCGATTCGTTTACAAAAACCAAAGATTTTAAAACGCTTGAAGATATGGTTGGTGAAATTATCTTTATGGTTACAGATGGCGGAGATAATAATGGCTAAAATCCAAAAGTTATTATTTATTGCATTTACATTATTTCCGCTTTCATTACACGCTGAAGGAATCAGTAAAAATACGGCGCAAATGCAGGCTATGGATAAAATCACCGGCCGTGTCAGCGTAATAAATGTTCCGGTCGATGGCGAAGTGAAGTTTGGCTCGCTTTCTATTGTAGTTCGCAGTTGTCAAACTCGTCCGGAAGAAGAAACTCCTGATAATTTTGCTTTTGTAGATATTACGGATACAAATTTGCAAGGTGAAGAACTTAATATTTTTAAGGGCTGGATGATATCTTCTTCACCGGCAACTCATGCTGTTGAACACCCAATTTATGATGTGTGGTTACTCAAGTGCCTTGATACAAAAGTGGCAAAAAGTCAGCTTTTAAGCAGCGAACAATTAACTGCACGCGATAATTTGCCTATGCAAGCAATTTCATCGGTAGCTGTTTCTAATGCGGACAGCGCTGGAAAAAATGCAACTTTAATAGAAATGCAAGCACAAGAAGATGTGTCGAAAAATGAACAAGAACCGGATATGAATGCGGTTGAATTTTTATACGATGAAGAAGATTCGGACGCAGATGAAGCGGAAGAAAATGCAGAAGAAACAGTTGAAACAAGCGAAGAAACAACTGAATATAATGCCAAAACTATCGATTAAAATTTTCTTGTAAAAAAACGCTTATTTCCCCTGCCCGTCATATTTTTATATTATGAAAATTCATTAACTTGAAAAACTGAAATATTATATTTCAGCGTTGGCGGAAACTAGCGTTTTCCACCAGTTTTGCGCATAAATCCGCATACGAAATACCTACATATTTTGCTTGTTCCGGCACCAATGAAAGTGAGGTCATTCCCGGATTGGTGTTGATTTCTAAAAGAACCACACCGTCTTTTTCATTATAGCGAAAATCGCAGCGCGAAACAGTATTACATCCAAGCGCTTTATGCAATGTTTCAGCATAATTGCAGCAAATATCGCACACCTTTTGCGGAATGTCGGCCGGCAGAATATGTTGCGTTTTACCGGCGGTATATTTTGCTTCATAATCATAAAATTGATTAGACGCTTTCAACTCCGTAACATTATATGCTTTACCCTCTAAACACATTACCGTTAATTCGCGGCCGGCAATATAATCTTCCACCAAAATTTTTTGCTCTGCATCGGCATATTTTACCTTGTCAATATCTTCCGGTTTCAAAACTAAAAACACTCCCACGCTGGAACCGTCAGCCACAGGCTTAACAACGTGTTGCTTACGCGACCAAAAGTTTTTGTTTTGTAAATAAATACCATAGGTCATCAGTTGTCCATGCGCCACTTTAATTCCGTTTTGTGCCGCCACGATTTTGGTGAGCTGTTTATCCATACCAACTAAAGAAGCCCACATTCCTGAATGTGTGTAAGGAATTTGTAGCATGTCTAAAAAACCTTGAATTTCGCCGTCTTCACCCCAATTGCCGTAAAGACCGTTAAAAACAACATCAGGTTTTTCGCGGCGTAAAATATCCACCAAGTTCCAAGCGTTCGTCAAATCATGTTCAATAACCTCATAACCTTTGCTTTTAAGGGCCGTTGCAATATCATCTTTGGCACTGATACTCACTTCACGTTCGGCTGAAAATCCGCCGTAGATTAATAAAACTTTTTTTGCCATGCATTTTTTCCTTTATAATCTAAAATTTTCTGTTATGTTAAGAAAAATTGTTTAAGGATTGGCTAATGAAACGCGGACTTTTTTATATATTTATCATAGCATTGATATCTTTTCCGGCAGCGGCATTGGAGGTTTTGCAAAAGTTTGATACCACCATAGGTTTTTTTGATGCCAGCAAAGAAACTTTTGCCTATAAATTTTATAATGCGCACGATTATGACATTAAAACAACCGTTACAACCACCGGAACTTTCGGGGCGCTTTATCCGTTCAGCGCATCATATCATGCGGTGGGAACATTTAATAAAGCAAAATTTATGCCGCAAAGCTATTTTCAAACCGCAAAATCACGATTCCATAAGCGCAGCAAGGAAATTGTTTATCAAAACGGTGTGCCGCAATATCGCATCAGCCAAAAAGATAAAAAACGGCGGCAAGATGCCATAGAAATTGATGAAAAATATCCGTCCTCACATGATTTACTCTCTACTTTTGCCGAACTCAGTTGGCAAATTATTAAGGGCGGAAAGTGTGATTTTGAAAAATATTCGTTTAATGGCAAGCGTTACTCTCTTTCTAAAGTTAAAACTTTGGGCAAAGAAAAAATTAAAACGCCGTATTTTGAGGGCAAGGCTCTGAAATGCGCATATCATTTAGAAGTTTTAGATGATGCCGAAGCCGGCTTCTTTTTAAACAAAGATGAGCCGATATATTTTTGGATTTTACACGATAAACAAACGGATTTACCATTCATCGCGCGCATTTTGGTAGAATCTACTCCGTTTGGCGCGATGGAAACAATAACTACCGAGATAGAGGTCAAAAAATAATGAAAAAAGCCGAATTACTTTTACCGGCAGGTTCGCTGGTCAAACTTAAAACCGCCATTTTATATGGTGCCGACGCCGTTTATGCCGGAACACCGGATATGAGCCTGCGCACACAATCTAAATTTACACTTGAAGATTTAAAAGAAGGTATTGATTTTGTGCATTCTATGGGCAAAAAAATATACTTAACGCTCAATTTATACATTCATAATGAAGAAGCTGAAAAGCTGCCGCAATTTGTGCAAACTTTGCGCGAACTGCAGCCGGACGGTGTTTTGGTGGCAGACCCCGGTGTGTTTTATTATTTGCAGCAACATGCACCGGAATTAAAACGTTTTGTTTCGACACAGGCCAATATTTGCTCAGGGCAAACGGTGAAATTTTGGCAGTCAATGGGCGCAAGTTTGTGCGTTTTAGGACGCGAAGTTACTTTTGCGGAAATGGAAAAAATCCGTACGCAATGTCCGGATATTTTGCTGGAATGCTTTATCCACGGTGCTATGTGTATGTCCTATTCCGGCCGCTGTTTAATTTCTAATTTTATGGCTGACCGCAGCGCTAATAAAGGAAAATGCGCGCATTGCTGCCGTTGGCACTACAAAATGCATCTGCGGCTTAAAGACGGAACCACTAAAGAAATTGAAATTAATCAAGATAATGCCAAAGCCTTTGAATTTTTGCTGGAAGAAGAATTTCGCCCCGGTGAATATTATGAAATTGTTGAAGATGAACACGGCGGATATTTGCTTAATTCTAAAGATATGTGCTTAATGCCGCGCCTCAATGATATTTTGCGTATCGGTATGGATTCGCTAAAAGTGGAAGGGCGCAACAAAACCGAATATTATGCCGGCACGGTGGCACGCGCTTATCGACAGGCAATTGACGACTATTATCAAAATCCGGAAAATTGGGACTATACAAAATATATGGACGACTTATATGCCCTGCAAAATCGTGGCTATTGTTTGGGTTTCCACGACGGCAAGCTGACCAATATCAGCCAAAATTATGAATATACGCGCACTATGGGCGAATGGCTTTTTGCCGGTTCAATTGTAGAATGGCAAGGCGATGATGCCGTTTTTGAAATTCGTAACTATATCAACAGCGGTGAAACAATAGAGTTTTTAATTCCGAATACGATGGAAAATATTTCTTTAACACTGAACGAATTTGAAGATGCTGTAAGCGGCGAAATAACAGCCAAAGTTTCGGCCGGTCAGGGCAAAAAAATTCGCCTGCGGCCAAATGTTTGGAATAAACCGATAGCCGAAATCAAAAAGCTGTTGCCGCAATATGTTATTGCTCGTAAAAATGAAGGTTTGAAAGGCGAAAATGCGGTAATGTATGAGCGTAAAAAAGCCGAATTTGCACAACTAATTGAAGGTTGCCCGCTTGATGACTAAGCCGAAAGTTCTGATTATTGCCGGTCCGACAGCATCGGGAAAGTCTCGTTTAGCCATAGATTCAGCGCGTGCTTTTAATGGGGTGGTTATTAATTGCGATGCTTTGCAAATATATAAAGATATTCCGATTATTGCCGCCACGCCGAATGCTGCCGAAAAACAAATGGCAGAGCATCGGTTGTTTGAAATTTATGAGGTGGAAAAGCGCGGTAATGTGGTGGAATGGCTGAATTTGTGTGTGGCAGAAATTAAACGCTGCTGGCAAGAAGAAAAATTGCCGATTGTTGTGGGCGGTACCGGCATGTATATTGATGCGCTGATTAACGGAGTGACGCCGATTCCGGAAATTCCGCCGCAGATTCGCGCCAAAGCAAGTTCTATGACACTGGGAGATTTATATGAATTTGTGCAGCAAAATGACAGGCAAACGGCTGAGCGTTTGCACCCTAACGATAAAACCCGCCTGACGCGTGCTGTGGAAATTATGCTGTTTACCAAGCGCAAACTTTCCGAATGGTTTGCCGAGCCGCTAGTAAAAAAACTGCCGGAAGCAGACTTTAAGGTGGTTAAAATTGTGCCGCCGATTGAAATAATTGAGCAACGCTGCCGAATTCGCTTAGATAATATGATTGCCGAAGGTGTTATGGCTGAAATTGGCGCACTAGTAAAGCGCGGTGTTGATGAATCTCTGCCGGCAATGAAGGCGCTGGGTGTGCCGGAATTAAGCATGACGGTTAAAGGAAAAATGCCGCTGACTGAAGCGCTTGAGTTGGCAAAATTGCATACGCGCCAATATGCCAAACGTCAACGCACATGGCTGAAAAATAAACTTGCGGCCGATGTTGAATTCAGCGAGCCATACGAGCAGCAGAGCGAATGGCTGAAAAGCATATCACAACGACTATATGCTGCTTAAAAAATATCCTCATCTTGTGAAGCGGGACAAAAGTGTTGTTAATCCGCTGAAATAATGTTCGCAACAGCGTAAAAAAATTGCATTTCATCGACAAAAACACTTGCAATGCGTAAAAAAGTATGCTACATTATGGGTAATAAAAAAATTATTATGGCAATACGAATTGTGTCTCTTATTTGGAGCATTAGTGTTTGCCATTTAATATAAAAAGTTTACGGTGTTTCAAGTTGGTGAGCAATCATCGACGGCGCATCGTAAACTTTTAAGTGTGAATTTACTAACTCTCCCGCCACCGCGCTTCGTGCACACCGGCGGGAATAAAACTTAATAAAATATGGCAGATATTAAAGCTATTGCTGTCAGCTTTATGCTGATAGCCGCGCCTTTTTTCGGCGCAGGTCTCTATGCTGAGACCAATGAGGGGAGCACCGCTACCGCGGACTCCCAAGTAAAAATTAACGGCGTTTCTGGCACGAGTTGCTGGAGGCAGTTGGATGGGAAAACCATGCAACTGTTGTGGCCGGCCACCGATGGTAAGTTGAAAAACTATACCATCCGCAAGGACGAATGTCTTTGCGAAATGGGGACGCTTGTCTCCGCCATTCGCGAGGATGGTAAGGTGGCTGTTGCGGTGGACTTCGCAGTGGGTGATTCCACTGTTCGCCGCACCTACCTCGTAGGTCACAACCTCGAGGTATGGCAGTCCGCTCCGGCCGGACAGGCCGTTGCCTATCGTGCATTCCGCACGCTACAGGCAAACGCGGTCTTCGCCGGGGAAGAGCTGGTGTTGGTCAACAAGGCCGACTTAGCCAGCTTTAGCCCTTATCGGGCAGGCGAGGCTCTGCCGGACTATACCGCTCTCATCGAGCGGCCGGCAACAGCTCAGCCGCAGTTCCCCGTGGCCAAAAAAGCTCCTGCTGAGAAGCAGGGCGGTTTCAAAATCGTTTCCGGCTCAACCAAGGCCGAGAAGCGAACCGCCAAGGCCAGAAGAGCCGCCGCCAACGGCGCCAGAGTCACTCGGAGATTCGTTTCCGGTGACTAAAACAAAAAAACCCTCGTTTCTCGTGTAGAGACGGGGGTTCATTTTATGTTATGCCTTTTTTACTGTCATACCTCGCCGAGCGTAGCGAGTGCAAAAAATGTCATTCCTTGCGCGGCGCTGTGCGTCCGTGCATCAAGAAATCTAGTCTTTCGGAGCGAAAGTGACGCTTCTTTATTCTTCAAAAATGTCATTTCTGCAAACCAATACTGTCATCCCTCTCGGATGCGCAAAGCGCAGACGAGTCAGGGGATCTACCGATTATTTTTTTAATCCGAAGATCGCTGGACGATTCCTATGGAATCGAGCGATGACATTATTGCGCGCTAGCGTTGCTTCCGTGCTTTTTTAATTTGAAGATCCCTTGACGCACTCGCTTCGCTCGGCGAGGGATGACATTTTTATTTTCATACAGAATCGAGCGATGACATTATTGCGCGGTAGCGACGCTTCCGTGCTTTTTTAATTTGAAGATCCCTTGACGCACTCGCTTCGCTCGGCGAGGGATGACATTTTTATTTTCCTACGGAATCGAGCGATGACATTATTGCGCGCTAGCGTTGCTTCTATGTTTTTTAATCCGAAGATCCCCTGACGCACTCGCTTCGCTCGGCGAGGGATGACATTTTTATTTTGCTGCGGAATCGAGCGTTGACATTTTCTTTTAATCGTCATCCCTCTCGGATGCGCACAGCACAGACGAGTCAATGGATCTACCGATTATTTTTTTTAATTCGAAGATAGCTGGA